>JAFGKU010000167.1 GCA_016928415.1 Spirochaetales bacterium
CTATAGGAAAGGTATCTGGAATTGTCTGGAAATACAAGCTATCGGGGTTGTGTCAATTCAGGAAACGCGAGCTGGCGGGGAACAGTATTTTTTGGCCTCCGGAAGCTTGCGTTTATTAATCATGATGACACCCATCTCAATATGAGGAGGGGCGAATTCAGGATTAATTTCAATGGCTTTCCTAAAATTGAGTTCCGCGTCCTCCATCCGGTCTGTTTCGTAATAAATCATTCCGTAGTAGTAAAATAATTTTTCATTGCTTATTTTCTCTTTTTTCAGTTCATCCAGGATTTTCAATGCCTCATCATATTGCTGCTCTGAATAGAACTGTCCCGCTTCCTTGAATTTTGCCTCAATGTCCGTTTCGCTGAACAGCTGAAATACGATACACAACAACAGGCAAATGACTGGTATCAATATTTTTTTCATTGTATCTCCTTTAGTATATTCCCCGGGTGGTTCGACCTGAAAAATGCAGCCATATAAGGGATTACGGACACGGCCATAACTGTAACCTGTCACACATGTATTAAATTGTAGCTTAGGCCAATATACGATGCAAGCTTTTTCACTTTAATTGTTAATGGTTCTTCAATCAATGCTGTTTAGAACAAAAAAAAACCGGCCGGGACTTCCTTGTGAGTCCCGGCCGGTAAAGTTATGTAAGGTTACTTTAACTCATATACCCTGCAGAATTGAACCTTAATCTTTCTTATTGGGCGTACCATCTTACCCAGTCAATCTGGAATACGGCAGGGAAAGCCGTTGATGAACTTGGCGAGCCGGGCCAGTTTCCGCCCACAGCCAGGTTCAGTATGATGAAGAAATTCCTGTGGAATTCATCCGTGCCATTGATGCTTCCAGCGATGTTTCCTTCCCAGTACTGGGAGCCGTTTATCAACCACCTGATTGCGTTAGAATCCCAGATGATGGAATATGTATTGAAATTCTG
Organism: Spirochaetales bacterium; assembly: GCA_016928415.1. GTDB lineage: Bacteria > Spirochaetota > Spirochaetia > SZUA-6 > JAFGRV01 > JAFGKU01. The sequence goes on from JAFGKU010000167.1 coordinate 953, forward strand.
CGGGGAACAGCCGACTGAACCACCGTATGAGGCGTACCCATTGGTATCCCAATGCATGGTACCATAAACGGTTGACTGGCTGTTTATGTGCTCCATGATGTCAATTTCACCGCATTTTGGCCAGCCTACGCTGCCGATGTTCGTGCCCAGCATCCAGAAAGCGGGCCAGAGTCCCTGTCCCATGGGCATTTTCATCCGGCCTTCGATGCGGCCGTATGTCCGGTTATACTTGCTTTTGATCCTTGACGATGTGTAGCTGGAACCGCTCTTGATAGCCGTGATATTGAGATAACCGCCGGACTGGTTGCAGTTGGCGGTGCTATTTGTATAGGTTTCAAGTTCATTGTTGCCCCAGCCGCCGCCGCCGAGATCAAAGTTCCAGTTGGGCAATCCCGAACCGTTGAATTCGTCCGCCCATAATGCGCCCGTAGTTGTTCCGCCGCCCGAAGCCGGTGTGGGTGTCGCTGCCGCAGAGCCGGGTGTAGGTGTTGATGTTGCCGTGGTTCTTCTCCTTGCAACCGCTGTAAACGTTACAAGCAAAATCAGAATTATACAAATAAATACATAATTCCATTTTATAATATTTCTCATTTTTTCCTCCATTTTTAACAAATACATTTTGCCAAATTAAAAAGAGCTTTTTTCATCAACGCAATCCCCTGATTGGTATGATGAAAACCAAGAAAACTACTACGCATTGTTACTGGAACCCGACTGGATTTTTATACATACTTAACCCCCTTTCCCCTTTCTGGTTTACACACCTTTTTTGGATATCTTACATATATATAATAATTCACTTTTTTTTCCCCGCACATGGGCTAGAAGTATGATTTATATCATACTGGAGGTATGAGTATTATTAGAGAGATTGGTGAAATTTTTCAACATAATAGTTAACGAAAAATAGAAGTTTTTTCGTGAAAGTATAAAGTGTTAATTCCTTTAAACACAATCATGTATCGTTTATCAATAAAGCCCGGGTAAATCATCGACAGGAACATCCTGACGGGTATAATCCTGTCTGATGACCCGCATCATATTCTTTCTGTTAAATAAACCTATAACTGGAAATTTTCATGGCACTATATATGAATTATGATATACCGTGTATTAATTGGTAATTCTGTTTGAAAATGAGTATGTGATTTAAAGTGTATCTAATACATATTCTGTTTGCGTTACCATCTACAACCTGTCTTATTTAGAGTTTTTTAAACGCAATTACGGCTCTAATTTACCCTCAAATATACTTGCAAAGAACCATCTGTTTGTTTACTATCAGGAAAAAAGTACCATCAAGGGGTTTCGTATAAATGGGGGAGTGCCATGAGTTTAGAGGAAAATACCAGGACTTTTACCGCCGGCAGGCTTTTCGCCGGTAAAATTTACCGGATTACCGGTCGGGTGGTCATTTACCTGATCCTGGTCATTTTTCTTCTCATTTTCGCGTTTCCCTATTATTTCATGATTGTCGGTTCCACGTTCGGTCCCGGAGAGATATTCGAACAGCCGCCTAAGATTTTTTTCGGGGACAGCCTTTTCGACAATTTCATACTGCTTTTTCAGAAAGTACCGTTATTTTATATGGCCTTTATTAATTCGGTCCTCATCGCCACATTGGGCACGACGCTCAAGGTGTTTTTCAATGCCATGGCGGGATTTGCTTTTTCGAAATTCGAATTCAAAGGCAAACGCTTTTTCTTCGGCATTGTCCTGACGACGATGCTGATGCCGCATTTCGTCAACATTATTCCCTTTTACAAGATGATGACGACATTCGGATGGATCAACACGTACTGGCCCTTTCTCATCCCTGGGTTGACAAGCGCGTTCGGTATTATCCTGATGCGGCAGTATATCCAGAACTCGATTCCGACGGATATCCTGGATGCCGCCCGTATTGACGGGGTGGGGGAATTCCGCATGATTTTCATGATCGTCATCCCGCTTATCCGTCCCGCCATCGCCGTGCTGGGTACCATCACGTTCATCGGGCACTGGAACGACTTTATGGGCGCGCTCCTCTTCCTTACGGACGAGAAGATGTTCACGCTTCCCATCGCCTTAAGGGCCATGGTGCCGGCCATGGAAAGGATCGGCGGCCATGGTGCCATCGCACTTTCCAATTCCCTGGCTTCACTGCCGCTCCTTGGGGTTTTCATCTTTTTTTCCAAGCAGATCATCAACAACCTGACCGCGGGCAGTATAAAGGGGTAAAAAGGCAGAGGATTTTCATCCTCCGCCTTTGCTGTTTGAATGCTTATTTCGCCGGTTTCACTATCATCCAGTTGAGGTTGAATCCGCCTTTGGCGGCAAACACCCTCAGCACGACATTGCCCTTGGGTAATGGGAACGGCTCTGTAGTGATGGTTTCCCAGTTCTGCCAGCCGCCCGTAACCGGGAGGTCAGTGGACGAAAGGACCTTGCCCTTTTCATCCAGTATTTGCGCTTCACCGGAGGCGGAACTCGCGGCAACCCTGAAATCAATCTGGTATTTCCCCGCTTTGGGCACGTGGATCACGTACTCGATCCAGTCGCCCTTGTCGATCCAGCCGACGTTTATGCCGCCGCCCGTGTCCGTGGTTTCTTCCGTTTGTACGCCGGACATGGCGGAATACAGTTCCGACTCTATTTGCTGGTTCACCTCGTACACGATGAGTTTTGTCGTTGTAAAGGTGCCTTCAGAGAAACCGGAATAATTCCCATTGAAATCCTTTGCCCGGATCCTGAAGGAATACGAGGTCTCGGGTTTCAGGCCGGAAACCACGGCTTTACCCGAAGTGGTTTCAACCAGCAGGTCGTCGCCCCTGTAGATTTCATAGGATTGCACACCCATGTTGTCGACCGAGGGCTCCCATTTCAATTCGAGCGAAGAGGAAAAAGGATTCGCCGTCAGCCCCGCAGGTGCCTTGGGGGGTTCGTTGTCATCCTTGAGGAGTCCCATGTCATACACCCGGACATAATCCACTTCCATGGAAACAGGAAACATGTTTTCATCGATTCCGCCTATGCCACCCCAATCCCCTCCTATGGCAACATTGAGGATTAGAAAAAACGGCTTGTCAAAAGGCCAGTACGTCCAGTCCTTTCCGGGATTCCTGTAGGTAAAATACTTTTGATCGTCCAGATAGATATCTATCCTGTCCGGGTAGCGTTCAACGGAATACACATGGAACACTTCGGAGCAGTCTGGCACATTGATGATGGCCGTCTTCTGGTTGTTTGTTTTGAAATAATACTTGTTGCAATGGGTGGATGCGTGAACCCTTCCCTGTTCGTACCCGACATGTTCCATGATATCGATCTCCCCGGAGTCGGGCCAGCCGCCGCCGTAGCACATGTCGTCCGTGGGATACATCCATATTGCCGGCCACGTACCCCGTCCCTTGGGAAGTTTTGCCCTGACCTCGACGCGGGCATAAAGCCAGTCACCCTTGCCCCTGGTTATGATCCGGGCTGAAGAATACGGAAAGCCCTGGTAATTATCCTTGAGGGCATTAATGGAAAGAATTCCGTCTTTAACGCCCGCATTCTCAAGCCTGTCCGTGTAATTCTGTTTTTCATTGTTCACCCATCCGGGCCCCTTGACCTCGAAGCTCCATTTTTTTGGATCCGGCAGGCCGGTATTATCAAACTCGTCGGACCACACCAGTTCCCATTGATCGGGATTCCTGGGATAAAGATCCGCTTCCGGTTCCTTATCGGCAGCAGTGGCGAGTGTCACTGAAACGTCATCGATCCAGACATCGCCGGTGGCATCCGCCAGGTTGAATTCCACACGGGCCACTTGATCCGTTGAGGATTCCATTTCGAAGTCGAACGAGTAATTTTTCATGGTATTAGTAATCTTGATGCTTTGGTTGTTGGCATAAGTTGTCCATGGGGGGCTGCCTTTGCCCACGTTTACGATTATGGACCTGTTAGCAGACGCTTTTGCCTTGAACGCGACACGGTAGGTTTTCCCTTCCTCAATTGGCAGGCCCATCTGCGTTACCTGCAGTTCCCAATGCTGGTTTCCCGCCGTGGTTATATTTGCATGGAGTATTTCGCTGTCAAAATCAACCGCTCCCTTCGCTTTGCCCTGCAGCCCGGTTTCCCAATGCTCGTCACCGGCGCTGAAATCCCCGTTTACTACCAGATTCCCGGTTTTCCCGGACTTGTCACCGGCATCGGTGGTCCCGGGGCCGGATACACAGCCGGCAAACAGCAGTGTGAGCAGTAAACAAAAATACAAACCTACCTTCATAAATGGTTCCCCCTCATTAATTAATATATAATAGATGAAAAACGGTACATCCGACTTTATCTTACCCAAAAAGGATTGTCAACAGGAAGGCGGAAATGGACACTAATTCCGTAATAAAACACGGTAAAATTTATTGTTCAAAATTTGATTAATATGATATTATTAAAAATATATTTAGGAAGGAGGTTTTAAATAAACAAAATTATTAAAAAAAATATAAAATTTGGAGGGAAAAAAAGATGAAGAAAAAAGTGTTTATGTTTATTTGTCTTATTCTGATTATTGCATTCTTTTCAAGTTTAAGCCTTTATGCAAGAAGACGCAGCAGGGCAACTTCGACACCGACACCGGCTCCCGTAGCTACAAATACACCGACACCCGCGCCTACAAGTACACCAATAGCACAGGAGACGGAAATTGATATTAATTTAAATGAGATTGCGGAAATTGAACTTTTAGAAAATGCAAGTACGGGATACCAGTGGTTTTATACAATCGAAAATCCGGGTATTGTGGTGTTGGATTCTGAAGAAATCATTCAGACAACAAACGATCCATTAATTGCCGGTGCACCGCATATTCATATCTGGAGATTCAAGGGTATAAGTGAAGGATCTACCGGCATTACCTATCTCTATTACAGGTCATGGGAAGGCCCGGACACTGCCATCGATGAACGTGTATTTACCATTAATGTAACGGATTAATGAACTTGATTCATTAATCATACCATGAACCATTTTATTCATACAGGGGGCTGTCCGGGAACTATCTTGGACAGCCCTTTAAAATTTTTCTAACATTTTACTTGATTTTTTGGTTTCTTTTTTATTTTCACAATGGAAATAATATCATTCAAGTCGTCTTTGGATAATATCCGCTAATGCAACCACCCGCCTTCTCCAAAGGGATATAAGATTCTATTCTCTAAACTGAAACCTTTTAATGTTTAGAGAGTATAGATTGTGTAGAAGGGATAAAAAAGTCATTATCCCTTTAAAAAGTTATTAACCCGGGGAAAATTCAAAAAGAGGAGAAAAAAAATGAAAAAGACAATGCTTTTCTTATTTGTCATTCTATTAATGATGACAGCCATGGGGGGATTTGCCAGAAACATAACCCTCAGGAACAATGGGGGCTCGACACTCAACATCAATTATCTCTGCGGCGCAACCGGTGCGACGGCATCCTGGAGCATACCGCCGGGAGGGAGCGTGGTCCATTCCGTTGCCGACGGCACAGCCGCGATGCGCTACTGGGCGGATACCGGTGCAAACAGCCCTTTCTGCAACACCCTGGCCGAGTTCACGCTTAACGGGGCAGGCGGGCTGGATTTTTATGACGTTAGCCTTGTTGACGGATTCAACGTGGCCGCACAGATTGTACCGAGTGGTGGTACGGGAGACGGTACCAAGTATTCCTGCGGCATTGCGGGATGTACGTCAACAACGCTTGTAGCTAACTGCCCTTCCGAATTGAAGCTGAACGGCGCCTGTTGCAGCGCGTGTATTGTTTTCGGTTCACCGCAGTACTGCTGCACCGGATCATACAATACCCCTGCAACCTGTCCGCCGACATCCTATTCCAATTACTTCAAGGCCTACTGCCCGGACGCCTACAGTTACGCGTACGACGACACAACCAGCACCTACACATGTACGGGCGCCACTTACACGATAAACTTCGCGGGCGGCAGCAGCACCACCGTATCAACACCTGTACCACAGGCTACGGCAACACCTACACCCGCTTCCGGCACGGGAACGGCCGTAACGGTTTACCAGCATTGCAATTATTCGGGCTGGGCCGTCAGTCTCGGCGTCGGTTCCTATACATTGTCGACACTTCGTTCCATGGGATTCGTGAATGACGACATGTCTTCCGCAAGGGTGTCATCGGGATACAGGCTTACCCTGTACTGGGATGACAATTTCTCGGGCTCAACCCTTGTAAAAACTTCCGATGATTCATGTCTGGTTGATGACGGCTGGAATGACAGGGCTTCTTCCCTCAGGGTTGAATCAACATCAACTTCCACCACCGCCTCCTCGTGGACAATCGAGGCGGAAAATTATACGGCCATGTCGGGCGTGCAGACGGAACCCTGTTCCGAAGGCGGACTGAATGTGGGCTGGATCGACGCCGGCGACTGGATGGCGTATGCCAACCAGACCTTCGCCTCCGCCAATTACAGGATTGAATACCGTGTTGCCAGTATAAACGGCAGTTCGCTTTCCGCTGACCTGAACAGCGGTTCGATAGTCCTGGGAACGGTAAGTATACCGGCCACCGGCGGATGGCAGTCCTGGAGAACGGTTTCCCACACCGTGTGGATCAATGCGGGAACGTATTCGTTCGGCATCTACGCACCCGCGGGCGGTTGGAACATCAACTGGATCAGGTTTACAAGACAATAAAGACCTAATTACTCCCCAAGGTTAGGTAAAGGGGACTGCTGTCTCACCGGCGGCAGTCCCTGATAATTAGTGAGAAGTAATTATACGGAATTATCAATCAGAATAACCCCAGTCATGATATCCCGAAAAATCAGCGATAAAAAGACCTGAGCCAACGTCTTGATCGGTTGCATCACAGACAATTATCGTTACATGATGAGTGCCTTGTGCCAATGGCGCTTTTACCGTTAATAACATCGTTTAAGAAAATTCCCATAGCATCATTCATGGCTATAGTAGTACCATAACCTTCCAGGTATTCTTCTGTACCAAACACAAATGAAAATTGAATTCCATCATAACCGCTCAACAGGATGAAAGTGAATTCCAGCCTCATTCTGTCATAGGAATACTCAGGGGAAGTCAAGGTGCTGCCTAAAGTATCTGAACCTGTACCGGTAGAACATCCCCGCGTTAGTACCGGCTTTTTCAATGATCGGTGTGCCTGAAAGGTTTAATACGGCGGTTCCCGTATTTTCAATAGTAAAGGTTTTTAGGGAACTTGATGTTGCTATAAAAATATTCCCGAAATTAAAACTGCCGCCTGATGCAACAGGGGTTGACTCCCGGGTTATGGTATTTTCCTCGTAATCTTTTCTTCGTACATTTTCCTGTCGGCCTCACGGACAAGTTTGTCCAGGTCTTCAATTGTTTCCGGATCTAGGGCGACATGACCTATACATGCGGACAATGCGTAAGGCTTCCGGTGATTGGTGGGAAAAGAGGCCAGCTCCTTCCTGATCCGATTTTCAATCAATACCGCGTCCGCTTCCAGGCATTCGGGCATAATGATAACGAATTCATCCCCGCCGATCCTTGAAATGATATCCCCGGGCTTGAATACAGTTGCCAGAATCTGCGCCAGGTAACGGATGGCCCTGTCCCCTTCGTCGTGGCCGAATGTGTCGTTTATCTTTTTCAATCCGTCCATATCGATGAAAAAAACGCGCAGGCACCCGTTGCCGCGGCACGTCTCCTTAAATACGCGTTCGCCGAGGATAAACAGGCCCCTCCTGTTGTAAAGGCCTGTCAGTTCGTCACGCAATGAGATCTCCTCTTTCTGGACCAGTTCCTTCTTTGTTTTCTGCAGCGTGGTAAGCGTATCGGTCAAGGCTTTGTTCATTTTTTCCAGTTCATCTATGTTCAGCAGGGCGCGGAAAGAGCCTATGAGAAGTGTTTTGTGGACAAAAAGCAGGTAGGGATCGTCTTCGTGGTAAAATTCGGAAACGGCTATGCCGTATTGCTTCTGGCCGCGGAACAACGGTTCGATAATGAGCGAATAAAGCCTGTCATTCGCCAATATGGAGTCGGGCAGTATATCCGCCGTGGGAAATTGAATCTGTTCGGTAAAGGCCTCCGGATACCTTTCCCGGTCATATGCGAACAGCAGCCGTGACGAGGAGGCATCAATCTCCGATAACGCATAATCTTCGCATAACACCAGATAAAATCCCCGCATCCCCGTGTGCGGGATGTCCCGCGCCATGAGACGGATGAGGGTGTCCAGGTCGGGTGCGTCGACCGGTTCATTCGCGGCGGGTCTGAACAGCATAAGCCGGTTTTTGGTAATGGAGAACTGAAGCATGTTTGCCTTGTAAGTGATTTCAAATACGACCAGTCGGCCGTTATCAATCAGGTCGCAGGCCTTGATGAGGAGGGCCTCCTGATTTTTATATTCACTGGAAGCGAATATCCGCAGCATGGACAGCACTTCCATCCAGACAGGCTCCTTGGATACGGATATAAGAAATTGAAATACGTCTTCAAAGAAGATCCGCAGGAACAGGGAAGGAGAATCCTTTTCAAGCGCCTCAAAGAAACGGGCGACAATCCGCTTTAGTAATTCCAATGGCGGTTCCATGTTGCGGGAAAAAAAGATTTTATTCATGCTTTCAAGTAACTCCGGCTTCGATACTGAGCGGGTATAGTCGGTGCGGAGGTTTGCCGAATCGGGCCTGCTCCGGATACAGCCGCACGATTCCCGGATAACAAAAACAGTGGGCAGCAGAACGGAATTGGGAACCGATTCCCCATTGATGAGGGAGAGGGCCATATCGAGCGCCTTTTCCCCCAGTTCGAACAAAGGCTGCCTGACGGTCGAAAGGGCGGGATAAATGAATGCGCTGTTTTCCAGGTCGTCAAAACCGGTAACGGCAATGTCACCCGGCACTTGATAACCTCTTTCCTTCAATACCTCGATGGCCCCTTCCGCCATGATGTCATTGGCCGCGACGATGGCGTCGGGTTTGACGTTTTGGCCCTTGAGCAGGTAATTTATGGCTTGCCTCCCCGTCTCGATCCGGAAATCACCGGGGGCCACAAGCCCCGGATCAAAGGGGATGTTGTTTTCCTCCAATGCGTCGCGGTAAGCCTGGAACCGTTCGTTTGCATCCTGGTTCCTCTCGGGCCCCCGGATAAACGCTATTTTGCGGTAGCCATGGTCCCTGAGCAGGTGTAAAATGAGCGTTCGCATACCACTCTTGTTTTCAAGGATCAGGGAAGGGACTCCGTCAACGGCCTGGGAAATGCTGATGAGGGGAATGCCGGAGTAATGATTAAAAAACCGGGCCGTATCCATTCCTTCCTGGTAGGTGATGGTACCTGTTGAAACAATGATAGCGTCCACCAATCTGCTGCTTGCCAGGTAATAGACCTTGTTTTTAAGTCTTTTGTACGATTTTTCTATATGATCGCCCACAAAGCTTAAAAGGTTCATTCCCAGCTTCCTTGCAGCGGCATTAATGCCGCTAAAAAGGATGAGTTCGTAGGGTTCGCGTATTGACTCGATAAAAAAACCTATGGTCGTTCGGGATTTTTTCAATCAATATCCTGCCTTTTCAATGATAATTATATAAAAAACCTGCTTTACATCAAGTTTTTCGATAATAATGAGTAAATGTTAGTGTTCGATTTTTTCCCCACGTAGGAATCTATAGCGCGGCATACTCTATAATTGCGGAAGGCCCAGTTTCCAAAAAAGCCTTTTAAAAATTTTTATAAGCTATTACAATATTTAATAGGCAGGTTTTCGTATTTACTTTCTGTTTATCGGAGGATTTTATGCGAAGATTTGAATACAAAGATTCAAAATCCAATAAATTCTGGGAAATAGAGCTCAAGGATATTACAGTTACCGTCCATTTCGGACGAATCGGTTCTTCGGGGCAGGCAGCCGCGAAACGATTTACTACAAGGGAGTTGGCGGAAAAGGAATATAATAAGCTGATCTCCTCAAAAATCAAAAAAGGGTACAAGGAAGTGGCGGTTCAAACATCTTCTGCAGCTAAGCGGGATTCCGGTACAAAAAACAAAAAGGTTGATACGGATGCTGCCCCTGAAAAGACACATCAGGCAAAACAGGTTCGATTCAGGTGTTTCATTTCAAAGAACGCTGCCGCATGGGGAGTGAATGAAAAGTATTGGCGGATAAATCGCACCGGGAACACGCTTTCCATATATCACGGGCCATTGGGCAGAATAGGATCCTTTTCCGAGGAAGCTTTTGAAAGCGATGAAAAGGCCGGATCGGAATTAGAGAAGAAAATTGCCGGTAAAATAAAAGAGGGGTTTGAAGAGATTCCTCAGACGGAATTTTTATCGGAACCGGTTTCCGTCCCGCGGGCGGAAAGGTACGAAGAGGAAAACGGAAACCAGCGGTATTGGGGAGTGGCCTATTGGGACGAATTTATACTGACCCATAAAGGCGGGCGATGCCACCTGGAAGATCACGGCACTGTTGAGAACGCATTATTGGCGGTGGATATGATGATTTTTGCGGCAACCAGGAAACTGAATTACCGGAAGGTAACGGGATGGCCGCGGATCAAGTTAACGCCCCCTGAATTCACCATAATCGATAAAATGCCATCGATTTATGTGGAGGCTTTTAAAAATCGGGGGATAGGGGATCCGAAAAAAGTGTTTTTACCCGTCCGGCTGAAAGAGTATCTTGGATATGCTAAAATAAATTCCTATCTGGCCTGTCCTGGGATGACGGCCGCTCAACTCAAATCCCTATTCGAGGATCCCAATCCCTTTTTTAAAGAACAGCCCTGTTTTTATTATTGGTTTGATGTCGACCTTGCCGGCGCAGACGGCAAGGTTTTTCCGTTGCGCATGACATTCACTTCCGGTTTTCGTGAAATAGAGCTGTGGGGCGCCTTTTGGGACAGGGATACGCAGGAGCTTGTCGCCACCGTGGTTCCGGAGGATAAACAAAAAAGCCTTGTTGGAATAACGTCCGGGCGGCACAAGAATCAATACAAAGACCATAATGCCCTTATTCCGGAACCGGTTTTCAATGAAGGCGACGCATTCGGGAATTTGAACCTGTCCGCGGCACACGGCCTGGAAATGGAAAAGGCATTGATTGCCGCCATACAAACGGGGAGAATATACACCCAAAGACAAACCTACGAATTATACAATAATTGGGATCCCGGCTGTTTTGAATTCAATAGCATTAATCCGGATAATTACTGCATTGGACCGTTGGGAACCGGGACCACGGACATTATATCCCTGACCAACATTATCCTGATTTCAAAAACCAATGTTCCGGAAAAGTTATGGCAGAAGGTCTGTAACTGGGCGCTGAACCATGGATATGCGTTCAAAACGCAGGTCAAGAACAACGACGGTTTTGTGTGGGGACTGAACTGGGCCGACAGCATCGTTTTCTGCAATGCCTTTTCCGAAATGCAGAATTTCGATTCCGTCTATTATCTTGATCCGGAATTCAGATTGCCATGCCGGGACGCTTCCGTCGACGGCATGGTTTACGCCAACTGGGGGGCCAATGGTTTCCGGCTTCCCACGGAAATTGAGTTGATGGTGGCGGGATTGAGGCCCAGCGTCTTTTACTGGGACCTGTCCGACGATGAGGAAAAGGTGTTTCCCTCCGCCCGGATCAATCCGCATGGGAATATGAAATCGCAGAAATTGCAGTCCCGTTTCCTGAAAGTGAACAGTATGATTTTCAAATTGCGGCTGGTGAGAACCCCGGGACCGGGATACGTGGAACGGGAATCCTTTTCAGCGGCCGATATCCGGCGCAATCCCGGTGCGGAACTGGCCGGGGAACAAAAAAATCTTACGCCGATGGAAATCAAGCTTAAGCGCCTGGCGGAATCCAAAAAAGAAAAGAAACCCATGGTGGAAAAACATGAAAAAAAAGAAATTGAAGGAGAATTGTATAATGGAATCATTGAAAACGGGGATGGTTCCTGGTGTTTGAATAACCTCCCTTATGTATTGGATTTTCAAACCTATGACGCAGGCAATCCTTTAAACGGCAGGATAACGTGTTGGATTAAAAACAGGGAACGGGAAAAGACAATGCTGTACAAACTGTGCGAAGTGACATTTGAAAACGGCCTTCCCTGCGGCGATTGGAAATACTGGTCGAGAGTTACCAATAATTTGACGCACTCTTACGATTTTCACCTTGTCCTTGAAAAGGCTTTTCGGGAGCATTCCCTGAAAACAACCAAAGCATACGTAAAAAATGAGCCTTACCTGTCGGCGGATTGGGATCACAATGCGTGTAAGGACTTTGAATTCCATGACGAGTTGAATATCGGGCCGGAATACGGCAATTATCGAATTGCGGTGGACACCTACAAGAAAACCGTAACCATAACGGGCGGGGGGGAATTGAGCCTGGTGCCGCGCCAGGGAGACCAGATAGCCGTTTTTGATACTTGCAGGAAAAAAAACACGCTGTTGGGCAGGCAGGCGGCGCAGGACATGTTCGGGCAGATGGAGACGGTAATGATCGACGCAAACCGTGCCGGGTTCAGGATACCGGAGCCGGTTCCCTTTTTCAGGCATCTGTTCGTTTCGTATTATATTTTTCCCGACAACCTGTTTCTGTTTGAAAATGTCGAGCGGCTAACCGTCCGTTATAACCTGCTTGGTGAATCGACAAACATTGACAGGATGCCGAAGGTGAGGAAACTGTGCCTGCAGGGTCCCGTTTTCCCGAGCGAAATCGGAAAGCTGAAGGATCTTGAGGAAATAACCTTTTACGGGTCTGGCGAGATTCCCGGGTCCATAGGGGAACTGAAAAACCTGAAAAAACTCATGGTTGGCACCGGCGCCCTGGAAAAAAACGTGATTTTAAAAATTCCGCCCGCCATAGGGGAATGCGGCCAATTGAGGGAAATTGAGTTAACCGGTATACCGCTGTTCTCTCTTCCCGGGGAAATCGGCCATTTATCACACCTTACTAAATTAACGGTAACAAACACTTTCCTTACGGAAATTCCGGATTCGATCGGGAAGCTTTCGTTGCTGGAGGAGCTGGACCTGGGCGGAAACCTTATAACGAATGTTCCTTGGTCAATTGGTGAATTGTCAAACCTTCGATCATTGAATTTAGCCTCGAACCAGATAGGGTCATTGCCTTCCGAAATCGGCAAGCTGGCCGGTCTCGTGTATTTCAATGTCAAGAATAATCTATTGTCGGAATTACCGGAAGACATCGGCCGTTTATCGCGCCTGGAAGAACTGGACCTCGCAAACAATGTTTTCAGGCTGTTTCCCTTGCCCGTTGACAATAATCTGATATCCTTGAAACTCCTCCATATGGAATCGGTTGATGAAAGGTTCAGGCCCCGAAAAACAGGGGATTATAATCGCATAACGAAGGTACCCGACATTGCCCTGCCAAGCCTGGAAATCCTGTATATGGGAAACAACGGCATAACGGAATTTCCACGATTGACAAGGCTGAAAAAACTTAAAAGTCTTCTGCTGGACGGCAATCGCATCGAGAAAATCCCCGCCTTCGTAATGGAAATGGACTACGTTTGCCATTTTAACGTATCGGGAAATCCCCTAAAAGAGGTGGCGCAGGAACTGTTTGCATCGGAAGGCAAATCCATCAGGGACTTGGTGGGTCCGTACAAGAAGCTTAAGGTTGATGCCGGTTTGCCAAAGGTCCGGACAATAACGGGAAAGGAGGAATTGCCCAAAGCCATCGGGGTGGAAGATCCTTTATTACCGATATTGAAAAAAATAATGGACCGCGCCAATGGGTATGAGTTGATCTTGCCGGAAAAAACGGGAAAACTCGATTTCATGGAACTTCTTTTGGCCAGACATGTAATGGAGCGTGTTGTTATAAACAGAACGGTTGAAGGCTGGGCCACTTCGGATAATTCCCAGTCTATTGACGCTTCCCTGGACTGGGATGAAGGGGATATCCGGTACCGGAAGAAGGCGGTTGGTGAGATAATAAATGTCCTTTCGGAAAACCTTTCGGGAATCGGCGCGTTTTATCTAGAAATGCCCCTTATCGCGGGAAGTACAGTACCTGACATCAGCAACGCGCTTTATTTGCTTATGGGTAAAACCCCTGGGGGGGATTGGTTCGGCATGGCGCCGGAGACCCCCGATGAACGTTACACGGCGAAAATGGGAGCGCCAATAGCCAACGATAATAATGAATTAACCCCCTATGCATCGGACCTTGTTAAAAAACTGGAATCCATTGCCAATAATTTCAAACCGCTATATATCCAGCCGAACAGTGAAATATATTATACGGAAATGAAATACGCTTCGGCGCCAACCCGGAATGCGGTTTTGGAAAAAATATTGCTGAATTCCAATCTGTTGAGAAAATATATTTTTACAGGTCTGGAAGCCGTGGATAAAGACCCGCCCTATAATGAGCTCAATAATAATGTCCAGGATGTATCAGCCGGTATTGACGAAAAAGGTTCTGATGCGGAGCGATTTTTAACCGGGAGGCTCAAGGATACTTTCATTTATGCGGTGGGCCAGGATATTCTTTATTATATATTTGTTATCGGGGAAATCCTGAATACAACGGTTTGCCTATACACATCAAGGTCCTGGCATTAAGGCAGCCGAATGACAGATCAGGATTATTGGTGGAAAGTGCGGTTTCCATAATTCTTCCAGCACGTTGAAAAACCCGTCATGGTCCTTTATAATTACCCCATGGATTTCATCCAGGCCTACAAGGCAAGCAGAAAAAAAGCGGGATTTCTCTGGTTCATGTTCGAGTCCTGCTGCCTGATTTCGCTGAGGGAACTTCTGAAAGTGGTTCCTGCAACGGGAGAGTCGTCTGCGGGTGCAATGGAGGTTCCCGTTGAACGCATTATCGGAAGTGAGAACCGCTCGCGTGATTTTGCCGAAGGGTTCCTGCCGCTCCGCAGTGACATGCAGCAGCGCTGGGAAAATGTGCGGGGGCGTTTTCTCGAAGGGAAAATTACCAAGGCAATAGACCTCATCGAGTACGGCGGGTGCTATTTTGTCAGGGACGGGAACCACAGGGTATCGGTGGCAAAGACGAACGGTATCGAATTCATGACGGCGAACGTGCGGACGATGAAGACGCCGGTGAAACTGCCGGGTAAAATGTCCAGGAAGCGCATTCCCCTGTATGCGGCAAAAGCCAGGTTTCAGGCGGAAACCGGGGTCTTTGATTACATTCCCGAGGACGACTTTTTTATCGCTATTCCTGAAAATTGGGTGTTCCTGAAAAAGGAAATTTTTGAATATAATCAGGGCTGGTATGTCCGGCACCAGGGCCGGGCGCCCGAAAAGGATGTCCTGCTTTCCAATTGGAACACGTACATCTACCAGACGGCCATGGAATTCATCCGTCAGAACTACCTGCCTTTCCTTTTTCCTAATAAAGAGGAAACAGATATTTTCTGTGACCTCATCCGGTTGTGGAATTCGTATCCGGACCATGATTCCCGGTGGCTCATGGATGTGTACAATCTTTACTTGAAAAAAGCCCTTGGGGGTAACGTCCTTCTCCGTCCCTTCCGCGCCCTGAAAAAAGCCTGGGATTCACTCTTCATTACGGATGCGGAAGCCCGTGAATCGTTCCTGTCCCTCTGCAACTTCAATGTGTTCGTTCCGGACGCCTTCCTGCCCGAAGGCGGCAAGAGATGGTACGGGTTTCTCTCCGATTTCATGCTTGTCGAGTACTGCCGTCACCTGAGAAAGAAAGTGCTGAAGGATACCAACCGGCTTCCCCGGATGGACGAGGTGTTGAGCCAGAGTTACGGTTTGTTGCTGAAGCCGGCGTATGATGAATATCAGTCAATCGAAACGAAACAGCCTTTTTCCGGGCTGTTCATGAAGTGGATGAAGCGGTGCGGAAGGCAGTTCCTTCACGATGAGGAAAAGTTTACCGCTGAACGTACCGCTGACTCGTTTCGCGCGTTCCTGAGGGGTAAATGCCGGTAAAGCGGCTGAAAAAGCATCTTGCGGCTGTTGGAAGAAAATATTAACCGCTGATTAACACCGATTAGCGCCGATAGGCGGGTAACCCTCTGTGGGAGTAAGAATTTTTACTACCGGATTTCCCGCTGTGGTTTTATTGCAGGCATTTTTTTACCGTCTGAACATGAATTGTGACAGCTTGAAAAGAGAGAAGCTGCAATATCTTTGAAAGATTACATAATTTTCATCCCCCTTTATTCCCAGCGGTTTGTACTTTGGAGTCAGCACGAGTTTCAGATCACCGTTAATCATGAAAAACTCGACTTCATGCTGCAATTCATCAAAACCGAAGGTCCTGTTCCTGTTTTTATTCCGATAAAAAATTTCTATCGAATCCTCATTTATCCGGTAGCACTTCGGGAGTTTATATCTGTGATAAAATAATAGGGAAGCAGTCAAAAAAAGGCCTAAACACATGATGATGGAAAATACATGATGCAGTAAAAAAAATAGTGTAAGAAAGAATATTCCCCCCGCATAAAAGAAAAAAATGACAATCAACAGTTCCCAAAATGAATTTGGTATATTGATAGGTAAATCTTTCATTCCGGGTTGACTGTCCCTGCGGTATAAAAGATACATGGACATGAACAGGCCTCTCATCTCATAGGAAACCGGGGAACCCCTCTCGGTAAAAACGGTATGTGATTTATTGATCGTGATTTTATTTCCCCCATCATCCAATACCGTAATTCTGTAAAGCCCGAGCCTGATCTCTTCGATACGGGATAATATTATGGTTTTTCTTTTTGACTTCTTCCAGACCAGCCTGTCGTCTTCAACATATACAGGACGTTTGTTGGCATTTTCAACGATAGCCAGGACAAGGAATAAAAGCGTGAGAGCAATCGATGTTGGGACCAGATAGGGGGAATACATTTCAGGCGATGTCACTGGGATGCCTGCAATGAAAGCTACCAATGGCAAAACACTCGGAAGCGAGGTAAACAGGGATAATAATATGTATGAAGCAATTAAGTAATAATTTTTATTCGGGTATTTTGTAATTTGTTCCATATTTTATCTATATCTCCTGCAATAAGGTTTTCACCTGAATATAACTTGATAAGGTGACCGGTCAGTTGATTTTATGTTTGTCTGTCAAGGCTGTATCTTGACGGGTGGGTCAATCTGCCGCCTCCCGTTTCGGAATAAAAAGGTATCGCCACTCCCTTGCCCAGCCTAATTTTTGATAAAATGAACAATGCATAGCGTAAAATTTATTTCCCTGTAAACAGGATTGTCATCGGACGAGTCCGGACTCATGGTATAAAATCCAAAGTCATCAAAGGACCAGCCATCTGTGGTGTTGGGGACCGCGAAAAGTTTTACGATGCTGACGGAGCGGTCCAGTTCGACCGCCACTTCTCCCCCGAAAAGTTCCTCATCATTCAAAAAGACACTTCCTTCTGACGGATTCCATAGAACTGTAAATTTCCATGGTGACAATCTACATCCTGAAATAAACAATACGAACAGAAAAAGAATCAATGAAATCATCGTTTTTTGCAGGTTCATGTTCGGGCTCTCCAGTATTACTATATTGTCTGTTGAATATCAATATATACCCTTAAAAAATAAAAATCCGCCATTTTTTTGACATTATTACCTCTAATATCTTTCGCATCAGCATATCGGTGTGAGACAAGGTTCTGGACCGTATTGCACTCAGGCCTTCCCCCCATCGGAAGTTTCCACCCGGTTGCGGCCAAGGCGCTTGGCCCGATAAAGGGCCTTGTCCGCCCGGTCCAGCAGCTCTTTCAATGAAGCGCCGTCGTCCGCCATCTGCGTCACGCCGACGCTAATGGTAACACCGATGCGCTTGCCGTCAAAGTTGAATTCGATGAGCTCGATAAGCTCACGGATTCTCTCCGCAATACCCGCCGCGTCTGCAAGGTTTACTCCCGGCAGGATCACGGCAAACTCATCACCGCCGAACCGGCCGATGATATCGCACTCCCTCAGTGTTTTCGCGCACGCGAGGGATACCGCTTTCAGGACGCTGTCGCCCTTATCGTGGCCGTAAGTGTCGTTGACGACTTTGAAAAGGTCAATGTCCATCATCATGGCCGAAAGGAAGGTGCCGTTTGCCTTTGACTCCGCCAGCAGAAGCCCGCCCAGTTCCTGGAAACGTCTCCGGTTGCACAGGCCGGTCAGGCTGTCAAGGTTTGCAAGTTCGGTCAGATTCCTCTTCTGGATGAGGAGTAGTTCCTCTTTGGCTTTGATGGCGGTGATGTCCTCCTGGATGGAGACGAAATTCGTGATCTTTCCTTCCTGGTCGCGGACTGGGGAGATGACGGTCAGGGCCCAGTAAGTTTCCCCGTCGGCCTTTCGGTTCAGGAGTTCCCCCCTCCATTCCTCGCCCGATTTAATCGTTTGCCACAACTCCGCGTATGTTTCTTCGGATGTCTGTCCCGCTTTCAGGATGGCCGTTTTCTTTCCGGTGATTCCCTCGAGGATATATCCGTGGAACGCGAGGAATTTCGGATTGGCGTATTCGATCTTTCCTTCCGTATCCGTTATCGAGATGAGGCTGGCGGAATGTTCGACGGCAAAGGAAAGTTTTCCTATCTGCAGGTTTTTACTGCGCAGGTCGGCGAAGGATTGTTCCAGCTTGTTCACGAAAATGAGCGCGTTCAGCACGTTCGACATCACCATGCGGAGCATGAAGAAGACATATGTATCGGCGTCGTCCGTGAACTCGAAAAACGCCAGGCCGAGCCTGCGGTCCTTGTACATGAGCGGTTCTATAATCAGGTTCAGGGAACTTGATCCCTCCATGATGTTTTGCGGAAGCAGTTCATTTGTAGGGAAAACGGGCATTGCCTGTGCGGCTTTGCCGTTATCGTCCCTGTCGTACGCGAACACGAGCTTTGATTCGGCTGGGACGCCTTCAGGGTCCTGTTCCGTGTCCGGCATGAAGAGGGTGCAGTAAAGCCTGCGTAAGTGGACATCGGACAGCTGGTTGCGGATGAAACCGAGAAGATCGTCCATTGTGTGACAGGTGAGCAGGCCCGTCATTATGGAGCGGTAGAGTGAGAGCTGGCCTCCTTCGCCCGCTTCCCTGTGAAGGGTGTATTGCCGCTCCAGTCCGACCAGGACTTGGCGGGCTTCATTCACGCGGGTTAAAATGGTAACCTGGTCTCCTTTATTCCGGAGATGGGCGAGAAAACATTCCTGCAGGCCGCTCAGTATTTCGTGCCAGAACTCCGGTTTCCCGTATCGAAGGATATGGCTTCCGATCGCCTGTTCGAAAGCGAGCGGGAAACCGGCAGGGCTTCCACCCCTGACCGCGGACAGGAAGAGCCGGATGATTTCACCGACGATAGCGTCCCGTTCCGGATCCGCTTCCGCTTCGCGGGCCACCGCTTCGAGCGACGATTCCAGGCCTGCCGCATCCTCTTTCATTGAATCGTCCCTTTCCGTAATGACAACAGAATGCCGTTGAGATTCTGAACCGGCGCCGGTAAACGGATTCGGGCACCCGCAGGACCGCCTGATGACCAGTTTTGTCGGAATCTTGATGTTATCCGGTCCTTTTCCATCCTTGATGATCGAATCGAGGATTCGCACCGCCGTCGCGGTTAATTCGCTGACGGGCTGGGCGATCGAGGTGATGGTGGGGTATATCGAAAGGCATCGCGCCAAATCATCGAACCCGGCAACCGCAATGTCCTCCGGCACGCGGATTCCCCTTGATGCCAGTTCCGATATGGCGCCTATAGCCATGTTGTCGTTTGTTGCAAAGATGGCCTCCACGGGTTTCTTTCGTACGTCCAGAAGCTCGGTGACCGCCTGCACTCCCCCAGTTTCCTGAAAATTCCCCTGAAGAACAAGTGCCGGGTCAAGGGAAATCCCGTTCGCTTCCAGGGTCCTGCAGTAAGCCCGGAAACGGCTTTGGGCATCGTATTGCTCTTCCGGTCCCTTGATCACGGCTATCCTGCGGTAACCGTGAACGCGGATGAAGTGGTTTATAAGGTCCGTAACGCCGGTTTCATTTTCGACGACAACCGAAGTATACCCGGGCAGCACATGGCAGACGCTGATTGTTGGGATTCCGGAAAAACCGGCCATGAATTCCGCCTTTTGGTCGGTCGAGGTGAAAAAGTTCAAATCGGAAATGCTGAACACGATTCCATCGAGTAAACGGAAAAAGGCGCGGTTGAACAGGATGTTCCGGGTCTGGACTTGCCGATTGATCGCGCGGATTGCGCCGCCGGAAAAAACGAGGCCATTAAAACGCCTTTCCCGCACCGCTGACTGGAAACCGCGCAGCATCTGGTCGTGGTAGTCGGAATCGAGCCAATTGATGAATAAGCCTATGGTCGGTGTTTTGCCTTTTCCCATGCCCCTTTTAAGTGTCTCCTTGAGTTTTCCCTGTTAAATGATAATAAAAGTTATGGTTGCGAACAAGTCATTCCCGGGAAAAATCCCGGGAATCAATCCCTCTTCCCCATGAAGCATGAGACCGGCATTTTTACTCATATAACGCCGGATCAAGTTGGCGGTCATGATACTGCCGTTTTTCAATGCAATATCGTATACCGTGTTGTTCGCGATATTCATATATCCTGCATGCGCGTTATTGCGGAGTAACAACTCAACAAGATCAATTGATTCTTTCAAAGCGATCATTAGCGGCATCGGTTTTGAGATGCCTGCAGGCAAAAGACAAAGCGGTCCGGCCAAAGGCATTGCGGTCAATTATCCGGTTTCTTAAAAACGTGTCAATCCGAGATTCAATTGTTATTAAACATCAGCCTCCATGGCAATGGTTGTCTTCCAGGACCGGTTATTCGTAAATGTAGGCCGCACCCGACATGTTTAAGGGATCGCCGAAACCGCCGTCTTCATAAGGTGCTCCCGCGACTATGCTGGTTCCGCTTATGGCCACTGAAAAACCGAAGGAGTCACTGACCTGGGCATCAGTCGCGTACAGTCTGGCATCCGAACCCCATGTGTTCGTTCCCGTTCTTTTGTACACGTAAACGGTCCCTGTGTTCGAGATGGGATTTCCCGCCCCCCCGTCTTCATAATAAGCCCCGACAGCGGCATAATCCCCGCATATCGCTGATGAACTCCCGAACGCGGCATTCGCATTGGGACTCTCCGCCGCTACCTTGATTTGCGCGTTGACGAAGGGATTTCCGGCGTTTCCTATTACGGTAAACGTGTACGTTCCCTCATCCACGTCGTTGTTGGGGATGCTCACCGTTGCGCTTTTGGCTCCTTCGGTCAAGGGATCGAAACGCAGGTAGAACGAGGTGGAACCGTGCGCCTGTACGGGGGACAACACGATGTTGTTCAGGTCCACATCCTGCGTGTTTCCCGAGGTCAGGCTCACTTTTCCGACTACCAGTTCCTCGTCACCGAGGTTGTCAATTGTAAACTCGAGATACTCTGTTGCCGCGTTTCCGTTCCCGTCCGGCGGTACGGTACCGAAATTGAAGATCCCGCTTCCGTCCGGAAGGTCGGTATAACCCTGCCTGACGTTTATTTCCGGCGCAGGCGGAACGTATGGCTGGCAGCCGGCTATTAATAGTATTGAAAACAACACCGCCATGAGAATAAATGCGTATTTTTGTGATTTTTTCATATTTCCTCCACGGATAGTTCACTTTTTTTAGGCATTCTCATCGGAGTAATATGCCGTTTTTCTAAATTGATCTGCCATTTTATACCTATATTCACGTGAAAGTCAAGATCTGAGTATAAGAAAAGTTTTCATTCTATGTAAGTTATTTCCGGGGTAAAATTCCATACCCAGGATTGTCCGTATTCTCACAAATGCGAATATCTATATTGGGGAGAATCACTTCCGGAATTATCCGATTATTGGATCAGGAACTGTGTAATGGAGTAATTCCCGCTGTCCCCTATTTACAGATAGAACAATGACTTAGGGGTTGGATAAAAATCAGTTAACCCCAGAAATAATACAAAAAAGCCTGGTTAGGTTAGAAAAACAAGGGAAGAAAAAAATATTGACCCCAAAAAAAGCGGGCATTTCA
>JAFGKU010000168.1 GCA_016928415.1 Spirochaetales bacterium
ATGCTATAGGAAAGGTATCTGGAATTGTCTGGAAATACAAGCTATCGGGGTTGTGTCAATTCAGGAAACGCGAGCTGGCGGGGAACATGATAAATCCAAAATAAAGGTTGAGGAATTTTATGAGTTCGGTCCTGTAGTTGTCGGGATCCAGATTCATTTCCTCCATTGTTGCCTGGATGTCATATATATTGTCGATGAAAAAATCGACCCTTTTTTTATTGAGCAGATTGAAAGCAAGGTCGCGTTTATCCTGCAGGTAAATTTTCATTTTGACATCCAAATAATCGTCGTAAGAGTATCCCCTGATCCAGGCCACTTTTTGACCTTTCAAGCTTTTTTCACCGTTCCATTTTTTAATATGACTCTTTAAAAAAACGACCGTGACATCATCGGCTGCAAAATGCCATTTTGGGTAAATGACCTTATCCACTTCACCAATATAGGCGCCTAAAAATAAATCCGCTTTTTTATCCTGGACTTTTTTAACTGATTGGGTATAGGGCATGAAAGTGATTTTAAGGTCATATTCCGGAGTAAATACTTCCCTGAGAATATCAAAATACAATCCTGTTTCATCTTCATTGGTACAGTCTTCCCAGTTTTCGGTTACGATTTGTATTTCGGTTTTTTCTGCAAAGGTTAATGGAAAAATTAATAAAAAGACAAAGAGAATAACCGGAGTTTTCATTTCATTTCCTCCTTAAAACGGTGTCATTAAAAGCTACCTATCACAAAGGTGTGCTAGAATTATAAGAAACCCGGGAATCACTTTCAAGAAAATATTGAACGGATTATTCATTTTTTAAGGTGAGTATAAAATTACGTTTTAGAAAGAATTTTATAATCACGTAGATGGCTGTTAATCCGGTCAGTAACAGGCATATGAATAAAAATCCCGAAAAGAGGTAAGGATAATCCGGGTTATAGCCGATTAATACCGGCAGCATTGAAATAAAGGAGGGAACAGTCCCTATCATTAATCCGGACAGGAAGAGGAATAAATTGCCAAATAAAACCACCTGACTTATTTTTGCCCTGCTGAATCCCAGGGCCGTCAAAAGGGCAAACTCCCTTTCGCTTTCAACCATTTGACGTATGATTAAAATGAAAAACCCGCCTAATCCCAGAATCACTCCCAGTCCCCCTAATATGAGGAAGAAAGAAAGGTAGGTATTTTCAACGGCGTTGAATTGCTGCAGTCTCTCAGTGGCGCAAAGTACCTCAGCCCCGTGGTCGGCGAAAAGTTCGGTCAATTCATTTTTCACCTTTATGAGTGATTTTTTTTCTGCTTCGATAAGAAAGACCCGGTAACCGCTTGTGGAGGGATAGAGGGAAAGGAAGTTTTTCTCGGATATAATGATGAATCCTTGAAGCAGGCCTGGTGAAAGGGAGGCAATGAACCGCAGCTTGACAACCTTGCCTTTTTCATCGGTAATTTCGATGGTATCACCGACTTTATTACCCAGGTTCCAGCTTAAGGAAGTTTCATCTGCGATGGCAGGGATGGTGCCGTCTGTCTGTTCATCCAGTTTTGACCAGACGTCATCTTTCCTGTTGAATGTGCCCCTGTCCGCAAAGTGAAAGGCCTTTCGTTCCGATAGTTCCTTCCAGTCCACACCGATAACAGAGGGATTGACGGCCCTCTGAAGGTTAAGGCAGGAGGCATCGTCTCCCGGCTTTAACCGAAAAGGCACAAATTCCGTATCCGTGACGATTTCCTTTTCACTAACGGGGATTGTTGTTTCGCAATACACACCAAAACCACCTGTTCCGGAATCACGGGAAAAAGGGTCAGCCGGGGTATTGATTCTATAGGAACCTGTGGATGTCACCATAAAAAGGGAAGCGGCCAGGATAAGGACCATGGCGGTGCTCCTGCCCGGATTCCGGAGCACGTTTTTGATACCGAATGTGAACAGGGAGAGTTTTGGGAACCCGTCGTTTTTCAGCTTTTTTTTCAACAGGAAATTCAACAGGAATAGAAACAGGAAGACCAGCGTAACGAGAAAAAAGGTACCTGCCAGGAAAAACCAGATACTTGCCCCTGACTGGGTTTGGGTAAAGGCATATACGAGAACGGCTGAAGAGGGTATGATTGACAACAGGAAAAGGATGCCAAACAGTCTGGCTTTGTTAAATCGTTTGGCGGGGGTATAGCTTTCCGGTAATTCCCTGTTTCCTTTGAAGGAAAGAAGAATAGACGCCGGGATTTTGACCGTTTTACTTGAAGATAATAAAAGAGCACCCAGGGAGAGCAGGATACCGCAACCTGTTCCGGTAATTATGGCAATGGGTGAAACTGTTTCAGTCAAAGCGGGAGCGTACAAGGTCCCGGTAAAAAAGGATGAAAGAAGAAATAGAAGGAAACGGTTATATAAGATACCAGAAAAACCACCAATGATCCCCCCTGCCATGGCCGTGAGGAGACCTTCGGTTAATATTAATTTTTTGATTGTACTGTTGGGATAACCCGTGGCTTTCAATAGTCCCCATTCATCCATGCGGGTGGTCAGGCTGTGACGGTATAAAAGAATTAAAAGTATGGCGGCAGCCGCGATGAGAAAAAAACTCAAGCCCAGGAACAGGCCGCCCAAATCTATGGAATTATCAACGGCCCCGGTTATGGTTTTATTCAGGTCAAGCCATTGATATCCTGCGGTACCGGGACTTATATTGTTTATTATTGCCGATTCAAGATCTTTTTGTTTCCATTTGTCCTTAGAAAATCTGAAGGCGGTAAGGGATCCCAGCCTGTTTGAGAACAATTCCTCAGCCTTAGACAGGGAGATGACCGCCTTGGGAGTTCCCTTGTAGCTGTTCCAGTACTCCTCATCCTTTTTCCGGATAAGATCCAGGTTAATATCAACACCGGGCTTCCAGTCCCGGCAATTTTTTACCTCGTGAAGTCCGGGAAAAAGCGGCATGTACGAATTATCCAGATGATACAATGAAGCGTTAATGATTTCCTTGACTATAAATTCTGATGCTGTTTCTGTGACATTTCCCGTTTGGTTTTCCCTGTAAAAAGCCATTGTTACCCGGTCGCCCTTGACCGCTTCCAGATCCGCAGCGGTCCATTCACTTAAAATTATTTCATTACCTGAAAGTGAGAACTGTCTGTCAAAACGGTCGGATGCCGTTACAATCGAATACGGTGTTATCCTGCCTTCAGATGAAAGTGTATTGAAAAAGTAGGATAGTATCCTGTCTGCTTCCGGGTCAATCTTCATCAATATTTTTTCAAAGGATTTATTGAAAAACAATTGATCTGATAATATCTCTATCAACGATCCCGAATCCGCATTTCGTGAAATAATACCGAGGTCCGCCATATTTAGATAAGGTTGAAGAATCTTCTCCGGACGGGAATTACCCGGTAATGAAAGCATAAGATGATTCGCTTTTCCCGGTATACCGAGGTTCGCGGATAAACTTTTCAAGGGGAGGAAAATGTTGAGAGGAATGGTCTGATTCATGTTAAAGGATAGATCCGAAAGCTGTGCTGTTTCCAGGATCGATTTAACCCTGTAAAAGGAACCTGTCAGCTCCGTTTCCTGCCCAAAGGGAACATCTGAAACAGAAGAGGAAATTTTCCCGAATTTTAAGAGTATTTCGTCACCCGGTTTTAAACCGGCTTTAGCTGCGACCCGTTGATTGATGAATATCTCATCATCTTTTAAATTTTCAACGGGTAATGTCTTTTGTGTAAATAGATTGATGTTATTATCAATTCCCCAAACCTTGATACCCGGTAATGACAATCCGTTCTTGTTTTTTATCAAGCCGGCACCGGTTCCCAATAAAGCCGCTGCTTTTGCATCTTTTTCATTGTAAAGTATTTTATCGGACAGCTCCGAATTGAAAGAGTTGACCGTAGAGAGTAAAGCATAGTCGGCCTTTCCCGTTTTGGCGGCAGCCTGTTCTTTCAGACTTGAGCGTACCGAAGCGCCCAGTAAAAGGGCCCCTGTTATTATGGCAACGGCCAATGCCGTACCGGCAGCCAGTAGTAAATGCTGTTTCCAGTAGTGAACGAGATTTCGAAAAACCCGGGTGAGTAATGTCATTTGTCTCCGCCTGTTTCTGATAAGGCACCCTGGCGGAGGTAGAAACGTTTATTCATAAGAGAGGCCAGATAAGGGGAATGCGTAACGGTCACCAGGGTGATGCCTTCCTCTTCATTCAGGCGCTTAAGGAGAACTCCGATTTTTTCCGCATTTTCGCTGTCCAGTGAACCCGTCGGTTCATCAAGAAGGATTAAGGAGGGGTTCATTACCAGGGCTCTTGCAATGGCTGCCCGCTGCCTTTCACCGCCTGAGAGGGCATAGGGTTTGGCTTGGGACAGTTCAGCTATATCCAGCAGGGACAGTATTTTTTTTATCCTTTCCGCAATACTTTTTTGATTATCTTTTTTAAAGGCAAGGGAGGGAATGAGGACATTCTCCCAGAGGGTGCATTGGGGAAGCAGGTAATGAAGCTGGAAAACAAACCCGATTTTTCTGTTCCTTATATGGGCCAGTTCTTTTTCTTTCAAGGACGCTGTTTCTTCCCCGTCAATCAGGACATTACCGGAAGTGGGTGTGTCCAAAAGGCCCATGCAGTTCAAAAGGGTTGTTTTGCCTGACCCTGACGGACCGGTAACGGCTATGGAATCGCCCCTTTTAACGGTCAGGGAGAGGTCTGATAATACCCGAACTTCTTCTCCTCCGGATGGATATGATTTGTAAATGTTCTTTAATTCAATCACCATTTTATTTTCCTTTAATGCAGGCAGTATAAATATTATTTACCCTGGTGGCCATTGTATCAATTAAAAAAAATTTGTTAACAGATTCCTTTCCTTTTTTACCCAGGTCCCTGATTTTATCCGGATTTTTAAGCAGTTTTGCCAACGATTCGGCCAATTTTTCTTTAGTATTCGGTGAATAAAGAATCCCGCCGCCTGTCTTGTCAATAATTTCATGGTAGGAGCCTGTATCCGGCTGAACAACCGGGATGCCCCGTTTCAGGGCTTCCAATAGATACAGGCCAAAAGCCTCCCCGTGAATTATTGGCACGGACAAGACGGTTACTTTGCCGAAAAAATCATTGTAATTTTTTTTGTACACATCCTCCAAAAAAAGGACATCCTGTTCAGTACCGGATTTTTTCAGCCGTTTTTGCAGGGATTTTATAAAGGGAGTGTCATCCCTTGTGTACCCGCCCGTGATGTACAGTTTAAGTTGGGGAAAAGAATTCCCTTTTTTAAGCAGGATAAAAGCTTCCGTTAATATTTCCAAACCGTGTTCTTGATTCATTCTCGAGAAAAATCCGATAACCTGCTGTTTTGCTTCAACTGGTCTGTTATCATTATCCAGCTGTTCGATGCCCGGCATTATTACGGAAATTTTATCTGAATTAATCTTGAGCTTGCCGTTGATGTACTGCCTGTAATATTCACTCACCGAGATAAAGTGGTCTACGTTTTCTGCCTGCTCATTCATGATTATCCATACCATCTCCTTGTAAGGGGAAGCAAGACCGTCTATCCACACATGTTCGTCCTGGAACGTACAGACCAGGGGAAGGCCGGTTTTCTTTTTTATTTTTACTCCCATACCGATGAGAAGGCTGTTGGAAATATGAATGATGTCCGGCCTGATTTCTTGATCAAGAAACAAAAGGAGTTTATCCAATTCCGCATCATCATCTCCATTGCTTCTCAACATGGATAATGTCATTTTTTCATGTCCCTTCGAACGTGTTGTCCCGGCCATGGATTCCGCCCAGGAAAGAATTTTTTTGGAGTCAAGTATTTTTTCCAGCCAGGCAGGCATTTTCTTCAACAATGGAAAGGTTTGCAGTAAATAATATTTGACGGCCCCGTAAAAAACAGGATTCTTTATTTTTCCATCCGTTTCGTTAATGGGAACTGGCAGATAAAGGGGAATGATTGATACGTCGTGACCCTGTTTCCTTAAAGCCTTGATAAGGATGAGATCGCGGCGGCAATTCTCACAGTAGAACCCGTTCCCGCTGCCCGGAATCATGTAGACTATTTTCATTGTTGCTCTCCGAATGCAAAGAACAACCCGTTTGCATTGCCAATAAAAATTTTCCCATCGTCTACACAGGATGATGCAAGAATGCTTTCACCCGTATCAAAAGACCATTCTATTTTACCAATTGAATTGTCCAGGATATACAGCCTTCCGTCATACGACCCGAACACTACCTTGTTTCCGGCTATGACAGGGGAACTGTCCACCTCCCCTTTTGTCGTGTATTTCCATATGACTTTCCCGGTCAGCCGGTTGAAGCAATAAACTGTGTTGTCTCGCGACCCGGCCCATACCCTGTCTCCCGACACGGCAGGGGACGAAAAAAAAGGGGCGCCCTCTTTTTTGTTCCCGAATGTAAACAGGGCCTTGCGCGTGGACAGATCGATGCCGAAAAACAGATTCCCGTAATTTCCCACATAGGTGGTATCTCCCGTGACAGCGGCGGAGGCGGCAATGTAGGCACCCGTATCGAAAGTAAAAGTCGATTTTCCTGTTCTGGTATCTATGATATAAAGATTGGCATCACATGATCCAATGATAATCCTGTTGCCGGATACCGACGGCGATCCATTGATGTAGTTATCGGCCTTGAAAATCCATAATGTCGTTCCGGTCAGTGCATGGACGGCAAAAAGCTTGTCATCGTAATTTCCGAAAACGATGTATGTTGTTTTATTGATTTTGAAATAATTGGCAGAGCCTGAAATCTGGGATTCCGTATTTTTTTTCCAGATGATTTTTCCATCAGCGGCATCCAGGCAATAGAAAAAACCATCGAGACATCCAATATAGATTTTACCTGATAGATAAAGGGGCGGGGCTTCTATGACGTCACCGGTTGTGAATTCCCAGGCCAGCTTACCGCTATTCATGTCTAAAGAGATTACTTTGCCGCCGGCTGTACCAAAATACACACGGCCTGCCCCCGTTACCGCCGAGGAATTAATCTCACCGGTTACCCTGAACTTCCACAGAAGCCCGAGCTTTACGGGGAGTGTACCTTGTGCCTTTCCTGTCAGGCCCTGGTCGCCCCTGAACAGGTTCCATTCGGGAAAAATCGGTACTGTTATAAGAATAAAAAAAGTGAGAATGACCGTCCAAAGGGTTCCGTGAATATGCATTTCCATACCTTGTCTTCAAATGTAAACAAAGCAGGGAAATGGGGCAAGTCCTCATTTTCGGAGCTGTATTGTTAAAATAATAAAATGTCGCTCACATTACAGATTGTCTTGATGGTTTTTCTTACAGCCGATCAGTATATATTCCTTATTCCTGAGTGAATTGAGGGAATCTTCTGCAACCGATAGAATGGATTCCACGGCTTGCTCCCCCATTTCTTTTATAAGGACTGAACGTTTATCGATGATGTTTTCATTGAACAAACGGAATAAATCATTGTCCTTGATTGCATAATATGTTTCTGCCTTGAATCCTGTCTCTTCAAGCAGTTGTGATTCCATTTCAAACGGAACATCCGGTTTTTCCCATGTTGTATAGACGAATCTTCCACTGGGTTTTAGAATCCGTAAAATTTCATTCAAGGCCGGAATTTTGTTCGCTCCCATTCCCAGCATATCCAGGCACATTACCGCATCACAGCTTGAGTCATCAAGCCCGGTTGAAGTAATATCAGCCGTATAAAACCGTACGAGTCCCTTTAAGTCAAATTCATTAATGCGCTGCATTGCCTGCTGGATAGATGCGGGTGAAAATCCGATTCCTGTCAGGTTAGCTCCCGTTTTTTCGGCTATCCGCAGTCCGAGGATACCCCTGCCGCAGCCCAGGTCGACAAGGGTTTCCCCCTTGCTTATTCCGAGGTATTTTATCAGATCGTCAAGATGAATTTCTGTTATTGAATTGGTGGGTCTGGTTCTTTCCGGGAAGTCACCGCCGAATACATCCAGAATTATGTTTTTAAATGTCTGGCTGTTGACTATCCCCGCATATACGGCATTGTATGCCTTGATTGTCTGTAGGTTTACTGCCCGTTCTGCTTCCTCGTAAGCTGAACTTTCCTGGCTGGTTGCAAACGTCTTCTTGTTTTCCATAATAATTCTCCCCTTATCAAAATTATCCTCCTTTTACATATACAATATTTTACGTTATTCCGTTTCATTTTAATTTCTAATTTTATGAGAATTAATACAAGTGGTTTTAACAGAATTAATTCAATGACATCGTTTACAATGCAAAAAAAATGACCGGCACAGGAAAACAACTGTGCCGGTATTGTAATTACACTCTATTTCTTTTTAATAACCGGTATCCACACCTCGCAATAGTAATTCTTTTGGTTTGGAACTTCGGGAGGATACACTTCAAGTTCGGGTGCCGGTGCATGTTCGTAATTCGATTGAGGAAACCATTCACTGAATATACGCTTCCAGACATCCTGAATGGCATCCGGCATGGGACCGATCGATTCAAATACGGCCCATGTCATTGCAGGTACTTTTACTATTTCCATTTCCGCCGGATTATCTAGTGTTTCAGCACCGATCAGATAGGAAAATTCTTCATTGGTATCGGATTCGTTGTAGCAGAGCACGGCTAACATGGCTCCCTGGAAAAGGCCGTTCTTGCTAGTTTGTGTAATCTTCTCGATTTTTTTCAAGGAACCGTCCTGTTCACATTCTTTCCAGAATAATGGGATCCTTTTAAAATTTTCCCCATTTTCAGTTGGTACACGGATGCCCTTCCCGGACACGCTGAAAGGCCCCAGAGTTTTAATTTTAAAATCCATGCTTATATCTCCTTTTATTGACAGATTGAATGACAGGGGAGCGAACAGCTTGAGCCTGATTCCCTCTTTCCTGGAGTCGCTGGGAGACACTCCATGCAGCCGGACAAAGGCCCGGCTGAAGGATTCGGGAGATTCATAACCGTACCTGAACGCAATATCGATGATTTTTTCCGTGCCGGTTAAAAGGTCCTGGGCGGCGAGAGAAAGGCGCCTGTTTCTTACGTATTCGCCTACACTAAAACCGGTAAGCATGTGGAACATCCTTTGAAAATGGTACAATGATGCATTGGCGAATTGGGCCGCTTCCAGGGAATCCGGATTATCCAGCAGGTTGTCTTCGATATATTTTATTGCATGATTCATGCGTTCAATCCAGTCCATTCATTTCCTCCTGTTCATCTTGAGTAGAGTATACAGGTTTTTTTTGGTCCATTCCTGATCGTATGTGCTTTTATCTGTCAGGTCAATGAAGAAAGAGTTATTAATCCGCCGGTAAATTATATAATTCCGTGATCTGCGTTGAATTTAACTCTTTATTATATATTCTGATATCATCCATTTCGCCTGTGGCAGGGAAGGAGACCTGATCCCAGGAGGCGACGCCCAGATAAAGTCCCCCAGGGGTGTTCCAGACTATGGAATCGGGACTGGCGGCGATCCGGCCGGCCTCGGTGTCGTTTACGTATCCGGTCAAATGGCCTCCCTTTTTCCATGTAACCGCAAGGTGGGTCCATGTGGCGGATGAAATCGATCCGCAACGAAGTTCATAGTGGGTGGGCGTATTGACTTCCATATATATTTGCCCGGACTGGACACCGAAAATATAACCGTTTTCACTTCCGTAAACCTTGCTGATCAATTTCTGATTCGCAGTTGCATCGGTGAGTTTGACCCGGTCCAGTTCCGTCCAGTCATTGTTGAATTTACCCGCCCAGACCGTTGAATTCGTGGAATCGAATCCTGCGGCGTATCCCTGCAGGGCATCGTTTCCGATACCCGGATTGGACGCGTTGAAAATCAGGGAGGTCTGTCCTGTGCTGACTAGTTTGATATCCGCCTCCAGGATAATGTCTGAGGTAATGGTTGTGTTTAACACGGATTTATAGATTGTTGCGTCATTGATGACCTCGTATTCTCCGGACACTACCGACCATGTTCCACCGTATTTTGCCCAGCCGCAATCGTCCCCGTCACTGAAATTGTCGGATGTGAAGCCTCCGCATGTCGGTGTCGGTGTATCCGTGGCTGTATCCGTGGGCGAATCTGTCGGTGTCGGTGTATCCGTGGCAGTATCAGTGGGCGAATTAGTCGGTGTTGGCGTATCGGTAGAGGTATCAGTAGGCGAATCAGTCAGTGTCGGAGTATCTGTGGCTGTATCGGTCGGAGAGTCTGTCGGTGTCGGCGTATTTGTTACTGTGTCTGTAGCTGAATCCGTAGGCGTCGGTGTATCCATAACTGTGTCTGTAGGAGAATCAGTTGCCGTTGGAGTTGGTGTATCGGTTGCAGTGGATCCGGGAGTCGCAGTATAAGTTGTTTCCTGAAAGGGATTATATAAATCACAGCTTTGGATGAATACGAATACTATGAGAAAAAGGAATAAGCTGAAAGACCTGCCTCTAATCATAAAATTCACTTATGAAAAACTTATGAAAAAAATAATTAGTTGTTAAAAATTTTTATGGTGTAGGTGTCGGGACCGCTATAATCTGCCATTGCTGGTTTGGCGCACCCGTATAAGGCGATTGTATAATATACCCGCCGTTGCGAAGGGAATTATCCTGAACCGTTACGGCCATACCTGAATATTCTACAATAAGTACATAGTAGCCCATACCAACATCCACGGCCTGCCAATGCTGGCAGTCATCACCTTGTCCCGCGTATTTATATTGCTCAACCATAGCACCGTCGCTGGATGAACAACCAGCGACATGAAGCGTTTTCGAAACATGACCGGTAATAATCTTATAATATGTACCGTCTATGTCCTGGAATTTCCATATCTGATGTAAAGTACCTTCATATGTCCACTGCTGGACTAGTGCATTATCCGCTGCAGCGCCGTTCAGAACATCCAGAGCCTTTCCGGATTGCCGGCCGACAATTTTGTAGAATCCCGAAAACATCACATAAGGAGTGGGTGTGGGGCCGGGGGTAAAGGTCGGCAGTGGTGTGTATGTAGGTCCGGGGGTAATCGGATTATCTTCAGTTAATGAAAAGTCGTCCGCCCATGCGCTTCCCAGGCCTTCCTGATATTTTATAAAAACAACAGTGGCGGTAGTATTGTTCGGTCCGGTTGTAAAATGTACGGTCACCTTGGTATAAGTTTCGCTGCTGGTAATTTCTTCAATATAATTTGTCGTGCCGTCATAGCTTTCAATTTTAAGTCTCGCACTGTTTCCGGCCTCGACTTTTATATATGCCTCAAGAGTGTAATCTGTGTAGGGTAACAACCCTGTAACGTCCTGTACACCATCAGCAATTTCGCCGGTTATGTGCATGCCGTATGTTCCTGAATATTTATCATCGGATACTACTTCCAAACCGGCTCCATACCAAGGATCTATTGATCCCGTTTCCACACCTGGATTGATGATCAGATTGCCGTTATCACCTGTTGGAGTGGGAGTCGGGCTGGGAGTGTCAGTAGATGTATCGGTTGGTGTCGGCGTTGGCGTATCCGTAGCTGTGTCGGTTGGTGTCGGCGTCGGTGTATCCGTAGCAGTATCAGTCGCCGAGTCGGTCGGGGTAGGTGTATCTGTAGCTGTATCTGTCGCTGAATCAGTTGGCGTCGGTGTATCCGTAGCTGTGTCGGTTGCAGAATCAGTCGGTGTCGGTGTGTCTGTTGCGGTATCGGTGGCTGTATCGGTCGGCGTCGGCGTATCGGTCGCTGTATCGGTGGCTGAATCTGTCGGCGTTGGTGTATCGGTCGCTGTATCGGTGGCTGAATCTGTCGGCGTTGGTGTATCTGTGGCAGTATCGGTTGCCGAATCTGTAGGAGTAGGAGTGTCTGTCGCGGTATCAGTAGCCGAATCAGTCGGCGTCGGCGTGTACGTAGCTGTATCAGTAGCCGAATCTGTCGGCGTCGGTGTGTCTGTGGCTGTGTCGGTTGCTGAATCCGTCGGCGTCGGTGTATCCGTGGCTGTGTCAGTCGCCGAGTCTGTCGGGGTAGGTGTATCCGTAGCTGTGTTGGTTGCAGAATCCGTCGGTGTCGGCGTATCCGTAGCAGTATCAGTCGCCGAGTCTGTCGGCGTCGGTGTGTCTGTGGCTGTGTCGGTTGCAGAATCGGTCGGCGTCGGTGTATCCGTGGCTGTATCGGTGGCTGAGTCGGTCGGTGTCGGTGTATCCGTAGCTGTGTCGGTGGCTGAATCCGTC
>JAFGKU010000169.1 GCA_016928415.1 Spirochaetales bacterium
AGGCAATATTTCTTTTTCAATTACATCAAAAAACATCTTTTCAAATTGCCATTTCCAAAGGCAAATGATATCTTTATACTTTAAAAGTGGGGGTAAACATGGAAAATGACATGATTTTAGGATACTGCGGCCTGTACTGCGGCGGATGCGGGATTTACCAGGCGGCCAGGGTGGGAAATCCGGTAAAGGCGGAGGACGGGTCGCTTATGCTCTGCGAAGGCTGCAACGGCAGCAAAATAACAGAATGGTGCACGAACTGCGCCATTAAATCCTGTAACAGAACCAAAGGAATCCGGTATTGCCTGGAATGCGACGAAAATCCCTGTGATATACTGAAAAATTTTATGGATGACGAACAGTATCCCTATCACAAGGAGGTGCAGGACAACATGAAAAGACTCAGGGAAATCGGCCTGGAAAAATGGATCAACGAACAACAGGAAAAATACACCTGCCCGGAATGCGGACATACATTCAACTGGTTTGACAAAAAATGCCCGGCCTGCCACGGGGATTCCTGAATTTTTTTTTTATAATAAGTTGTATAACGGTCCCATAACCATATAATTAAAACAAGGGGGTTTTATGGGACTTAAAAGAAAAACGACACCGGTCAATCTTTCGATGAGTATCTTTCGGTATATGGTGCTGGGATTTTTTTCCCTGCTCTTTCTCTTTCCCTTTTATTATGTGTTTGTTCTGGCCTCCAATGACATAAAAACGATTTACAACACACCCCCTCCCTTTTTAATCGGTCCGAACATGACGAATAATTTTATAATCATGCTCCAGACCATTCCCGTATTACGGTATTTCTTTAACAGCCTCATGATTGCCGTGCTTGCCGTTTCCACCAAGATATTTTTCTGCACGTTAACCGGCTTCGTCCTCGCAAAATACAATTTCAAGGGAAGGAAGCTGATATTCGCCGTCATCCTCTTTACATTGACCACACCGCGGTTTCTCAATATCATACCCCTCTTTCAAATGATGGTCTGGTTCAAATGGGTCAATACTTACCTGCCGCTGTTTATACCGAGCATGGCTGACGGCCTCGGGATTTTTCTCATGACCCAACTGATACGGAAAACAGCGCCCGATGAACTCCTCGATGCGGCCAGGAGTGACGGGTACAGCGAATACCAGATTGCCCTCAGGCTGGGTTTCCCGCTGGCCAAGTCGGGAATTGCCCTGCTGGGCACGATCGCATTCGCGGCTTCCTGGAACGATTTCATGTACGCCCTGGTAATGCTTCCCGGACATGACCTTCAGACCATCCCTTTGGCCCTGGCAAAAATCAACTGGACATCGGAGAAAAACATCCCCGTATTGATGCTGTTCAATGGGCTTTCCATCGTGCCCGTCGTATTAGTATTCATCATATTCTCAAAGCAAATCATTTCCAACATGCTGGCCGGCAGCATCAAGGGATAAGGGGGGAAAAATGAGCAAACACCACATGACACAAAAAGAAAGAATGCCTTATGTTTGCCTCCTGCCTTTTGTGCTGTTGTTTTTGACATTCGGATTGTTTCCCATCCTTTATTCGCTGTTTGTCTCTTTCCAATCCCTGCACGGGCCGCGAGACAATCCGGAGTTTGTCGGTTTTTCCAACTATATCTTCCTGCTGACGGAAGACGCCTATTTCTGGAAAACGATAGGGACCACGTTCCTTTTTCTTTTCCTGGGCTTCCTTTTACCCAATTTATGCGCCATCCCGCTTGCGTTAATGCTTCACCATGAAAGCGTCAAATTAAAAGGTTATTTCAGGACGGTTTATTTTCTTCCTTACATGACCAACACCATTTCCCTCGCCCTGATAGCCCAATTCTTCTTTACGTACAATTACGGGCTCATCAATTATTTTGTTTCGTTGGCCGGATATGATAAAATTGAATGGATGGCGGATGCGACCAACAACCCCATTTACATCAGCATAATCGTGGCATTCAGGCAACTGGGATTTTACACGATCCTTTATTTTGTCGGCCTACAGTCCATACCAAAGGTCCTTTACGAGGCCGCCGACCTGGACGGCGCCACTACGGCCCAGAAATATTTCAACCTGACTCTTCCCCAAATGGCGCCCATCATCTTTTTTGCCGTTACCTTAAGCGTCATAAACGGCATGCAGCTTTTCGATGAACCGTACATGCTCACCGGCGGTGCGGGCGGTTTCAAGCAATCCGCCTTCACCCTGGCCTATTACACGGTCTGGCTGATGAACAAGGCCCAGCGCCTTGGCAGGGGAAGCGCCGTGTCCTGGCTTGTTTCCGTCATTATCATAGTCCTGACGTACATCAACTGGAACGTAACCAATGCACTGGAGGGTAAAAATCGCGGCAGTGATTTGGGTCCTGTGCGAAGGCAAAAATCATTACAGTGATTTGGGTCCTGTGCGAAGGCAAAACTAAAGCGGAACGCAAGGAAAGCGGGCTTCAGGAATAGCACAGCGAAAACAGAATGGAAGCCGCAGCGTAAAAATAATTTTCATGGACAAGTAACATATCCTCCTGTCTCCGGTGTTAGATAAACAGAAGACATATGGAAGACAATATAATTCAGACAAGGAGGATTTTAATGAAGAAAATAATCATATTAATGTTGATCATTTCCACTTCGGTATTCACCGCGTATGCCGGCAGCCAGGTGCGTATAACCCTGGCAACGGCCATGGACTTCATACATGCGCCGGATTTTGACGAGGTAATTGACGGCTTTTCCAACCGTGAAATGGGGCAATTCTGGGGCATCGGCTGGGAAGTCATTTTTGACCATCTAGGTATCGGCGGGAATTACATGTCCTGCTTTGATAAAAATGATTCCTATGACTGGTGCGTGGACTGGTACGGAGAGGTTTTTTACCTGAGCTACCATCTTTTTGGGGGTGGCGCCTTCGTAGATCCGTTTGCCCAGGTGGGGTTGGGAAGTGCCGGTCGGGTGGATTTGAGTTCTTACGAATTTGAGGATCTTGACCGGCTGAATATCGCCCTTTTCCCATTCGTAAGCGTTGGGTGCGGGCTTGATTTCGACGGATTTCTTTTATCCGCCAAATTGAATTACGCGCCGAAAATCGGACCCGTACCGGTCACGCCGATCAGGGTCTACCCGCTGAACAACTTCCAGGTCGTGATTTCTGCGGGAATAGCCCTCGGTTCCCATTAAATAACCAGGGGGATTACAGGCAGGAGGACCATCTGTGTCTTCCTGCCTTTTTTTTAAGTACAAACATATATATGAATTCATGGCCTGAAACTGTTCTATCGTGTTTCACCGGATGTCGATTTCAAGTTTATCCGTTATTTCCATCACTTTTATTATCAACGTCTTATAAGCGGCATCATAACAGAACCCGTTTCCGGCAGTCCTTTGCAGCCGTCTTTCATCACGTGCGTTTTTCAACGCAATACCGCCGATGCTTACCATGGCTGTTTCTTCAGCACCGACAAGTTTGACAAGATAGTATTTTTTTCTAATCGACTCTCCGTAACCGTTCAATTCATATTCGAAGCGGATAGAGGCCCGGCTCTTCCCGCCCGTATAGCTTATCCTAATCCGGTCATAAACGCCTTTTATATAATCGGTGGTAAGATAATCATCAAAATAAAGGTCATGCTTCCCGTCCGAACCGGCATACACGGAAAAGGTGAGAACCGTATCGTTGTTTTCACCGATATACTGGACCACTTCCTCCAATGGAAGGACGGCGCCCGAACGGATAAAAACTGGCATGACGTCCAAAGGTGTATTATAGGTTACCGTTTTACCGCCGGTATATCTTTCATTTGTCCAAAAATCATACCAGTCGCTTCCCGCGGGAAGGTAAACATCCCTTTCGAGTTGCCCTGAATTAACGACGGGTGCCACAAGGACGGAATCACCGAACATGTACTGGTCCTCTAGTTCGTACGTTTTACCGTCATCGGGGAATTCAAGAAAAAGCGGGCGGATGACAGGCAGTCCGGTCAAGCAGGCTTCATAAGACAGGTCATAGAGCGCCTGAATGAATTTATACCGCAGTTCGATGTATTTCCGGCTTATATCTTCCACTTCCGTTCCAAAGGCCCAGGGCTCCTGGTCCCTGGTGCCTTTTTCAGTGTGTCCCCGGTAGACGGGGATGAAAGCGCCCAATTCCATCCATCGGGCGAACAATTCCTGTCCCGGGCTGTTTATGAAACCGCCTATATCCGCGCCTGACATTGCGATGCCTGACAGTCCGAGATTCAGAACCATCGGGATATTCATCTTCAGATGCGTCCAGTGGGCCGTGTTGTCTCCCGTCCAGTTCGCCGCGTACCGCTGCAACCCGGCATAGCCGCTCCTGCTTAAAACGAAGTTCCGCATGCCGGGCCTTAAACGGTTCAGCCCCTCCGATGTGGCCCGGATCATTTCCTGGCCGTATACATTGTGGATTTTCAAATGCGGGGACCGGTTGCCGTAATCAAAATGCAGGGCATCCAATGGCATTGTCTTGGTCGGGGTATCGAACACGGCTGGCTCATTCATGTCATTCCAGAAACCGTCAATACCTATCTCGAGTAATCCGGAATACAGGTCTCCCCACCATTTTCGTGTTTCAGGTCTTGTAAAATCGGGAAACACGCAGATGCCGGGCCAAACCCTGCCGACAGCCAGCTCGCCGTCCGGCATCCTGCAGAAATGGTCGCCGGCCAGCCCCGTATCATACACGGAATACCCGGGTTCCTGTTTAATGGCGGGATCGAGAATCGTTATAATCTTGAATCCGCGGTTTTCCAAATTCGCAAGGAAATTTTTGACGTCCGGAAAATAAGACTTATTCCATGTAAACGACCTGTTGGCATCCATAAAATCGATATCAAGGTAAATAGCGTCACACGGAATTCTCCTTACCCTGAAATTATCGGCAATCTCATTCACGCGGCTTGCCGGATAATAACTGTACCGGCATTGCTGATAACCGAGAGCCCATTTAGGCGGCAGGTTGATCCTGCCGGTTAAACGGGTGTATTCGCTTATGATTTTTTTAACCGTCTGCCCGTAAATGAAATAATAATCCATTTCACCATTGACGGCCCCAAAGCTGTACCGCCTGTCGTCATCCTTGCCCATATCAAAAAACGCCTGGTACGTATTGTCAAAAAAAATTCCATACGGAACGGCCCCGCCCGTCTCTATGAAAAACGGAACGGAGATATATATGGGGTCCGTTTTTTCCCAGTATCCATAGGCATCCGTATTCCAGTTGGTCATAGCGGTACCGGCCTTGTTTAAAGGTCCCGTCTTTTCACCGAAACCATAAAACCTTGCGCCGTCTTTTTTTCTTTTAGAGACGGTGATCCATGTATCATTCCATGCGATTCCCGTTTTATCATCCTCGCATACAGGAGCCCCATCCTTGTAAACAGCTATTCTGAAGGCATTTTTTTCTATTTCCAATGAAATCTCGGATGTGGTTAGGATAATTTTCCCCTTTTCATCCGCAACAGAATAATTTACTTTTTGATCTTCCCTAGCAATGACGGCATACGAATCATCCCTTGAATAATTATTGTTCCTGCTGAACCTTACCCTGAACAGGGAAGGAGTTAAAAAAGACAACCGGACCTGCTTTTCACCGTCAATACTGAAATTAATCCCGTTTCCCAACCGTTCATATGTTTCCACGGATCCCAGCGACTGCCAGCCTTTTTTCTTCCCGAAAAAATTGTCCGCCGATAAAATTTTATCCTTTTCCGCAACCTTTACAATGGCAGGGCTCTCTGATTCCTGATTCTCGGTAACCGTTTGATTCGTACATCCGGACAGGAGAATTAGAAAAAGTAAACTTAAAAATAAAAACGTCTTTTTCATGCCGGGTCCTTTCTCTGAACTATATTATAAAGAATGGTAAATCGTAGGTAATGCCCTTGACTCTGTCA
>JAFGKU010000170.1 GCA_016928415.1 Spirochaetales bacterium
AGTAGCGATTCTTGCTATCGCACAGGACCCGAATCGCAGTAGCGATTCTTGCTATCGCACAGGACCCGAATCGCAGTAGCGATTCTTTATCAATTTCTTTTCAGTTCTTTTTTCATTTTTTCCTGCAGTTTGGTATAAATCAGTTCCTGCAGCAATTGCCTTCTGTCCGATGGAATTTTGTCGTCAAAAATAATGAGGTTGTGCCGATTCGCTTTCAGAATTATTTCCTGGCAGGGGATTATTTGTTCTTCATCTTTGCATTTAAGCGTTATTTCAAATTTTTTCTTCATGTTTTCAATCGGCTTGTCCTCATCACATTTGCAGAGAAGGGAATTCGAGCTGATGTTTACTACCTTGCCCCGGAATTCGTTGTTATCAATTACCGTTTCAACCGCGATTTTATCGTCGATTTCACAATTTACGCGGATAAATTTCCTCAAACCCCTGGCCTTGTTTTTTTCTATAAAAGATAAAAAAATCTTTAGATTTTCATCTTTCCGGTTTTTCTCCAGATAAATTAATTCGCAAAGCGATTTGTCCCATTTCTCGTTCATTTTATATTTTTTATCCAACGACAGTATTCCTATTTTTATATTTTTACCTTCCGCTGCTTTTTTCAATAAAAGTATGAATTCATTCAAGTCGAAGCCCTCCGGGCAGTTATCCGAGTTGATGAAAATAATGGAATTACCCGACTCCCTTGCATATCTCAGAAGCAGTTTATATTCCTGAACGGGAAAAGCCTCGTATTCCCTTCTTACGATTTCCCTGGCCGTATTGTCCTGCATTTCTTTGTCCGGGAAAAGGATAAACACTTTTTTCCCCAGATTAAAAAAATCGATTGTTTTGTTCAATGTTAAAACGAATTTGCCCATCTCATTCAATTGCTGGAGAATTTGTACGGTGGAGGTTTTGGCTTCCTCGTTCGTAATGGTGACTTTCTCTATGACATCCATTGTCCGGGCGGATGTTTCATCGAGGTCGATTATTTCCTCATTCACCTTTTCCACCCCGTTCTTGATCGTTTCCGATGAATCCCTCACGTTCTTTGTTATTTGAGACATCTGCTGCGTGGAGTTTTGAATTGTTCCCGTTGTTTTTGACATCATGTCCGCCTCTTCGGATATTTTTATCCAGGCTTCAATGGCGCTGTTCACTTCGGCGCTTATCTGTCTGAACGCCTTTCCGCTCTCATCGCTTTCCGTCAACCCGTTCCTGATCTTTTTTACCTGCTCCTTTAATAATATCGAAATTTCCAGGGACCTTTTTTTCGTCGTTTCCACCAGTTTTGTAATTTCATCCGCTATTACCCTGAATCCCTTGCCGTATTGGCCGGAATGGGCGGATTCGATACCT
Organism: Spirochaetales bacterium; assembly: GCA_016928415.1. Taxonomy (GTDB): domain Bacteria; phylum Spirochaetota; class Spirochaetia; order SZUA-6; family JAFGRV01; genus JAFGKU01. The sequence goes on from JAFGKU010000170.1 coordinate 1,357, forward strand.
GCATTGATGGCAAGGATATTCGTAGACTCCGTAATGTCATTGATGATTTCGACAATTCTGAGTATTGCGTCCGTGTCCTCGCTAAGGTTCTGCATGATTGCGTAGGTTGTCTGTACCTTGTCTCCGCCGGAATCCGTGAGTTCCTTTAATTCACTGGCCATCTTCTGTTTGGCCTGGGTTATTTCAATGATGGCGGAAATCGACTTGACAAGTTTATCCAGGGTTTCGGAAGTCTGCCTTATGGCCTGCGCCTCCTGGTTTGTCTGGTTGGCAAGAGTGATGATCGTGCTTAGAATGGATTTGGTGGATGCGGTGGCGCTGGTGATTCTTTTACAAATGATTTCAAGCTCCGCATGAACATCCCCGATATTGACGACCTTCTGGATGTATTCGATCATGATCAATTTCATGCTTTCCAATGTTGAATTGCTTATTTTGGCATCCGACAGGTTTTCTTTTATATCCCAGAACACCTTTTTAATTTCCCGGAAAAGCCTGGTCAGGTTTTTAGAGAGGAGCCCGGCTTCACCGTTGCCGCCTTTATCGAATTTAAGCTCAATTAAATGGGCAAGACCCTTGTCCGTACCCTCTGCTATTTTATCGTTTATTCTTTTCATCTGAAAAGAATTTTTTACTGACAGGATTAATACCAATGATATCAAACCGAACAGGATTGTGGTTATGAGGTGGATAGTAAAATCTATGTGCTGAAAAAGTATATAGATCCATAATCCCAGGGATAAAAGCAGGGCAACCAACTGGTTTGAGATAAGGGGATTAATCCGGTTTTTAACTATTTGTCTTAATTTCATTCCCTAATATTTTAAGACTAAGGGGTCAATAAATCAATAAAGCACGATTAAAAATAGCTTATGGGCACCTCCAAAAACAATTGATTTATCCTGGGCAACCTCTAAAAACCCCTATATTTAAAGGGTTTTGATTCGGCAGGCGGCTCCAAAAGGAGGTTTTTAGAGGTGCCTTTATTACAAAAGGTTGTTCAGCGGATGTCCTTAAGGTACCGGCAGACGGTTTCCTCGATCGAAAAAGGTGTGGAAGCCGAAGACACGACCAGGGCTATTTTATAATTTATGAGCGGAAGGTTCAGGTTCAGCAGGTCCTGCAGGTCTTCGATAAAATGAACCTCCTCGCGTCTTGCCTTCAAAATCTGGTATAACTTGGCGGCATTTGAAGAGAGTTTGTCCCCGATAACGAAACTGACATCGGCCAGGTCCTGAAGTTCCATGGCTTCCTTCTCTTTCAGTTCCGTAACGGGACAAATGGAATCAAAAACTACCGGCTGAGCCGTTACCCTGCCTTCTATCCGTTTACAGACCGTCTCGAAGAGTGCGCGGTTCCCCGTGGTCTGGGAGACGATAAAAATGGGTTGATGCAGTGAGCCATCCATTAAATATTTTTTCTCAAACTCGGCAAGATCGTTTTCCGTTTCAATGACAAAGGATTGTTCAGCATAACTCACCAGTCCTTCCACCTCGGGATGCGTTTTCTTGCCCGTAATGAGTATATAGAAACCCTTATCCGAGTGTTCCTTTATCTTCAGTTGTACTTTTTTTACGTTTCTGCATGTCAAGTCCAGCACCCGGTGCGATTGCCTTATTTTTTTTTCTTCTTCCCGCCTTATACCGTGCGTCCGGATTACAGCGATAGAGCCTTTGTTTATTTCTTTCCAGTCCGCAACCGTTAAAATGCCCTTGGAAGATAGCATCGAGATGTACTGCTTGTTATTAATTAAATAGCCGTACACGCGCAGAGGTGTTTCCGTTTCCCTGTCATGCGTACTCAACAGGCTTTTTTCCGCCTGCCGGACACCCGGACAAAAACCGGAATGCCTGGGGACCAATACTTCCATGCCGTTCCTTTTCATTAACGGTTATTCTTCTGCCGCCTTTTATATATGGCAGCGTCGTGTATTTGAGCTTGTACCATATGGCGGTACCGCGTATTTAAGCTTGTAAAGCGCGGTAACACCGTGTATAATCACGGATAACCGTTATGGAAAATATACTCACAGTCTGCCGGTTGGTAAAGACTTTTAAAACGAAAGTTAAGACCCGCGGGAATTCCGGTTTTATTAAATCCCTGTTCAAACCGCGGTATACCCATGTGAAGGCGGTGGATGATATTTCGTTTACGGTCAAAAAGGGAGAAATACTGGCTTTTTTAGGACCAAATGGCGCCGGTAAATCAACGACGATCAAAATGATCACGGGAATCCTGTACCCCGATGAAGGTACGATAAATATACTGGGAATGAATCCATTCAGGCAGCGGAAAAAACTGGCTTACAAGATCGGGACCGTATTCGGCCAGAAATCCCAGCTTTCCTTTCACCTGCCGGCCCATGATTCACTCCTGCTTCTGGGGAGCATCTACGACCTGTCGACAGGGCAGACAAAGGAAAGAATCAAGTGGCTGTCGGAAACGTTCGAACTTTCGGAATTTCTTTACCAGCCTGTACGCAAGCTTTCTCTCGGCCAGAGGATTCAATGCGAGATAGCGGCCTCTCTCCTCCATGAACCGGAGATACTTTTTCTCGATGAGCCTACGATAGGCCTGGATGTCGTTGTCAAGCAGCGGATAAGGGACCTCATTCACAGGATAAACAGGGAAAAGGGGGTGACGATTTTCCTGACGTCTCATGACACTTCCGACGTGGAGAAAATCTGCAACAGGGGTATCATCATCAACCATGGCCGGATCGTTGTGGACGATACGATTAAAAATCTCAAGTACTCGTACATGAACAGGAAAATAATCGATTTGAAGTTGTCGGAACCGCTTCGGTTTTCAATGGACGGCGTATCCATTCTCAAGCAGAAAGGGTATGCGGCCAAACTGGCCCTGGATGCGAACCAGGTTTCGATTGAAAATGTAATGCAGGCCCTGTTAAAAACCAATTCCATAGAAGACATCATGATAACCAATCCTCCCATGGAGGAAATTATTGCATCGATTTACAAGGCCCACCAATGAAAAAATATTTCCATGTGCTGTCCCTTTCAATGAAAAACCAGATTAACTACCTCCCTTCCTTTCTCGTGCAGAATGTTTTCTTTGTCCTCATCATTTTCATCATGTACTGCCTCTGGAGCGTCATCTACTCGGGGAAACCGGTCATTGAAGGGCTGACCCTGACCCAGACAATCTGGTACCTGACATTCACCGAGGCCGTTGAGCTCTCCCGCTCCAATATCCTCAAGGATATGCAGGTCCAGGTGAAGGACGGGTCTATCGCCTATATGATGGGCCGCCCGTATTCCTATGTGTTTTACAATCTGTTTGAGGCTTTGGGACATTCCCTCATAAAGTTAGGACCGATTCTCTGCGCCGGATTCATACTCGGTGTCGTGTTTTGCGGTATGCTTCCCGGCTATTTTACCCACCTCCCTTTCGGCCTGGTGCTTTTTACGGGCGGCCTTGTACTGAAGATTCTCTGGTGCATCAATATTGCCC
>JAFGKU010000171.1 GCA_016928415.1 Spirochaetales bacterium
CCGGCTGTGTAAAATATTTTTTTTTAAAATATTGACTTTTATAAAAGGAATAATATAAACTTCCCCTGTATATTAGTTAAAAGTGGCCCTAGAGACCGATGTTATCGGTTATAATAATTAAAAAAAGAGGAGGTCTTCATGAAAAGACTTTGCTTAGTACTCATTGCATTGGTACTTGTTTGTGGAAGTCTCTTTGCTGGTGGTCAAACTGATCAACCCACAAGCACTGAAAAAAAAGTAACTTTAGGTGTTTTTGGTGATTTACAGTCGGCTTATGACGCTGTATTCCAGACAGAGGATTTTCAGGCAAAGTATCCCAATGTTAAGGTCGAAATGCAGTCATCAGACTTTGGTGGCCATCACGACAGGCTCGTTACACAGATTGCAGCCGGTACGGGTGCAAATGATGTGGAAGCGCTTGAAATTGGTTATATTGCCAGGTTCGTCGCTGACGGCGGTTTAACAGACCTTTCTAAAGCTCCTTACAATGGAAGAGACGTTGGAAAAGATCTGGTAAAATTTGGTATGGGTAACTCTACAACTACCGATGGAAAACTGGTTGCTATGCCTGTTGACATTGCTCCTGCCATCATGTTCTGGAGAAAATCCATTTGTGACAAAGCCGGCGTGAAAATGGACGATATACCGAATTGGGACGAGTATGTTAAAATCGGTAAAATTTTGACAGTCGATCTGGACGGCGATGGCACAACCGATCAGTTTGCCATTACCCATCCCGGTGACATGGCCATGCTTCCCTTGAACGGTGGAAAAGGTGACTGGTTCAACAAAGCCGGTGATCCTCTGGAGCCGAAAGCGAAATTCATGGAAGTTTTAAACCTTGTCAAGAACGTCAGGGCCGCTAAAATCGACGGTAACTTCGGTGCGTGGTCCGGTGAATGGATCAATGCTTTCAAAGAGAGTAAAGTTGTAACAATGTTCTCCGGTGCATGGCTTGGCGGACACTTCAAAAACTGGATGTGCCCGGACTTGGCCGGTGACTGGAGAGTTTCTTATCCTCCTGGGAAGATTTTCGCTTCCAATGGTGGTTCCTATCTTTCCATACCTGAACAGGTAGCCGCGGATAAAAAACCGATGGCCTATGAAATTTTGAAATATCTCTGTACTTCGGAAAGCGCACAAAAAGTAACTTTCAAAACCACGGATGCTTTCCCTGCTTTGACGACACTCTTTAAAGACAAAGTCATGAGCGAACCTGTTGAATACTTCGGTGGCCAGAAAGTAAGACTGATCTATGCTGATGTTGCTCAGAACATCCCCGTACAGAACGTTACCCCGTTTGACGTAATTGCAGCGGATATTTTCTCCAACGCCATTACTTCTGTTATCAATGACGGAGTGCCGCCTGAGGATGCTTACTCTGGTGCAAAAACAGAAATTCTCAACCAGATTAAATAATCTTTCTTAAGATGAGAATACAGGGGGCCTTGTAAAAGGCCCCTTAATTTATCTTTTCGTTATGAAACAAACTTGAAAAAAGACTTTGACTTTTTTTAAAAGCATGGTTATAATGTGAAAACTTTAATTTGGGGGTACTACTTCTAAGCTGATATTTATCGAGGGAAACGCCTTCAAGCCCTGATAAATTATTTTATACTGAATTGGAAAACAACGGGTTATTAACCCTTTCAATATATTTATTTATAAGGATAGGTTGAAATATGAAATTATTTAATACTAAGCTTAAGCTTAATGCTCAAAAAGTGGCACCATATCTTTTTATCAGCCCATTTTATATTCTATTCTGTATATTCGGTATTTTCCCGTTACTTTTTTCTATAGTTCTTTCCGTGAACAGGTGGGGAGGGATAGACGGTGTACCGATGGAATTTGTCGGTTTTGAGAATTTCAGATATTTACTTTTTGAAGATTTATGGTTTTGGAAAACTATATGGGTGACGGCCTGGCTGCTGGTGTTTGGTTCATTTACCCAGCATCTGATTGCTATTCCCCTGGCTATTGTTCTCAATAATAAATTTATCCGCGGCAGAGATTTATTCAAAACTGTTTTTTTTATGCCGTATATAACGAATGCGGTTTCGATAACACTCATCTTCGGTTATTTATTCTCGACTGAATACGGTCTTTTCAATTATTTGTTCAGTTTTATCGGAATAGAAAAAATACGCTGGCTGCAGGATGAAAATACAATACCGGTAGCAATCGCCATCCTAGTTAACTGGCGATATATAGGATGGAATACGGTTATCTACCTGGCGGGTCTACAGGCTATTCCGGCCGAGCTTTACGAATCCGCCGAGATTGACGGGGCAAAAACTTTTGCAAAACACTGGCGTATTACGATTCCCTTGATACTTCCCATAATTTTCTTCGCCGTTACTTTGAGTATCATTGGTGGAATGCAGCTCTTTGACGAACCGTTTCTCCTGACAGGCGGTATGGGAGGTGGTACCGGCGGTACCAATAGAGCCGGTTTTACTGCGGCATTTTATGTTATCTGGTTGCTGCGCCGTGCAAACAGGTATGGTAAAGGAAGTGCCGTTTCCTGGCTGGTATTTATAATGATACTTACGATGACGTTTATAAACAGGTTTGTGACGACAAGACTTGAGGGAACAAACCAGAAAACACATCGAAAAAAGAAACAAATAGAACCGGCGTAATAGTTGAATTATTAAGTGACAGGCGTTGTCTTTCCATAAAGGCGACGCCTTTTTTTTGCAGAACGCACAGGACCCGAATCGCGGTAGCGATTTTTTGCCGAACGCACAGGACCCGAATCGCGGTAGCGATTTTTATTGTAGTAATTTTCTGGCTTTTTTTACCAGGGACCGGTGTTGTTCCGGGGTGATGAACAACTCGGGGGAGTTGAGTTTCGTCGTATCTTTATTTTCAATTATAAGCACGGAAGCATCCTTGCTTAATGCATGGGTATGCCAGGTGCCCTTCCTGATATTATAGATTTTTTGAGGTGTCATGGGAACGGCGTGTATATCTTTGAGGCACCCTTCCGATTCTTCCCCGATAAAGAGAATACATTGCCCCTTCAAGAGAACAAATACTTCATCCGTTTCATTATGCCTGCTTAAGAATGTGAGATTTTCGGGATCCAGTTCATTGATGTAATTCAGTATGGCAACACGCCAGCTGCCGTAATCTACAAGACCGCTGTAGCCAATGTCAAAAAATTCCTTCTTTTCAAGCAAATGTTCCGGTATCTTGTCCATCATAACGGCTCTATTTAAAATATATGTCTATTCGTTTTGCCTGTTTTGACCGGATTTTTCTGGAATGCGGTTCCTCAATGATTGCCCCGTTTATTTCGGTTTGTTCGCCGTTTTCATAGGAGATTACAATTTTTTCAGTCAAAACAGTTCCGGGGAAAGCATTTTTATTTCCCGGATTATGATAATTCACCCATGTTGACCCTAAGAAATTGAACCCCAATTCGTTTTTTTCCGAAAAGAGCCAGCCGGGCAGAGTCGGTTTAAACTCAAGAATTAGTTTCCCATTATCTGAGAGTGTGAATGGTTTCCTGCCTGCCATCATTATGATCCACATCTGCACGAATTCTGCTGAAGCACCGGAAAGCCTTGCAAAGAAACCCCTGCCGTGAAGAGACTCATCCGGATAAGCTGAACTGACTATAAAGGATGAATTTTCCAGAATACTCCTTCCGTATACTTCGGGTTTCATGAAAGGAACGAAACAATTTTTCGCTTCTTCCCAGAATTCGTCGTAAAGGCCTGTTTTTAACAGTTCAATAAGATATTTGTATTCCATGTGGAGCCAGACAGACTCGTTCTCAAGCCAGCCCGGTGTGAAGGCACGGCCGCGTCCTATGTCAAAAGGCTGGTTTAACAGTGATTCATTCAACTTATATAATTTTAATTTCTTATCATAGAGTTTGCTGTTCTTGGCTTTCGAAGAAAGCTTTCGGGCCTCGTCCACTGAATCGGCTGTTTTAATGGCTTTGACAATTCCTTCAAGAAAGTGGGGAAGCGGTTCGGGTTTGAATTCCGAGACGGAAACCGTTGTCTGGCCTTTTTGGTTTTTAATGGGTGTTCCATTTTTGTCCTTGCGAATTTCCCACTTTACGGGCTTGAACTTGATAAAAGTGAGGGGAATGTCCCCGCCTAATGTTAGAGCTTTTTGTATCCCTTCATCTATTTTTGTCCTGCTTTTTTCAAGAAGGGGAACAAGTGAATCGGTTGAACGCTTGACTTCCTCGCCGGTGAAACCGAATCTGGTGTCTTCACGGTATTTTTCCCTGGCTGACGTAATCTTGTCCCAGTACTGATAGCTGTCCTTTGATTTCCGGAACTCGTCCAGTTCTATGTCGATTTGTTTAAGGAAATCATCAATTTCCCCGGAAAGGGAAAACGTGATTCCTTTAAATTTCCCGCAATTGTCCAGTAAGAGCTGAATTAACCTTTTTACTTCATATGTCTCGGACATTGAGGAGGAGAAAAGCCCGGGTAAGCCGTTCATGGCATCGTTCCATCCCGGTTTTCCTGCTTCCATTTCTATTCCCATTCCATGAGAATCCAGGGAGGAAAATTTGTTTACATAAAGACATAAAAGTTTGCTGATAAGGTTTGTCCTGTAAATTTCACCCTTGCCTTTTTGGGTGCGCATCCAGGTAGGGTGTTCTTTTCTTGATTCGATCATTTTTTTCTTCTCGGGGTCTCTAAATACGGCATTTGATTGACGTGCTTTTCCCTTCAATTCAACATATTTCAAGGACCTGGGCTGAATATAGGCTGTATCCTCATAAAAGCTGAATTCATTGGTGGAGAACAGCAATTCCTCCATTTTATCGGGGTAGACGGATGAATATACATCTATCAGGTCCATGTTATACGTCCAATGGTCAATCCAGTAATCATCTTCATTATCCGCTTCATGATTAAGTATGGAGTGAGAATAAACCAGTTTAGTAAAGTGATTTAAATCATCTGACAATGAAATATCGTGATCGTCCAGATATTTAATCAGGCTGCCTGGCGTAAATGACCTGCTGAAGAAGGCTTTCATCCTTTCCTTGTCAGAGACCAGTTTGAGGGTTTCTTCCAGATATTCCGGCTTCAATTTAAAGCTCAAACCTTTCACTACCAATGGGTTGTATCCGTCTGTTTGAATGAGATTTAGAAAGGTGACTATGCCGTCATCATTAATTTCGGGCTTGAAAAAGACATCCGATCGTCTATTCTGATTCACATCCCTGTAATTCCCGTTACCCTGTGAATAATATTCCGGCAACAGGACAAAATAATTATAGTCCCTTTCAAGGTCGCCGTGTTTACGTGAATAAAGGTAAAAAACAAAAGGTTCCCCTTCCCGGTCCAGCAGGGTCGGAAGTCCACCACGGGTTACATTATCCAAAAAGGTCTGCTTGCAGTAAAGGTCGAATATTTTTGAACCTGACCGGGTTTCTATATTGTTCACTATGTCATTTGCTATTCGGGCCGATTCATTATATTTATTTTCTATGTAAACGGGATTGGCCATTTCATTTTTTCGTTCGTTTAATTTAGCGACATGGGTGGTATGGCCGATCAGGCTTGTAAGTGTCAATTCCTCTCCCGGGGCAATGGAAAAATTGGTTCCAAAAAAACCGCACGGATATTTACCTTGAGAAATCTGTCTTGTATCGTAGATTTGTTTAAGTCCTTTCTGTTGGAATATTTCGGGGTTGGTATAGGACGTATCATATCCGAATATATTGTCGGAATCTACAATAGGTTTGATAATGGAGCTTTGATTGCTGGAATCTGTTTTAAAGCATAAATAAAAATTTCCCTCGTCTATCTGCTCAATTTCGGTTGTATCCTGGGTGGATGATGTAATTTTATAATAGGGAATATCATTCTCTAAATTTTTGACTTCAAGCCATGCCATGGTAAGGTTACACATATCCTTTAACTGGTAATTCAGAATTCCATACGGCACGACGACCGGCAGGCCGTCCAGAATTTCCCCGGATATCTGCTTTTTAGAAATGTTTTTTAACGTAACTTTCCGGACCAGTCCGGCATAATTATCCGACGGGATGGTGAAGTAGAGGACGTTTACTTTCAACCCTGTATTCGAATTCAGGTCTTCTATTTCGAATTCATTGAACCCTGTATACATCCGGGTTGAATGTGATCCGTCATCAACCGTTTTTTTGAAAGGTTCGCAAAAGGAATAGTCATTTCCTTCCTTGATTCTTAAAAAGGTTCTGAAACCTACATAAGGTACAATCTGATATGATTTTACGGCAGGGGTGAATTCCATGATGGGATGATCTTTGTCCCGTATACCGAAACTCGCTATACCTTGCCCCCTGTTTACATAGTAAACCCACAGCGGAATTCCCATGGGTCCGGCTATTCCGGGTAAAAAACTGGCGAATGGCTTTATTCTATTGAAATTTTCAGTAGTATAACGGTCCTTACTGTCAAAACGTGTCGAGCTCAATTTTATCCTCCATTCTGTATGTCAACATATCAGGAGATATCATTGCTATTCCCTTATATTTTAATATCCTGATGAAACTTTTGTATAAGGATATTATGCATATATTAGAAGGTTTCTCAAGTACTTTTGATTAAATTCAATTCCATCAAATATACAACGCAGGAAGTGCTGTTTTATTGACAGACTTAATGAATTATTTCGGTTGCGGACCTTTTTTCTTATACCCTATTTCCCTTAACAGACTTGTAGCCACTTCGGTCTCATCCCATGCCATGGGACCTTCCGGATAAATAATACTCTGTTCATGCCCTTTTCCCAATAACATGATTGAATCGTTTTTACGAGCAAGTGAATAGGCAAGGGCAATGGCTTTTTTCCTGTCCGGCTCCAGGAAAAGCGTACTGCCTCTTGAAAGTGTCCGGCATCCTCCGGCAATTTCCTCCAGGATTTTAACTCTATCTTCGAGACGGGGATCTTCATCCGTGAGAATCACTATATCGCAGTTTTGTGAAGCTATGGCACCCTGGAGCCTTCTTTTCTGGACGTCCCTTTCTCCGGCGGACCCAAAAACGGAAATCAGGCGCCCTTTTGTTAAAGGTCTTGCCATGGAAAAAACCTGTTCAAATGAAAAGGGTGTATGGGCATAATCCACAATTACGGTGAAAGGCTGACCGCAGTCAATTTGCGTCATCCTGCCTTTCACGCCCTGCAGCCCGGCGGTCATATCCGGCAGCCGGTTAATATTAATACCTGTTATTTGAAGAACGGCAAGCGCTGACGCACAGAAATTTTCTATATTGTATAATCCCGGTAAGGGAAGGAAAACGGATACCGTGGAATCCCCGTATTTAATGGAAAAACGGCTCCCTTTAATGGATGCTTTTATATCGTATGCGTAAAGGTCCGCTTTGTCGTTTTTTAAACTGTAAGTGAGTAGTTTCTGTTCCGTGTTTTCCGCAAAATAATTAAAATTGGGATCATCCCTTTTCAGGATACCGAACTTGAACGGCAGTTTTTGCTTGTGATGTTTTGAAAGGGCCCTGAAAAGGTTGGCCTTATCGTGCCTGTACTGTTCGAAGGAGCCGTGGAATTCAAGGTGTTCATGCGTTACATTGGTTAAAATGGCCGCGTCAAACAAAACATCGTTCAACCGGCCCGTTTTTTCAGAAAGACCGTGAGAAGTGGATTCGATCACGGCTACCTTTTTACCTGCTTCCGCCATTTCATATATAATTTTCTGAACCTCCGAAGCCTCCGGGGTTGATTGCCTGTAAGGATTGGAAACGATTGTATCACGGGTTTTTATCTGAACGGTGGATAGAAATCCCGAATTATATCCGGCAAGTGTAAACAGCTGATCCAGAAGCCAGACCGTCGTGCTCTTGCCGTCTGTACCGGTGACACCTATGATAATGAGCTTTTCCGAAGGATTCCGGTAAAAATTATTCGCAATTTTTGAAAAAGCCGTTCTTGCATTAATAACTTGAATATAGGTAATCCCGTCCAGATACTGAGGCAGGTCTCCTTCATGCATTACGGCTGCGGCTCCCCTGTTAACGGCATCCGCAATATATTCCTTCCCGTCTGTATGAACCCCGCTTAATGCCACAAAGAGGTTCCCTTTCTTTACTGACCGGGAATCGTAAACAATTCCGTTTATTTCAGGATCATTCGGATTTTTAAACTCCTTTATGGAAATATTATCAAGGATTTGAGAGATTTTCCTGGTATGCACGGTTGTGAAATCCTTTATTTTACCTTGATGATTCGTTCGGCAAAATGGACCGCATTGAGAACACCCTGCTTCCCTATGCCCATCGTAGCGCAGGGGATTCCTTTGGGAAGCTGGAGAATGGATAGCAGGGCATCTATACCTGAAAGAGCCCCGGAGACCAGGGGTATCCCTATTACGGGTAGCTTGACGCTGGATGCGACTACACCGGGCAAAGCGGCGGATAAACCTGCTGCAGTAATGATAACCTGGAAATTTTTCTCATTTGATTTAAGGAAATCCAGGAGTTCAGGCAGGTTCCTGTGGGCCGAATAGACATGAAGCTCATGACTTAAGCCTTTTTCCTGAATCAGTTGTATGCCCGGCTCAATGGCGGCCTTGTCAGATTCCGAACCAATCAAAAACAGGATATTTTTCATTTTTTAGCTTTCCTCGTCGACAAAAAATTTCTTGGCAATGTCCTTCCTGCACCATGCACCGTCAAATTGGATAAACTGGACCGCGTTATAGGCCCTGGAGGCGGCTGTAATCAGGTCTTCGTCCATCCCGACTACCGAGAAACACCTCCCCCCTCCGGTCAACACGTCCCCGTTTTTGTCCAGTACCGTTGATGCATGGAATATCAACGCTTTTTCCTCTGAAATTTCGGGAATCGGCTTAACCTTCACGCCCTTTTTATAGGAAGCCGGGTATCCCTGGCTGGCTACCACAACACAGACGGACGAAAGAGGATTTTCCTTTAGGGAAATCATGTCCAATGTTCCTTCCATCATCGCTTCCAGGAGATTCCCAAAGTCCGCATCGATAAGAGGAAGAAAAGCCTGTGTTTCCGGGTCGCCGAACCGGACATTATATTCTAGAACCTTCGGTCCCTTTTCCGTTATCATCAAACCGAAAAATAAAACACCTTTATAATTGAGACCTTCCCTGTTCATCCCGTTAAATGTAGGGACAACAATTTCATCAATAATTTTTTTATTTAATTCAGAGTCCACCCATGGAACCGGACAGATGGACCCCATTCCTCCCGTGTTAGGTCCGGTGTCACCCTCTTTTGCTTTTTTAAAATCGGAACAGGGAGGGAGTACCAGGTAGTTTTTACCGTCAGAAAGGGCAAAAAGGCTTATTTCATAGCCTTCCAGGAATTCTTCCACGAGCAATGTATCATTTTTCAGGATATTCATTCCAAATGAAATCAATTCGGCCTTGTTTTCCGATTCGAGAACGCCTTTCCCTGCCGCAAGTCCGTTTTTTTTGACAACCCATTTGCCATTTTTCTCGGTTATATATTTCTTGAGTTTCTTTTTATCGTCGAATTCGACCGCTTCGGCAGTAGGAATATTATAACGCTTCATGAACTGCTTGGAAAAGGTTTTGCTTGATTCAAGTTTTGCAGCATCCCGGTGAGGTCCAAGGACCTTCAGCCCTTCCGCACTCAAATCATCCACTATACCGGCTGAAAGGGGGTCCTCCGGCCCTACAATAACGTATTGAATTCCGTTTTCCCTGCACGCCTTTTTAATTTCGTCAAAATCCATGGGATTAATCGGAAGATTAGTTCCTAATGCATCCGTTCCGGCATTTCCGGGTGCAATATACAGGCCTGAAATCAGATTGCTTTTATTGAGCTTCCAGGCTATGGCATGTTCCCTGGCTCCTGAGCCAATAATAAGGACTTTCAATTTTGCCTCCCGCTGCGGGCCTGGACTTTCTCGTCCTGTCCGCAATATTAATAAGTTATGAATTCCCCAATGGTTTCCCGTATTTTATTATAAAAAAAAAAAATGGTGAATAGCCTGCCAGATTTTTATTCTTTTCTGCTTCTGTCTGCGTTCCCGGGGACCACGGAATATTCTCCCGTGAAACATCCGAAACAGAAATCGTCCGGATTTTTTACACATTTTTTAAGACTTTCAATGGGTAAAAATATGACTGATTCAGCCCCGATGTATTCCGCGACTTCGGCCGGGTTCAAACGGTTGGAGATGAGTTCCTCTTTTGTAGGAATGTCGATCCCGAAATAACAGGGATGCTTTATTTCCGGCGCCGTCAAGCGAAAATGAACCTCGCCGGCTCCTGTATCCTTTAACAACTTGACGATGGCTTTGCTTGTGGTTCCCCTGACAAGCGAGTCGTCAACCAATATGACGCTCTTCCCCTCTATACAGGCTCGAACCGGATGAAGCTTCATTTTAACGGCGAATTCACGCTGAGACGGGAGGGGCTGGATAAAAGTCCTGCCGGTATAATGATTTCGGGTTAAACCCTGTTCAAGGGGAATACACGATTCGGTTGAATATCCCAGTGCGGCGCTGTTCCCCGAGTCCGGCACAGGACAGGCGATATCGGCTTTCGTAGAATCAGCCTTAGCCAGCATTTCACCCATTTTTTTTCGTACAAGATGAACGGAATGGCCGAACACGGTTGAATCGGGCCTGGCAAAATAGATCAATTCAAAAATGCAATGAGAATGCCTCGAGCCGGCTCCGAACGAAAAACTTTTCAGGCCGCGTGAATCCATTTTCAAAATTTCTCCCGGTTTCACTTCCCTTATATATTCTGCATGAAGAATGTCGAGGGCGCAGGTTTCCGAGGCAAATACGGTTATATTTTCATTTTTACCCATTACCAACGGCCTGAAGCCTGAGGGGTCCCTTATGGCATACAGACTGCCGTCATGTATCAATACCATACTGTACGCCCCTTCTATCATACCCAGTATTTCTAGCAATGCGTCGAAAAATGTCGGTTTTGAAGACCTGGCTATCAGGTGCATGATCAATTCCGTGTCCGACGTGGTCTGGAATATGGAGCCGTTCTGGAATAATTCGTTTCTTAAGCGGTCGGAATTGGAGATATTCCCATTATGCGCTATGGCAATATCTCCCTTGTTGCATGAAAACATGAAAGGCTGTGCATTTTCCAGTTTATTGCCGCCATGGGTTGAATACCGTACATGGCCTATACCGATTTTGGAGGGGTGTTCCTCGCTCAGGTAATGTGAGAGAACGGTAGATACCATGCCCAGGTCCTTATACGTGACCAGTTTCTTTTTTTTCAGGTAAGTAATGCCGCAACTCTCCTGCCCGCGGTGCTGGAGTGAAAAGAGGGGGTAAAACAACTTTTCCGGTATATTGATTCTTGTATTGGAAATAATACCTGTAATACCACATTCATGGTAAATTTTGTCAGTTTTCGCTTTCACCTGTATTAATTAACATTAAAGATAAAAACAGGTCAAGTGATCTATTCCAAATGAATATTGATAATTGTTGAGGTCAAGTCATGGCCATTCTTAAAATTAACTTGACACCTGCAAACTTATGAACATAATTAATAAAAGACCGGCAGGAGGAGAAAATTATGAAGTGGGAAGGACCTGAAAGAAGATGCAATGAACGCATCAGTGTAGAAAAATTGCCTGATGCATTAAAGGCATTTATGGCCAAGATTGGTCTCTTTACCGAATTCCGGGCAGAGACGAATTCTGCAAATAAACTGGGAATCGGTATTAATTTTAATTTTCCCTTTGACGAGGTCAAGAACAAGAACCATAAAATGATTCAACTCCATTCATTGAACGGGGACTTTACCCTTTATGGGAAAATTGTGCATATCCATAGTAAACCCGGTAATATTTGTCATATGGGTATTGAATTCAATGATTCGAAATCCCTTGAAAAATATAATGAATTGCTTGGAAACAAAAACTGACGCCTGAAAACAGGCCTTTGTCAATGGGCCTGAACTGGCGATGGCTTTACGATGATGAATATTCTCATTATATTCACGAGTTGAATCACGCTATTGTATGATTTCTGGAGTGAATTAATAAATTCCATATTTCTTGTCCCGCCCAATGTTTTTATGTTTCCGACTATCCCGGGGGTTTTGTTTTTATAATCCTCCATTATTTGAGACAGGTACCCGGTAAGGTCATTGAAAAGGTTTGTATACTCTTCCAGGATCCGCTGGGCTTTTTTGTTAGTCATTTCAATAATATTATTCAAAGTGATGTTCAGGTTAGGATTGGTATGCAGTTCGGCCAGGTACTTGCGGATTGTATTAATGGAGGTTTTACCGCTCCCCATCAAATTTTCCTCGAATAAAATGATTTGACCGAGTGTTTTTTCACACTTGTAATAGATATTCGCCAACTCGCTTTGGAATACCTTATCCTCGAAAAAACCCTCGATGATGAGTTTGACAAGGGGCTCCCTGTGTACAATGTCGAATTTTTTCATGATAAAAGTTTTCAGAATCTGCATCGGCTTGATGTAAATGAATCCATTTATACCTTTTGTTTCCAGTATGGCGGCTTCCGCTTCCGAGTAGCCTTCCAGTTCCTCAAGCCCGGTTGTGCCGAATAATCCAATAAGGTTATGTGAAATGGCACGTTCATTGATTTCACGTTCCAGCCGTTCAATATCGTGTTTGAATTGGCTTGACATTTCCTTTATATATTCTTCAATGATATTCATGGATTCCGTGTCGAATTTGGGTATCAAATAAGGGTCCTGTTTGATGGCCTGTATAAGCTTGAGGAGAATGGACGGATGCAGGTATTTCACAAGCAGCCTTCTTATCCTGTTCAGATTTTTTGAAATTTTATCCTTTTGTTCCTGTGCCCCTTCCCTGCGCAGCCGTTCAATCAGGGTATGAAGGTTTTTTTCAATACCGTTTGATATGTCGAACGAGGCAAGAATATAATAGATGTCCATTATTTCCTGCAGAACGAGCTCCCCTTCTATGGCATTGAAAAAGGGTTTGTATTTGGCTCGGTTTATATCAATTTTCGGATCAAACAACGAAAGCAGTGATTCATAACTTTGACGGCAAATTCCGCAAAGCCTGTTCATTTCATTCATTTCCGAATTGATATTCTCAAATCCCGTAGTTGTGAACAGCCCTATGTATTCCCTGAACTCGGCCTCCAGTTTCAGTATTTCCCTTTCGAAATCGGTAGAATCGAATACGCGTGACTTCATCTCCTGGTAATCGAAGAGGTAACGTTTCAACCGGTCTTCTTCCTCGAGTTGAGATTCAAAGAGGAAAGTATTGTACCGTGCGGCTAATTTCGGGTCCTTGTTCCTTACAGTCTTTTTTAAAAGTTCATCGATCGGCTTTAGAAGGGTGGCAAAATTGTAGATGACCCGGCTGAAACCAGGCAGAACATAGTTATGCGACCGTTTATAGTAGGAAGGGGAGATCGCTTTTAGATCCCTGTAAATGGCTTTAAGCGCGCGTTTTTTAGCTATTTCCGCAGGGTCCCAGTTAAAGAGGCGTATAAAAAAATCCAGAACCCTGCTCCAGAAACTTTTCATCCTATTCTAAATACTAATCACAGCCATACATAAATGCAAACTGTTTTTCAGGGATGAATCATTTCCATTACAGTCATTTATAACCAAACTGAGCGCAACCCGCTGTTTACCGGCTCCCGATTTCTGACTCCTGACTCCTATTCCTTCCTCTTTCTTTTCTTGAACCCCAAACCATCCGCCGTCGTGTCTATCAGGACGGTTTCACCTTCCTTGATTTCACCTGATATGATTTTTTTGGCTAGTATGTTCTGGATCTGGCTTTGGATGGTTCTTTTCAAGGGCCGGGCCCCGTATTGGGGATCATACCCGAGTTTGGCCAGGTATTTTCTGGCCGAGTCCGCTACTTCCAGGCCGATTTTACGTTCATTAAGCCGCTTTTGGAGTATGTCCAGCTGAATATCGACAATCTTGAGTATTTCCCCTTCGCCGAGGCGGTTGAATATTATTGTCTCGTCAATCCTGTTCAGGAATTCGGGCTTGAACGTGGCCTTCAGAAGTTTGCCTATATCGTCCGCAACGTCCTCCACCTTCTTGGCGTTCTGTATGAAATCACTCCCCAGGTTGCTTGTCATGATTATGATGGCGTTTTTAAAATCAACGATGCGCCCCTGGCCGTCGGTCAGCCGCCCTTCATCGAGAAGCTGAAGAAGGACGTTAAAGACATCGGGATGGGCTTTTTCAATTTCGTCGAACAGTATCACGGAATACGGTCTTCTCCGGACAGCCTCCGTCAGCTGTCCGCCCTCGTCGTATCCCACGTAGCCGGGAGGGGCGCCTATGAGCCGTGATACGGTGTGCTTTTCCATGTATTCGCTCATGTCAATACGGGTCATCGATTTCTCATCATCAAACAGAAACTCGGCGATTGCTTTCCCCAGCTCCGTTTTTCCCACGCCGGTGGGACCGAGGAAGATGAAAGTACCGAAAGGTTTATTTGCATCGGACAGGCCGGCCTTGTTCCTTCTGATGGCGTCGGAAATGGCCCTGATTGCCCGGTCCTGGCCTACGACCCTTTTGGAGAGTATCTCTTCAAGTTTGATGAGTTTGGCCACTTCCGAAGCCATCATCTTGGAAACCGGGATGCCGGTCCAGGAGGATACTATACGGGCAATGTCCTCTTCACAGACTTCTTCCCGCAAAAGCCGGTTTTCGCTGTTCGCACCTTCAATTGTCTTCGTCTTGGTCTCAAGCTGTTTGGTCAGCTGGGGAATTTTCCCGTGCTTTATTTCAGCCGCCCTGGCCAGGTTGCCGTCACGTTCGTACTGCGTTTCTTCTATGTTTAGTTCCTCGATCGTTTGTTTGAGTTTCCTGATCTCCTCGATGACTTTTTTTTCATTCTGCCATTGAAGAAGCCTTGCATCATATTTTGTCTGGAGATCGGCCAGTTCCTTGTCCAGTTTTGAAAGCCGTGACTTGGACCCCGCGTCCGTTTCCTTGGAAAGAGCCTGTTTTTCAATATTCATCTGAAGCATTTTCCTCTGCAGCTGGTCCAGCTCTGTCGGCTGGCTTTCGATTTCTATTTTCAGCTTGCTTGCCGCTTCGTCGACCAGGTCTATGGCCTTGTCTGGCAGAAAGCGGGACGTAATGTACCTGTTGCTTAAAACAGCGGCAGCGATGATGGCTTCATCCTTGATGCGTACCCCGTGGTGTACCTCGTATTTTTCCTTGATGCCCCTTAAGATGGCTATCGTATCCTCCACGCTTGGTTCCTTCGTGAAGACCTGTTGGAAACGCCGCTCCAGGGCAGCGTCCTTTTCGATGTGTTTTCTGTATTCGTTTAATGTGGTTGCCCCAATGGCGCGTAATTCCCCCCTTGCCAGAACCGGCTTTAAAAGGTTGGACGCGTCAATGGCGCCTTCCGCCGCACCGGCTCCGACGAGTGTATGCAATTCGTCTATAAACAGTATGATTTGTCCTTCCGATTCCACGATTTCCTTTATAACGGCCTTAAGGCGTTCCTCGAATTCTCCGCGGAATTTGGCCCCGGCCACCATTGAACCCAAATCCAGGGCCAGCACCTTTTTGTTCTTCAGGGAATCGGGAACGTCACCGGAAACGATCCGGCGAGCCAATCCTTCCACGATGGCCGTTTTACCGACACCCGGCTCCCCTATAAGCACGGGGTTGTTTTTTGTCCGTCTTGACAGTACCTGGATGATCCGCCTGATCTCCTCGTCCCTGCCGATAACGGGGTCCAGTTTTTCCCGTTTGGCCAGCGCGGTCAGGTCCCGGCAATACCGTTCCAGTACCTGGTATTTGTTTTCCGGATTCTGGTCGGTAACCCTTTGATTGCCGCGGATTCCCTGTAAGGCTTTCATGACCACGGGCTTGGTCAGGCCGGCGCGCTTGAGGATTTGAAACACGTAGGAGGGAACATCGAGCATGGCCAGGAAGATATGCTCTGTAGAGATGAATTCATCTTTCAGATTATTCGCTTCCTCTTCGGCCCTGTTTAATATATTCATGCAGGTATTGGAAAGGTAACGCTGCGAAGCCTGGCCGTATGTTTTTGGCTTTGTCCCAAGTTCCTCCTTGAGCTGGTCCTTCATCTGTTTCGTGCTTATATTCATTTTTTCCAGTAGGGGAGGGATTACCCCGTCTGTCTGGTCGAGCAGGGCTAACAGGAGATGCTCCGCGTCAACGGTTGCGTTATTATACCTCGAGGCAATCGATTCCGCCTCCTGTATTGCCTCCTGAGCTTTTTCCGTGAGTTTGTCAGTCCGCATTATCCCTTTACCTCCTCATTTTTATGCCTTAATATAACACGCCTGAAAAATAATTTATGCCTTTTTATAGAATATCTGAAAATAAATTACAAAAAATGAGCCTTGACATCAAGACCCGTTTTAAAATTCGTTATTCCTCGATATGAACAGGTATATCCCACCTGTCACATAGATACCATACGGAGTGCGCCGTCTTTTTCATGAGCAGGAATGATTCCTCTTCATTCAGGTCCTCTGATTCCATTATCCGTTTTATATTTGCGTTCAGCGCTTCTATATTACCGCTTATATCGGCATCGGCAAAGATCATGCCGGCCAGCTGCTCTGCTATCTCTTTGGTATCGGCTATAATGAATAGATAATCCTGCAATGATTCCGCCTTCTCTTCGTCTTCATCATCTATCGTGTCTAAATCCAGGTCCTTGATCGCATCAAAGAAATCAACCCAGCTGCCCGCCCGTTCGGTAAGCTCGGCCTTGTCAAGATCACCGATTATGGCGAAAAAACCCACCCATTTGCCGGCAAGTTTACCCAGGCTGTCTTCCAGCTCATCGGCGCCAAGAGGGAAAAGCAGGAATAACAAAAATCCGATTATCAGACATTTCTTCATTTTCCTTCCTCCTTTTTATATGCCCTCTGCATCCGGATACGCGGGTAGAAAATCATGACTGCCTTTATCACCATTTCCGGAATAGGAGGCATATATAGAGTATACGAATAAAAATGACTGTTATCAAAGATTTTTTTTATTAATCAGAGGTATAGAGTCAGGCTGTACGATGGGAAGCGATGAACCCTGAGGTGCCTGATAATGAGATGAAAGGCTATTCCTTGATCTCCACAAACCCCTGTTCCAGGCGCTTCGCGATGGCCTTGTTCATGTAATCAATGGCCTTGGACTTGGCCTCGGCAGATATTCCCCCGTATGCATGAGAATGCACCTTCTTGCGGGAACCGATTTTCCCTTCCAGGCTCATGGCGAAATAGCATTTATCCTCCAAATTTCTTACGAATATTTCAAAACTCAAGCCCAGTGATTCATGTTCGAAATACCTGCTTTCAACGTTGAACTTCTGTTTGTTTATTCTTCTTTCACTCCCTTCCACTATCCTGTCAAAATGATCCTTCTCGGTTTCCGTAAAGCTTTTGTAATCCGAATACCTTTTATAATCATTCGGGTCAATGAAATCCGCTCCCGGGGTTCCTTTCGTTGATTTTTTTCTGAAGGTTATTTTTGAGGGATCGAGGGAAAAATATTCCTTGTACTTGTCGTACTTCGCGTCTTTGGGCCGGTTATACGGGGCGCTAATTCGGATGGCCATGATCAGGATTTTTTCAAACTCCAGGTCGTGTGCCGCTATCACTTCCGACTCGATAATGAATGTGAAAGAGCCCATTTCATCGGCTGCTGCGGCGATATCCGGTATGAGCCTGCCATGCGGTTTATACCTGTTTATGTGCTTTTGCGATACGGCTTGGACAATCGTCCTTGAATCGCGTTTCTCGTCACTGGCAACCAATGCTGCGAGTTCCCCGGTCTCCCTATCCCAGAAAGCGCCCCACATCCCGGTGTTGGCATCGGCGTCACCCTCGGTTATCGCCAGGCGCAGGGGGATTGCCGAGTTGTCTGCGGAAATGACATCAAAATCGAGCCAGATATAAAATTTGTCATCCAGAATATCACCGACGAATTCTATAAAGTGTTCCAGATAAAATTCGGGCAGGGTGGGACAGGCAAAATAGGTGTTTACCTGGCACCGGTCCATAACCGCCGTTAATTTCAGGGGGACGAACATGTCTTCCAGCGCCATTACGCCTTCCCGCTGGAATGCGGCGATGGCATAATCGGGCAGGCCCGGGTTAAACTCGCAGGGAGAAAGCATATCCCCCAAATCCGGGCAGAAAAAGGTTCTTTCCGTAAATCCTTCCTTCAATTTGGCCGCAATTAATCTATCGTACAATTCCTGCGCCGCTTCCCGCGAGGCCACCTTGTTGCTCAGGTACTTGCCGATGGTTCCCGCCGCGCCCGTATGGATGAGAAATGTATGGGTATTTGCCGTCAGGTAAATCTCCCAATACTGATTCAATTTTTTGTTTTCAAACCTCCTCACCTGGGGGGTTTTGTTCATTCGTATGGCCTCTGATGCCGTTTTCTGCACAGGCGGTTCCGCGTTCTGCGTTTCCCCGTTTGCCGTTTTTTTGACGTTTTCCTCGTTCTTTTTCAGGACAACTCCTGTATTTAAGGGGGCTTTCTCCTGTTTTTCCGTATACCCCTGCCGGGTTTTATCGCCAATCAGCAGTTCTATTTCAAAGTTGAGATCGTCGCTGTCCGTTTCGTAAAAATATTTTTTCCCCGCAGTACCGATATCCCCTTCGTGCAATTGGATTTTTGAGTCATGTTTCCTGATTTCCCAGTATTTGCCCGCATCCGGATTCTCAAAGTATCTGCCGTTCCGAAGATAGATATCGTCCAGGTCATGAGTCTCCATTTGTGAAAGGTCGATTTTTTTATCCGATTTCCTGTATCCCTTTGCCTTCAGGTCTTCCGCCTTTATTGAAAAATTCAATTCGGCATCGCCGACGCTGGAATGAGACTGCACGGAGACAAGTCCGGGGCCGCCAATTTTGCCGTATATCGTGATGATGTCCGTATTTTTCAATCCCAGTAAATAAAATGAGTTTTCTTTTTCCAAATATATGATTGTCATGTAAATATTTTAATCGTTTTTATGGCAATATTCAAATATAATATTTGGTGTTCCTATCCGTCTCTGTCCCCATGACCGTCTCCCTTGTCCTTTTCTACGTATCCTTCTGCCAGTTTTCTGGTAAGGATCTGGTCAATGCAGTAAGGGATAATGGATTCCTTAGGATAAGTCATTGCATGTTCCGATTTCTCCGAATCAATAGCTCCCGTGATGGTCCATATAATGACGCAACTTCCCACCTTGCCATGGAATATTTCAAAACTGAGATTTTTCTCCTTATTTTCAAAATACCTGCTGTTTTCCCTGTACTCTTTTTTGAGTATCTGCTTCTGCTCTTCGAATGATTTATTATAAAAATTATCTTGAGGTTCGGAAGAGTGGCAATAATACTTTTTGTATTTTATATAGTCCTTTTTTATTCCCGCCATGTAATAAGGAACGCTCAGATATACGGCAAGGATTAAAACCATCTCGAATTCAAGGTCTGATGCGGGGAAGATTTTTGTCCGTAAAATGCTGTTGTGGCCATTGATGGTTACAGCCGTAATATCGGGGATCAGCCTCCCATGGGGTTTATACCTGACGGTATGGGCCTGTGATACGGCTTTCACCGTTGTTTTGGGTCTTCTGTCAGAAACGCTTGTGAGTGTCGCCACCAGTTCACCTGTCTCCCTATCCCAGAAAGCACCCCACATATTGACGTAATGCTCCTGATCTCCCTCGGTGATTGCCATGCGCAGGGGGATGAGCGTATTGTCCGCCGATACGATATCAAAGTCAAACCAGGAATAATATTTATCGTTCAGTATGTTTCCCAGAAATTCTGCGACATAGTCAATGTAAAATTCAGGGAGAGTGGGGCAGGAAAAATAGGTGTTGACCGTGCAGCTGCCCAAAACCGCCGCTAATTTTACCGGAACAAACATGTCTTCTATCTTAATTATTCCCATCTTATTAAAAGCAGCCTTTAAATATTCGGGAATGCCGGGGTCAAATTCATAAGATGAAAATATGCCGTCCAGGTCAGGACAATAAGATGTTCTTTCCGAATACCCTTCACGTAATTTTTCCGTAATCAAATTATCGTATTCCTTTTGTGTCTGCCCTGGTGAATTCGGGATCGTTCTTTTATATTCCCCCGTGGTTCCCGCTACGCCGTCATGGATGATGATGGTGCCGGATGATTTGTCCAAACCTGTTTCCCAATAAAGTCTTGAGTTCTCGTTTGTATACTCGAATCGTCTTACCATAGTGAAGTCTCCCTGAATGATTTTATCCCTCATATACGGAAAAGAAGCCGCCTCTCTATAGTATACGAATAAAAATGCCTGTTATCAAAGAATTTTTCTTATAAATCAATCAGAAAAGGTATGGTGGGGTAACAGGTCTGTTGTTGGAGATGTTGGTGTGCCCCGGCAACCTGAACCACTGAGTAAGACGAGTGCGCGGAAGGAAAAAACGGCATGGTAACCTGCCCGGTAAGATGCAGCCTTGACAGACCGGCACCGGTCTTTAACATCCATAAAAAACCCCGCGGGTTCACGTTTGGGACCCGCAGGGTTCATGTTATCGTTAATATCTGTATTTCCGGATATTAACGTCTAAAGCGTGTTATTGGGCCGTCACATTCCAGATCGTATTATTGAAAATCAGGGTACCCGTTCCAGAACCATACCAGTAGTATGCACCTACCTGGATCATGTCGGGGATTTCCCCCGGTAGAGCGGAATTGGGCGTCAGGTTAAAGCCCTTGGTCAGTATTACCCTGGCCGAATCGAGGTTGCTGAAATAATAGTCCCTTCGGTCCGGGGATTTCTGACCGAATGTCGGATCGGCGGGAATCCAGCCGATGCCTTCCAGGTAGAACTCGGCCCACACGTGCGTCTCGTCCGTTCCGGAGGAGGCATTGTAGCCCACGACGGGACGGGCGGGTATACCCCTGGCCCTGCAGAGGGCGCAGAACAGCGCGGCATAATCCCCGCACTGACCCAGGCCCGAGGTGAGAAGAGACGCGGCACCCCAATTGGGATTATAGGCGTCCGAGTACGTTGCATGGTCGATAACGTAATAGTAGAACAGCCTGGCCATATTATACGGATTGGTTTCCGCGCCGGCAGCCGCATTCGCCGTATTAATGATCGACGGGTTAGAAGATTCGATGCGGAATTCGTCTTTCGTGTTGTTCAGGTAAAGCGACGATGACGTGTTATAAGGCATGACAAGGTTCGGATCCACCGAAGTGTTGATCTCGTAGCTTGTCAGCCTGTACTGATATGGGAAAAGCGGAAGCCTTGTTCCTCCATTTATTTGGACTGGACAAGTGCCGTGATAAAACTCCGGATTGGGGCAGGACCAGAACCCTGGTAGATGAAACGATCAGCCTTTTTTCGGCCAGGTTCGATTGCGATCGATGGGAAAACCTTCATTTCGTTATTTATGGAAATATTGATGCCGGATTCGTTAACATCATCGGCAGTACGATAACCGAGGAAGGTCATCTCTATATCAATGATATCGTCGAGGGCGATGAAGCATGGGTGACGATCGGTGCACTGCCGAAAGCAGCCCTCGCGGGCAATATGTTTGTTACCCTTGATCCCGAGGTTTATGCCAGGGCAAAAAAATGGCTCCTCGAAAATACGGGTTGACGGTAAGAATGGTATGCTTCAGTGTCTCATGCCCGGTGCTAAATACCGAATTTAATGCCTCCGCCTAAATTCAAGTGTAAAAAGCTGTAATCAAAAGAGGTCAGGGGGAAACTGTACATATATGACCATAAATAATCGATTTCAGCCTGCAATGTGATGCTCATATTCCTTGTAATAATCAATTCCAGTTCGGTGTTAAAAATGAATCCAGGTAGGGCAATGATTGATTCCCCTCCCGACGAATCGGTTTTTTTAAACAGAATGAAATAGGTTTTAATTTCGGGATTCAGACTGAAAATATCCGATAGTTTGACGGGAAATTGAAGACCGAGGTACATTGAATCAAGGATGGGAAAGGAGTTGACCCAGACGTCCAAGGGAGTGACCGAATCGGTGTAATACATTTGACTCACCGGTCCACCGCGCAATGAGGCGGCTATATGCAGCCACTCCGCCATTTGATAGGATACCTTTAATTCATAACGCCATTCCCCGGTTGGTGACCAAACGGAATAACTGGGGCCACCCATTACAACAGGGATCAAATTGGCGGCAATAAAGGCATTGAGACCGATTTTCCAGGTAGGGGGCAGCAGGGTTTTGATTATTTCTTCGGAAGAATTAATACCCTTGAAATCCAGGTTATGGGTTGCGATTATCCTGCCTGTTTCAACGTCAACCGCATTCGTTGACACGTAGATCCCGTCATCACCCGACAGTATCTGGACTATAAGCATCGTCTGGATGCTGAGCATTTTCCCGATCTGAAGAGGCTTGGTCTCATCTGCCAGACTCGATACACTGAATTCCTGCTCCTCAATCGCCCTCCATCTGGCCTCTTCGGATACCATGTTCAATTTCATGGAAAGAAAAGTTCTCGTGATTTCATCCCTGATGATGTAGACGAGTTTCTGGTCTTCCGCCGTTTTTACGTTCATTGGAACGATGGCATACGTTTTCATATTGAACAGGGGATCGCTTTTAACCAATTCAACATATATATCCCTTCCGTATTTTGATATCTGCTCGCTAAGTGACTGGCCGGAGATACTGTAGGGCAGGAAGAGCAGGAACAAAATAAAAACAGGGAGCGGCTGAATGGCTTTCATGATGAATCCTCCAAAAAATGTTGATATGCTGGAAAAATATTCTGTTATCTTGGTTTTGTCAAGCGAAGAATACGATTTGGAGTCCCGGATGCCAGTATTTGATTTCCTCTGCGAAGGATTTTTCAGCGGTTTTCCCCGGAGTTCGGCACCCTCGGCTTATTCATCTTCCCCGGCGTTAAGTTTCGTATGCACCGTCTTAAACCAGTTATACGCCATTATCCCGAAAGCGTTCGCCACGTTCAGGGATTGCTTGGCGCCGAATAAAGGTATGGAAACACGGCCGCGGCTTTGATCGGCCATGTTGAGGGCTTCCGGGCTTAATCCCAGTTCCTCTGATCCAATCAGGGCGATTCCGGATTCCGGGAAATCGAAATGCCCTATATCGGTACCGCCCAGTTCCAGGGCAAAAATGTCTTCGCCCGAAGTACGCAGAAATGAGAGGTCCATCACTGACCAGGGAATGACCTCGGTGCATCCGCGTGAGGTTTTCAGGGCTTTTTTATGTGTGGGCAGGGGAGTGAGGGGGGTGAGGTAAATTTGGGCTATGCCGAACGATTCGGCCGTCCTGAATATGGCACCGACATTGAAGGGGGATCGTAAATCTTCCAGGAATACCTTCAGGGGATAAACCGTCCTTTTTTCCGAATCGAGTATGCCTGACTCCTCGAAGGTCATGTCCCATTCCGCAGGTTCGGCACCCAGGTGTTTGCGTATCCCATAAGCAATATTACCTATCAATCGAAGGGATTCCCGCAAATCAGGATTATCCCGCTTATGCTTATCCATTCCTTCAATGATCATGGCAGACAGGAAGTCGGGCAACTCATGCTTAAAGGCATCGCAAATGCTGAAAAGGTAATCGAAATCGGTAGAGCCGGTTTCAGGGGGACTCTTGAGGGCTTCCTGGAGGATAAGGGCAATTTTCCGCAGCCGTGTCCGGTG
Organism: Spirochaetales bacterium; assembly: GCA_016928415.1. Classification (GTDB taxonomy): domain Bacteria; phylum Spirochaetota; class Spirochaetia; order SZUA-6; family JAFGRV01; genus JAFGKU01. The sequence continues at coordinate 23,634 of JAFGKU010000171.1, forward strand.
GGGCAGGCTGTCAAGTTTTTTTATGGAAAACATGATCTTCCGGTGAACTCCTGTTGTGTGGATAATTGTTGTTGTCTTTTAAAACGCGGCCTTGATCATCTCATAAATTTCATTGATGGATACGCCCCTGGGAAGAAATTTCATGAGATTGTAATTATACGCCGTTTCGGCCACCTCGATCATATCATCGAGCACAAGGTCAAACTCGCTTAAGCGGGCCGGAAGGGAGTGCTTTCCGATCAGGTTCCGTAACGTTTCAATTGCCTTTTGCACAAGAACTTCGTCCGGCAGATCAGGTTCGTTTTCCCCGAAAATACGGGCAACCTGCGCGAGTTTCTTAGGCCTGACATGGGCATTAAACTCTATAATATGCGGCAGGAGAAGGGCGGCAATCCAGGATTTAGGCACCATTTTCTTCGCATTAATCGCATAGGACAGGGCGGCTCCAATACCCGCCTTGCTTGAATTCAGGCCGAACGCCATTAACAGGCCGGCTTCAACGGCCATGATTCTTGGATTTAATTCGTCAGGACTCTCTGTAATGAGGGGAATTGCCTTGAAAACCCGTTCAATAGCATTTGTTAAATAAATATCTGTGAGAAAATTGCTTCTGTTTGAAATATACCCCTCAATGGCATGCAGCAGAATATCGAGCAGGATAGTAACGGCGTATTTGGGGGGGAGGCTCATCGTCAATTTCGGATCGACGAAGACCATTTTAGTGATGTCCGGTTGGGTTTCGGCGATTTTTCCCGCCCTGTTGCGCGCATCAACGGCAAGGTATTCATCCGAAAGCATGAAAGGGTTTCGGAATGAGGTGGGTATCTCTATATACGGCAGAGCCGGTTTATCCGCTTGAAAACCGGACAGGAACTCGTCCATGTAGCTTTTTGTCCGCGCCGCCATGGCGATTGCCTTGGCTGTGGAACAGGTTCTCACCCCTCCCATGCCGATAATTGCTTCGGCTTTGGACACCCGGGCTATTTTAATACCATCGTCTATTGTTGAGCTCGTTGCATTGGGTACCACCTCGTCAAAAATTATATGATCTATACCCTTTTGACTTAGAAATTCCTTGAGCCGTTCGATTGTTTTATTTTCATACAGGATGGCTTCCGTAACGATGAGAATACGCTTGCCTAAATCCGGAATCAGCAGCCCAACCTGGGCGAGGGAATCAACGCCAAAGAAAATCTTGGGTTGAATGTTGATTAAAATATCCGACATTTTGTCTGCCATTTATTGAAGATTGAAAGGATGGCTCTAAAATACAATTAAAAATCAGATTTCGAAATATTCGATTATTTTGTCTGCTAAATCCCCTATAAGTTTATCATTGATATATGAAGGATCCTCTAACTTCTTCTTTACTTCTTCAACACGGTCAACGCGAATTGATGGGGCCATTTTTGCGGCTTCAGTGGCATTGTAGATTTCGGCCTTGGATTTCGCTTCTTCCGAGAGATTGATGGTATCCTTTTTACCATTTTTAGCGGATTTTTGAGTTTTATCGGTTTTATTTAAATTGGATAACGGATCAGTTGAACCGATTTTCTCAATTGTCATCTTTAAACCCATCCTTTCGTTTTATATATCGTCAAAAATTATATCCATCTTTAGCTTTTTTCCACTTTTTTAAGGATTTTTTTCATTTTTCCTCAAAATTCCGCAATGCCGGGCGTTTTATAGCTTGCATTACTATTTTATTCTCTTCTATCTTTTCGGTTCCGTCAAGTATTAGGTTAAGGAAATTTATGGGGAGTCTTGTTAAAAATGGCCATAAATTTCTTAAGGATTTTTTCAGGAAGGCTACCCTGTAAACTATGAAAATGGTAAAATCAATCCTGAATGGAAAATATAGGATTTTTGTTTATTTTGGTCATTCTTTTACTTTCAGCGGGTTATTTAGGTTATTATTTACCAAAAAAAAGGTTAAAAAATCGAAAAAAACTGAAATCACCTCATTCTTTTTCATATTGTCCGGTCTGTCATGAAAAATTAAAGAAAGGGGAGCGGGTTTATTCGGAGACTTTCCCGGCCGGTGACCACAAAATAATCAATATTTTTGGATGTTCCTATTGTTTTAAAGAAAATGAGCACCCTTTGGAAAGAAAATGCCCCGTTTGTAAAAATACACTCAAATCTGAAGACTACCTTGTCGGCCGGCTATGGGAACAGGGGGAGACGAATAAGGTCCATGTATCCGGATGTACCAGGTGCGTGCCCGTGGCTGTTCCAAAGAAATAATCATGGGTACTTCAAAAAAAGATGGTTTTTGCGGTGCCTATATCTTAAAACAATGTATAAATATACGGGGCTATTGTGGAGCCCACCACGATGAACAGAGTCAGGAGCAAAAGCATAATCGCGATAGGAATCATCCACCAGGCTTTATTCTGCCATGCAAAGCCCCAGAAATCACGTAATAATTTTCCTATATGTTTGAATATTTTCATAAGGATACCCCTGTCGCATTATGGAATACTCTTTTATAACTCTATTCAGGGGTTTGGTCAATCTTTTATTTGGACTATTCAGGGGTTTGGTCAATCTTTCACCTGGATTAATCCAGGATTTGGTCAATCTTCCATTTATCCTTATTCAGCCTGTCCGGCTGTTCCTTTTTATCGAGCAGGTAGGGGCCGAGAACAAGGTAATCCATTTCCGTGGCCATAAAGCAATTATAAGCATCCGCAGGAGTACAGACAATCGGTTCACCCCGGATATTGAAGGAGGTGTTTATAATGATGCCGTAACCAGTCAATTCCTTGAATGCCTTGATAATGCTGTGATATTCCGGATTGCTTTCGTTGCTTACCGTTTGAAGCCGTGCCGTGTAATCCACATGCGTTACGGCGGGGATATCGGACCGGACCTGGTTGATTTTCTCCCTCAAGGGAATATTGGGATCTGTATTTTTAATCCTGTCTTTCTTCACATTGGCTATCAACAGCATGTAAGGGGATATACCTTTGAAATCAAAATAATCTTCCACGTCCTCTTCCAGGCAGGAAGGCGCAAAGGGTCGGAAGGACTCCCGGAATTTGATTTTTAGATTCATTATGGACTGCATTTTAGGCGACCGCGGGTCCCCGATAATTGACCGGGAACCCAATGCACGCGGACCGAATTCCATCCGTCCATTGAACAGGCCGATTACTTTTCCCTTATCGATTAAACCGGCGATAGTCCCTGCCCAGTCAGTCCCGGTAATTTTTTTAGCGGGATACGCGGACCGGTCAATAAATTCTTTCAAGCCTGAATCTGAAAAACCCGGCCCCAGATAAGAACCTTTCATTTTATCGTGGATTCCGTCCGGCTTTCGTGAATTCCCCTGGATATGATAGTGGAGCATCATGGCGGCTCCCAAAGCCCCTCCGGCATCACCGGAAGCAGGCTGAATCCAAATGTCGTCAAAAACACCCGATTCATGCAGCTTCCCGTTCGCCACGCAGTTCAAGGCTACCCCGCCTGCCAGGCAGAGTTTTTTTTCACCCGTAATCCGGGCTGCATGTTTTGCCATGCGAAGTACGATTTCTTCGGTAATATCCTGGATGGAACGGGCAAGGTCCATTTCTCTTTGGGTAATCTCCGACTCGGGCCGTCTTGGCGGACCGTCGAAGAGTTTGTTGAACCGCCTGTTGGTCATGGTAAGCCCGTCCAGGTACCCGAAATACTTGAGGTTGAGCCTGAAAGATCCGTCCTCCTTAAGATCTATCAATTTGTCCCGGATAAGCTCTGTATAACGGGGTTCGCCGTACGGCGCCAGGCCCATGAGTTTATATTCACCTGAATTTACCCTGAATCCTGTAAAATAAGTGAATGCCGAATAGAGGAGGCCCAGTGAATGCGGAAACTTGAGTTCCCGCATTATTTCTATCCTGTTCCCGTTTCCCTTCCCTATAGTGCTTGTGGCCCATTCACCCACACCGTCAATGGTCAGGATGGCCGCTTTTTCAAAGGGGGAGGGAAAAAAGGCGCTTGCCGCATGCGCCTGGTGGTGTTCGGCAAAATACGGTTCGCCCTGCAGTTCAATATCGAGTTTTTCAAGTGTATCTTCTATAATAAGGGGAACCCACAGCTTAACCTTCATCCAGACGGGAATGGCCATCAGGGCGGATCTCAGTCCTTTGGGGGCCACGCTGAAATAGGTGGTAAGAATTCGGGCGAATTTTTTTATCGGTTTATCGTAGAACACAACGGCATCAAGATCTTTTTTCCCGATTTTACCCTCTTCAATGCAGTACTTGATGGCATTTACGGGGAAATCCGGATCATGTTTTTTTCGTGTAAACCGTTCTTCCTGCGCTGCGGCAATCACTTCCCCGTCTTTTATCAAAGCGGCTGCCGAATCATGGTAGAGGGCGCTGATTCCCAGTATTGTCATTAGAATTGCCTCGTGAACTGGTCCGGGTTGGTGTTTCCTTCATATGTTTCCCAATAGGAAGTCTTCTCGGGCGGCATACGTCTTTCCATGGGGTCCTTGTTTGCCAGCAGGATTATTAGTCTGCCCAAAGTAAAGCAGATATAATAAAACGGGGTAAGGAGAATCCATGTCAGCAGCAAATTTATGATTTTAGCGAGGAATTTCTGGAATGCTTCAATTCTCTTGAAAGCCTTCGGTATAAAAAATCCAGTGACAATAAATAAAAGACACAATGTTCCTGCCACTATTGTCCATACCATCTGTTTGAGTACGAAAAACAGGAAAACGGTTATCCCTGCCAGAATTATCGCCTGTATAATCACTTTGACTTTAGATTTCATGTCAAGCATCAGTATATGAATCCATGATCTCTTGTCAAGAAGGATTGACAGGGTGCCATTTTCTGCTGAAATCGTTTTAAAATGACCGAATTTTATGTTTTAGTATTTAGAAATATATAAAAATTTTTAAAATTATTTTGAAATAATTGGCCAAATAGCATTTTAATAGTTGACTAAGTGAATGAATGATTGTAAAATTAGTTGGAATAATTGTTGTGTACCGATTTGATTTTTATTTGTATTTTTCAGGACCTTATCTTATGCATTAAGCCCCTCAAATTTAACAGATATTAACAAACAGTAGCCTATTTATCGTTGATAAATAAACAATTATTTTAATTAATGCTTTAAAGGATTTTGGAATGAGCAAAAAAATTTATGCAGGTAACTTACCCTACAACACCACGGAAGACGATTTACAGAAATTATTCGGTGAATTCGGTGAAATTGTTTCCGTAAAGGTAATCAGCGACAGGAATACCGGCAAATCAAAAGGTTTTGGCTTTGTTGAAATGGTCAATACTGATGAAGCCAGCGCCGCTATTTCAGCGTTGAATGGAAAAGAAATGAATGGCCGGAACATTAAGGTCAATGAGGCCAATGAAAGGCCCATGGAAAAAAGAAATTTCCAGTCAAATCACAGAGGATACTAATACTGCCTAATTGAGGACTGCGGTGTGAATTGACCGCAGTCCTTTTTTTTAAGAACGGCTACTTCCTTTTAATTTTAACATCAACCCCGCCGAAGAAAGAAACGCCCGATATCCTGATGGTCGGGGCTTGAGGGTCGTATTCACCTGTTGTCCTGTCCGAGAATCCTCCAAAAATACCAATACCGTGCACTTCCACATTAACCCCTTCCGGTACCGTGATATTAACGCCACCGAAAATAGCCACTACTTTTATGTTCGTTATGCCGGGGTTCAGCCTGGCTTCACGAAGGTCTATATTAACGCCGCCGAAAATTGATATCGTCGGAATGGATTGTGCCGGATTCCAAAGCCCTCTTTTATTCACACCGGAGAAGATAGCCACAATCGGCATGGAACGGCTGATATTTCCCTTATTAACATTGTATGTTGTTGTAACTTCGGGCTGTTTTTTCTCCAGCTCCGGGTTTTCAGGCAATCCTTTTACAAGCGCCATCAACTCCGTGGTGCTCTGCGTGTGATTGGCCGTTTCCAGCCGTTTCTCGAAATCATCAATTTCCAGGTTATCCTGTGTATAATTATGTTTCAGCTGCTCGATAATTTTATCCCGCAGCTTTTTTGTCGGTTTATCATTATATTTCTGCAAAGTATCCATAAATAACCCGCCTTTTAAGTGAGATATAAAATAGAATAGGGGTAAATTCGTCCAAGAGTCAAGACCGTAACGCCGAGGAAGACGAATAGGACGAGGACGCCGAAGGAAGACTATGCTGGTTTTTCCCTGTGTGCGGAATCAGGCAAACGGAAGCGGTTTATCCTTCCAATCAATCGACTAGACTCTCGTAATCTATATGGACGGTGAGTACGGCCGTTTGGATATTGGAGAAAAAGCACCGGAGAAACGGTGCACCGTCGTCAATATAACGGAACGTTCCTTGGAATCCTTTCATGTGCGCGAGCATGTAGACGGTCTCTGCATCCGGATTTATCAGTATCGTTTCAAGATCCTGGTTATGGCAGTCAAAGAGTTGATTGTGCAAACCATCTCCCGTACTCGATAAGGGGACCGAACCCTGTGTATTAAACGCCTCTCTGGAAACCCCGATTTTATCGAGTCCGCTTCCATCAAGCGTTACCATTTCCCTTGGAATAAGCAATAAATTCATGTCTTTATCGATAACATAGGGATGATTCGCAGGCTCAGCCGGGATATATACCAGATAATTTGAAAAAACGGCGGAAAAACCGGTATAGTCAGAAAAATCGCCGTTCAGTTCACCGGCTGCATTGAGTTCCAAACCCGGATCATCGAGCAGCGAGGCAAATACTGGGGTTCCCGGTGAGAGATCACATGAATAATTAACCGTTTCAGCGAGGCCGATTTGAATTGATATTTTGAACATTCTGGCAGGCTCTTCGATTTCATAGCCGTCAAAATATAAATCGCCATCGCGGTAACAATGAGCTGTGGAAAAACTGTTTAAGATTGTCGACTGTTCCCCAAGAAAATCTTCACCCCTCCATATCTCGTTTTCCAACAATTGCTCTGCATCTTTATTCAAACAGAAACCCTGAAAACCGGGCACCGGTTCCCCGTCCTTATAGGTACATCCGCAACTGGGACATGGGGGCCCGGGGTCATCAACACATTTACATACACCCACAAAATCATTCTTTATCTTTATTATTTCTTCATGGGGATGATAGGGCGCACGGTGCGCGAAGATGAGAGGGAAATTGATGCATACAGGCTGGACCGTGAGCGTTATCTGGAGGGAGCGGTCAAGTTTTTCAACTGCGTCATTGTGCAGCAGTTCATCGATACAATAGGTGATGCTCGTCGCCTGTTCGGGAATGGACAGAACGAAGTCAAGCCCGATATATTCCGCACACGAAATTTGGGTTATTCCTTCCTCGTACGATTGGACGATGATATCATCAGGATAGGTACTGCAATTATTATTATCCGTACCGATGTCTGTGCATGATGTACCTATCAACA
>JAFGKU010000016.1 GCA_016928415.1 Spirochaetales bacterium
CTTACCAGAGAATCGACCTTGTTAAGGGTAGCCACCGCAATGTGTTGTGCATCGACGATGTATTTAGGGCTGACAACGCCGGCATTGAGATAAGCTTCTGCCAGATTTTCGGCTTTTTCGGTTAAATATATATTCTCATAATTGGTTTCCGGAATCGATGCATGTTTTTTTCTATCCATTTCGGGAGCATCGGCGAGTTCGGCAAGTGTAAGGTCTGACACAACGGCAAATTTAAGACCGGAAGTGAATTCCTCGAATAATTGTTCAGACCATTCCTTGAATTCCTCGTCAAAACACCCGCCGATGACCGATGTATCTATATAAATTCTTGGTTTCAAAAAGTCTCCTTATACTGATATTATACTTAAATAACAAAGCGTTGTTAAGTGTCCCCTAAATAAAGTTATCTTGAAAAACCACCATTTAAAATTGTCTACTGAATCAAGACCATGAAAATATCGGGTTTTTTGAGGTGCATGGGATTGAATGAACAGATTATATATGACCTATAATTGTCCCGGTCTTTATTGACTTCATACAAAAAGCACCCCAATTCCCGGGCTGACATCGTAAAAAAATCCCAAAATTTGACGATAAAAAATGACCTGTATGACAATCGTGGAAACAACGATGAATAAAATATACCCCGGAGTGAAGGGATTACAGAAATCTTTTATAATTACAACCCAGAACTCCTGCCAATTTCTTTGCGGTTTTAACGCCGATGGATCTTTTATTATTTTCCATTTCCGATAAATGTGATTTTGCGATTCCTGATTTTTCGGACAGCGCCTGAAGGGTTAAACCGGCATTATCGCGATACACACGGAGTACCATGCCCGGGGTTTTTTCCTTCTGCATTCCCTTCCAGAATTCAGTATCTTCGATATTAACGTATTCGTCCTCTGTCTCGGTTTCGGATACTTCGAGCTTGGGAAGATTTTCTTTGAGTATTTTTATGACCTTTTTGATCCCTTTACCGTGGATCCTGATTTTAATATGGTGCTTTTTCTCGACTACCAACATAATATACCTCAATAAAAACAGTTTTCTCTTTGTGATACCAACAGGCCACATGGCGATGGTCCAGGTGACAATGATAGGTATCATTTCCGAGTTTCGAGAAGTTGGTCCATTTTGGTTGAAGCCGTCCCTTCTCTTTTATTTTTTGTGAAAGTCTCGGCAATCGTTTCAAAGCCGATTTTTTAATCCTGACTTCATATTTCATTGATATATGTTACCATAAATGGGAACAAGTGTCAAGCATAAAAATAAAAAGAAGTGGAAAATTGATTATAGAATTTTTATGTGATAATTGTTTTAAATTAAGGATTTGATTTTATCATTCAATGATAAAATCTGTTTTAAAAGTCCGAATCATCCGATTTTAATCCATCCAGTCTTTCGCCCAACTCTCGCAAAAAAGCGGCCCAACCGATGAAATGAAGAGTGCTGCGTTCCTGTACAACAGAACCCGCATTCACTACATAGCTTTTTTCGAGTGGTGTCAGACGGCTGAACCAGATGAGATTTTTGCCTTGATCACCACTCGGAGTCTGCCCGGCCTTTATTTCGACCGCAGTAAGGGCCTGCCCGTCTTCAATCAGCATATCGATTTCATGTCCTCCGTGATCACGCCAGAAATATAGCGGCGGCTGGATGCCGCAGTGGGAATACGTTTTAAATGTCTCGGAAAGTACAAAATTCTCGAATAAAGCTCCTTTCAGGCTGTGCAGGTCCAGGTCTTCTTCCTTCCGTATTCCGAGCAGGTAACAGGCAAGACCCGTATCGTGAAAATAAAGCTTTGAATTTTTTATTAATCTCTTTTTGAAGTTGGAATGATACGGGGGAAGGCGGAAAATAATAAACGAGGTTTCCAGTACGGAAAGCCAGGAAGCAATGGTGTTATAAGTCACACCGGTGTCAAGCGCCAGGGCGGACAGGTTTAATTCCTGTCCTGTCCTGGCCGCGCATAGTTTCAAGAAACGCTGGAAACGGGTGATGTCGTGGACTGCGGTTAAGGAACGGATGTCCCGTTCAAGGTATGTGGCCACATACGAAGGATAAAAATCCATAGGTTCGATGTTCACGTCCCACGGTCTTGGATATCCTCCTTTGAGCATGAGGGTTAAGCAGTCGGTTGAATCATTCAGCATGTTTAATTCGGCCATTGACAATGGCAATAGATGGAGGATTGCGGTTCGGCCTGCCAGTGATTGGCTAATTTTTTCCATCAGCAGGAAGTTTTCCGATCCGCTTAGATAAAAAAAACCGGGTGTGTTCCTGGTGTCGACAATTCCCTGGATATAGGAAAATAAGGCCGGTGCCTTTTGAATTTCATCAATTATCATGGGTTTGGATGTCTTCAGGAATCCACGAGGGTCTTCAAGAGCGAATTCCCGTGTATCTGGATCCTCCAGGCTTCTATATTCCAATTCACTTAAAAGATATTTCAGAAGAAATGTTTTACCGGACTGTCTTGGCCCCGAAAGCGTGATGACCGGGAATTTCCTGGCCAGTGAAAGGATTTTTTTACCGATAATTCGTTGATACACAGCGTCCTCTTTCTGACAAATTATAAATTTAATTTATAATTTGTCAAGAGTGTTGATATATTAGTAAACTCTCGATTTTATGCTGGGTTGGATAGAATGGAAGTGCAACATCTTAATTTTTGATTCATTGGGGATTAAGTTGTGTTCGGCGGTTGATTTTATAAGACTGGAAATGCACGCGGCATTTCCAGTCTTATATGTCCCTTCCGTAATTAAGATCATAATCGGGACCCGGAATTTGCTATGACGTCCGGCGATTTTTCCCGGAAACTCATATTATGTCAAAGAACAAGAAAACCGGGATAGATACATTTTACCATCCCGGTCATAACGGTGCTA
>JAFGKU010000172.1 GCA_016928415.1 Spirochaetales bacterium
GAATCCGCAGGCACCGCAATTGGCGCCGGGTAACGCCTTTTCAATCCGGGTGACCCTTTCATCCACCTTGACGGCGAAAATTTTGGCTGAAATGGCCAGAAGCACACCGAAGATGATTCCCAGGGCACCAGAAGTTACCAGGGACGCTATCGTTATTTCCAATACATTCATACGCTTTTCCTATCCGAGTAAATTTTTTAACAGGGCCTTGTCAAAAGCCATAAACGCCAGGGCCATGAGACCGGCCGTAATAAAGGCAATCGGCATGCCCCTGAATGGTTTGGGAATCCATTCCGTTTCAAATTTTTCACGCAGGGCGGACATGAGAACGATGGAGAGCATGAATCCCGCACCGGCCGAGACGCCGGCAACAAAACTTTCAAAAACGTTGAATTCCTTTTCAACGGCTATCATGGCGATACCCAGAACGGCGCAGTTTGTAGTGATAAGAGGCAGGTAAATACCCAACGCCTTGTAAAGCGGGGGAGAATTCTTCTGGATAACCATTTCCACGAATTGCACCAGGGCGGCAATCACGAGGATAAACACAATTGTCTTTAAAAAGGTGATATTGAAAGTTATGAGTAAATAATTATAGATAAGCGTGGTGATGATGGATGCCATCGCCATCACGAAAATAACGGCGAATCCCATTCCCACGGCACTCTCCATTTTACGGGACACACCGATAAACGGACATAATCCTAAAAACCGTGACAGTATGAAGTTTTCAACAAAAACGAATGTAATGATGATTCCAACATAGGACATGCTATTCTCCTTTATTGCTCTTGAATTACCGGTTCCACGAGGCTATTGGCGGCCGATTCTTTCTGTTTCTGCTCCAGCCAGTTAAACAGGGCCTTGAAGTAGCCCATGACAAACAAGGCGCCGCTCGATAATCCCAATACCCTCGCCGGCATGCTGGAGAGTCCGGGAATCCTGATAATCCCGTCGAACTGCAGGAAGGGAATCGGGAAAAGCGTGATGGTCCCATTCCCGAAAATTTCCCTGACCGCCGCTATGAGGAGCAGGCTCAGCGTAAAACCGATCCCCATTCCGATCGCATCCATGACGGAACGCCCGACCGTGTTTTTATTGGCAAACGCTTCAGCCCTTCCGAGTATTATGCAGTTAACGACAATCAGCGGTATATAGATACCAAGGTTCCTGGAAAGCACGGGCAGCCAGGCCCCCATGACCATGTCGACGATGGTAACAAAGGACGCGATAACGATCACGTAACAGGGAATTCGCACCTTTTCAGGAATGAAATTTCTGAGAAGCGAGATAAAAACATTGGAGCCCAGAAGGACAAAGATAACACCGGCGCCCATGCCGATGGCATTGATGACTTCCGTGGAAACAGCCAATGCGGGACAGAGCCCCAGGACAATGATAAAAAGGGGATTCTCCTTAAAGATGCCCTTGGTCAGTTCTTTAATCATTCCGCACCTCCCCATGTCTGTTTTACATAATCAGAACCCGCTTCCAGGGCGCCCGATACCGCGGTAAAGGTGATGGTGGCGCCCGTTACCGTATCCACGTTTCCCTTGGGTTTTCCGAACAGCCATTCCGCGAAGTTGGCCGGCCTTTTGACCTGAAAAACAGTCGTCGATCCTGCGGATGAGCCCTGCTGTTGTTCGGCCAGCATTTCCTTGTTTACGGGAAGAGGATATCCGCTTCCCGTGCCTCCCTTACCCCTGAACTTGTTCATATAGGCATCTGTTTCGGCTTTTTTACCCAGACCAGGAGTTTCCGTGTTGACCATGAGTTTTGCATTGATAAGTTCGCCGTCCAATTTATAACCGGCCATCAATGACAATGGGCCCCCATAGCCGTTGCCGGCTAACTGAAGCACGACGGCTACCGGGTTCCCCGCCTCCCTGACAATCCATCTTGATATTACCTGCTTGAACTGCATCGAGTTAACAGCTTCCTTCGGTCCTATGTCTCCGCTTGCTATCAATACACTCAAGGTTTCTTTTTCTTCCGCAAGTATATTTTCCTGTTTTGCCGGTTCAGTAACGGCGTAGATCAGGCTTAAAAGGGTGGCGGAAATAGCGGCTATCACGAAAAGCTTGGACCCCACGAGTAAAATCTGTTTGAAATCCCAGTTAGCTTTATTTGGTTTATTTTCCTGCTTCATTATTATTATCCCTTACTAATCCGAATTTCACAGGTTTAGAAAACTTGTTGATCAAAGGAACGGTTATATTCATGAGGATAATGGCCAGGGAAACTCCCTCGGGTAATCCTCCGAGAAATCTTATAATAAATGTGAAAAACCCGCATCCCACGCCGAAAATGATCATTCCCTTCCGCGTCAAAGGAGAGGTAACCATGTCAGTGGCCATGAAAAACGCCCCCAGCATCAAACCACCGGAAAGAGTATGGAAAAGAACATCGCCCCGGAAAAAGCCTCCCCCGTCCGTCAAACCGCCGAACACCCAGGCAAAAACGATAAACGTACCTATATATGCGGCGGGAATTTCCCATGTAATGATACGGAGAAGGAAGAGAACCGCGGCTCCCACCAGTAAGAGCAGCACCGATACTTCACCGATACATCCGGAAATATTTCCCAGAAAAAGATCGAGATAAGAGCCGCTTTTGGAGAGAAATTCCGCCGGCCCCTGCGACAGGGGTGTGGCCCCCGTAAAGGCATCGGAAGCACTCAACATGCTGGGACTCCACCGGGTCATGTCCTCCGTCCAGCAGAAAAGGGCAAACACCCTTCCGGCCAGTGCTGGATTCATGAAATTACGGCCAAGTCCGCCAAAAGTCTGTTTAACGACGGCTATGGCGAAAACAGAAGCCAGAACAGGAATAAACGCGGGAATATCGGGAGGCATGTTATAGCCAATCAGCAGCCCCGTCAAAAAAGCGCTACCATCCAGCAATGTGAACCTGCCAAGCAACCGCGTAATTATGAATTCGGTTAAAAGGGCACTGACGACGGAAGCAAGGACTATGAAGAGTGAATTGATTCCGAAATTGAAAACTCCCCAAACACCGGCAGGCAGCAGACACAACGCAACGATCCACATGATTTTCGTTGTGGAAATGGGTGAATGAATATGGGGTGACGTGCTGATTAAAAGATTGTTTTTAGTTTCCATATTTTATTTTACCTTTTGCTTTTTTACCATGAATTTCCCCAGGCGCATTCCCTGTACCAGGGGAATATGAGAAGGACAGACAAAAGCGCAGCAACCGCATTCCTTGCAATCGAACAGGCTTTCCGCCTTGGCCTCCTCGTACAGTCCATGGTCTACCAGTTTATAAAGCGTTGTGGGATTCAGTCCCAAAGGACACGCGGCGACGCATTTGCCGCATTGAATGCATGTAAGTTCACCGGCCAGGTTCGCTTCCCTCACGGACAGGACAAGAACACCCGAGGTTCCCTTTGTTACGGGTGCGTTTAAATCCGCTGTTGCAAACCCCATCATGGGACCGCCGACAATGATCTTGCCGGGTTTTTTTGAAACACCATTGCATTCATCTATCAGGTCCCCGATTTTTGTTCCGATTCTAACCTTCAGGTTGGAAGGCGTTTTAACCGCAGTGCCGCTCACAGTCACTATACGCTCAATCAACGGTTTATTAAGGCAAACGGCTTCGTAGATGGCAAACACGGTGCCGACATTCGATACGACGGCTCCGATATCAAGGGGAAGGCCGCCCGAAGGCACTTCCCTGCCGATAAGTGCTTTTAAAAGCTGCTTTTCATCCCCCTGCGGATACTTGACCTTCAGAGGCATAACCTTGAAAGGAAGACCTTTGGCACCGATTGTCTGTTCGAAAACGGCAAGGGCGTCCGGTTTATTCTTTTCAATGCCGATATAAATGTCCTGGGGATTCATGATTTTATTGATTATCTCGATACCCTCAAGTATTTCATTGGTTTTCTCCAGCATCAGCCGGTGGTCACAGGTTAGAAAAGGTTCACACTCAACTCCATTGACCACGAAATATTCCAGCTTCACTTCCGGTTTCAAATTATACTTGATGTGTGTCGGGAAAGTGGCTCCTCCCAGACCGACGATCCCCATGTTTACAATTTTATCCAGGAGATCCTTGGGGGAAGCCGAACGCCAGTCATCCGACTTGGAACCGGGTTTGCGGAATTCACCTTCCAGTTCGATTAAAACTACTTTGCTTTTCATTCCCGTAGGCAAATATATTTCCTGGATGTCTTTTACCGTTCCAGGGATGGAGGAATGGACATTGGCCGAAAAATAGCCGGTGCTCTTACCGATCAGCATGCCCTCCTCCACTTTGTCGCCAACATTGACAAGGCATTCTGCCGGGGCGCCCATGTGCTGTTGCATTGGAATCACGGCGAGGGAAGGAATGGGGGCATTCCGGATTGAAAACGAATTCGAATACTCCTTCGAATCGGGAGGATGCACCCCCCCCATAGGAAAAGTCATTATTTTTTTCATTAAATCAGAAAACTCCTCTTTAAAGCGGTCCTTTTTTCAATTTTACAAGCGTTCATAAATGGCAGCAACACCAAAAACAGGAATTATAGAAGTCATTATTCACGCATAAAATTTAGTAACATACAATATGATATGCTGTCAAATACTAAATGGAAAAAAAACGGGATTTTTTTAGCGTAACTGCGGTTATCGGGTTAAAAAAAAATATGGAAGTCCGTACTTCTTTATATTAAAAAGAGTTAATCCGTATCCATGTTCCCGGTGAAATGAAGATAAAAAAATACATCCCTTTTATATATCTTTACAAATTACAAAAGGCAACGGCAAGAAAAAAACCGAGGAAAATCCCTACACTTACCTCTGAATTCCTGTGTCCATGGATTTCCTTCAACGGCTTGATTTTTAGCGGTATTTTTTCGGAAATCTGGGATAACAGCTGATTAAAAGCCCTGGCCTGCAACCCGGCTGCACGCCTGACTCCCAGGGCATCCCGGATCGTGATAAAGGCGTAAAAAAAAGATAGATGAAAAATGGGGGACCCGATTCCCACCTTGAACCCTATGGCCGTTGTAATGGCACTGACAACCGCGGAATGGCTTGAAGGCATCCCCCCGGTGGACCAGAACATGCTGAGGAGAAGTTCCTTGAGTGTATGCGGTTTTCTTCTGACAATGGAAATGATCGTCTTGATGATCTGGGAAATGATCCAGCTGAAAAAAGCCGAATTAAAAATGGGATTTTGAAATGTTGCCTCTAAAAACTCCATGTGAGCACCCGTATATCCTTATATTTGAATCCAGATACAATAATTATAAAAGAAGGTATCATCAATTACCTGTAAATTTTATTTTTTTTCACCGGAATACGCCTATCCGTAAAAACATCATTCTTTTTATCAGGAAATCGCGTTTTGGACTATAGTAGATTTAAAAAAAAATTTCAAATTTTATATTAAACACAATTATTCTTCCTATTTTTAAAATTTTGGTGTATTATCCAAAAAAGAAATATAAATTCACCCGCAGGGTATTTAGGAGGTATTTGTGGCAACCATTCGGCTAATTGACATTACCAAGGAATATTCTATCGAAGAAGACAAGGAACAATCACGTGACTTTATCAGCTATATATCCCATTCAAAAAAGAGTCTCGATACCGGGGAGGAAATACCCAAGGTATCAGCCATTAAAAACCTGTCCCTGACAATTCCGGATGGAAAAACAATGGTTATTCTGGGGCCGTCAGGGTGCGGTAAAACAACACTCCTGAAAGTACTGGCCGGCTTGATTCCGCCTGATTCAGGGAAAATCACGTTTGACGACAAGGACATGACCACCATCCCGGCCGGAGACAGGAAAATCGGCATGGTGTTCCAGAATTATGCCCTCTATCCCCATTATAATTCCAAGGGCAATATACTCACCTATTTCCTGTTCAAAAAGAAAACCCCGGAACTGGAGAGGCAGGCAAAGGAAAAATTTGAACAGACAGCGCAATTGCTCGGTGTGGATATCAAACAGCTCATGATGAAAAAACCCGGCCATTTATCCGGCGGGCAGCGCCAACGTGTCGCCATGGGACGCTGTATAACCAGGGACCCCTCGCTCTTCCTTCTGGATGAGCCTTTCTCCAACCTGGACCAGCAGCTTCGCGAACGTTACCGCGTCTCGCTGAAACGCCTGTTATCTAAATTCAATGTCACAACGGTTTATGTAACGCACGATCAGCAGGAAGCCCTCATACTGGCGGACCTCATAGCCATTATGAGGGAAGGAAAGATAGCACAGGTTGGAACGGCACAGGAACTCTATAAAAGCCCCAAAAGTCTTTTCGTTGCGGAATTCATCAATTTCGATACGGAAACAAAAGCTGTAAATACCATTGACGGGGAATCATTCAATGAAAAATACAGGGACAGGACCATCGGTATCCGGCCGGAAGAAATTTCGGTAAGCTTTGAGGAGAAGCCGGGATACCTGACAGGTGAAGTCATCACATGCAAGGACCTGCCCATAAAACAAGCTACGATTTTAGGTATTATGTTCGGGGATGACGAAATATATGTGCGGATACCGATGGACGAGAAAAGATCGGTAGACCCCGGACAAAAAGTCTGGTTCACATTCAGCCGGTATCATATTTTCGACAAAGAAACGGAAGAAAAGATTGAAACGGTTTCGAATGAGGAAGGAGGACCCCAATGAAAGCATTGTCTCATATTCTTTTATTAGCAGGCCTTTTTATCATTTTATCCTGTGTTAATTCCAAGGAGCAAACCACGGAAAATGGTATTTGGGAAGAAATCGACCCGGTTACGGGTATGGTTAAAACCATGAAAAAAATTTCCGGTTACGGATATGCCAGGAACGTGAACAAGTCCATGGCGGAAAGTATGGCAAAAAAAATGGTTTATGCATCGGTGGCGGAACAGGTTGCCGGCGCCGCGTTCGAATACGAAACCTCTTCGAAATACATCCAGTTCAGTACCAATACGGGCCAGGTGAATCTTCAGGGGGTAAGGGTAATCTCCCTCAAATCATACAAGGCAGGTAAAACATGGACATGTATCGCCTTTGCAGGCGGAGAGCTGGAACTGAAACTGCCTAAAAAACATCAAAAAGAAGTTGTGAATGTTACCGTTACCGGGACTAATATCGGTGACCTGGAAGGCAACCTGAAAAGAGAAGCCTTATCCGCCGCCGTTACCCGTCGCTTTCCTGACAAAAAGGATATCAAGGCCAAAGGAAGGCTTTACATAACGGAAATAACCATGGACCTGCCGGTAGACAATGGAGAGTTCAAGGCAAGCGCCCGGTTTGATGTTTATTTCTATTAAGAAACGTTTCCCGGGTTTTATTCTTCGGACTGGATGGTTTTATAAAAGATACGCTGTACAGATTTCGGTACCGTGCCGTATGCTTTCGATAATGCAAACGACATATTAAATAACAACGAAATCCTTAAATTTCTGTCTTTCACAGAATCAATAAAACGGAACAGGCTTTCGATCGTATCCATGCATGGTTTTGAATCCTCCGGGCACCCCTGTTCCTTCCAGAGCGCAAGGAAATACCGCGCTTTCTTTTCCGGAACTGATAATTTTATTATCAAGGATTTGAGCCTGTATAGCTTTTTTTTCCTGACAGCATCCTCCAGCAGTGACTCCGATACCTCTATCCGCTTTTCAGCATTTTTAATCCGCGAAAGGTAGATCAGGACTTTCTGGTAATTAGACAAATTAATATAGGAAAAACACAGCGCCCGGTACAAATCGTCCCGAATGCCTGAATTTTTTGTCAATTTCGGCAGTGCCGTAATTTGTTTGTACTGCTTTAATGCGATAAACCGTTTTGACAGGTTTATAAGTGCAATGGAATCATGAACACCCTTTTTTTTCAGGACGTTTACCAGCTGATTACATTTGTTCAAGTCTGATATTCCCGCAAGAGACGCCACTGCTTTATCGCGGATTATGCCGTCTTTAATTGTACCTGATAATAGGGATACTGCTTTTTTGGTTTGACCCGACTTTAGATAAGCCCTGGCCAGCATTCCGTACAATTCATCACGGACATCCGGCTGCACCATGCTCTTTATCAGTTTAACCGCCCTGTTAAAATAGACGGCCGCCTGTTTTTTCTTTTTTAAAACGGTATATTTAACGGCACAGTCTGCAAGGAGGTCCGCATGATTATTTACAGGAAAGATTCCGTAAGCGCCTTTGATATCACCTTTGCCGATAAGAAGATGTGCCATTCTTTTATACACTTCCATTTTCACCCATATATCTTTGAGTCCATCGGTCAAAAACCGTGCCGACTGGATATCGCCTGCTTCCAGCAAGGCGCACGCTACCGCCTCGGCCAGTATTTCATAATTTTTTTTATCCGCCAGGGTTTTACATCTCTGCAAAACATCCTGTGTCTTACCCAGAGAAACTCCCAGTACCAGGACCCCTTCCATCGTATCCATAAACAGGCTATCGCCGACTTTCTGAGCCCATTCCAGAGCCCCGGAGTAGTCATTTCTCTCCGTCAGCGACCGGGCTATTAATGCCGCTACATGAGAAAGCAGGGGAGCATTGCCGGAGTACCCCTCAAACACCACGGCCGTATTTTCCTTTCCGCCAGACTGCTCCAGTTCCATGACAAGCCGGGCAATGTAATGGGCCCGTTCCCGGTCCGAGCCGGTTTCGTTTATGAGCCTGAGCGCGGTATTTATTTCATTCATACCGCAAAGAGAATCCAATACCTGCGAATTAAACATATCAGGTGAAAGTAATTTCAACAGGTATCGAATGAATCCCGCGTAGGTGGTCTCGGCAAGCGCCTTTACCGTCAAAACCTGCATTCTAAGGGTGATTTCCTCACGGGTCATCCCGAAAAATTTACGCGAACCGTCAAGCACGGCTGTCGTTTCGGGGTCTTCCGGAAATTTTTCAATGAGTTGGTCGAGAATCTGCAATGACCTCTTATAATGCTCCACCGCATCCTGATAGCTTTCTTTTTCACTGACAAACGCCTGTTGGACGGCTAACACCGTGTTGAAAATAAATTCATTGGGATTTTCCATGGGGAAAATGTACAAAGAAGAAAAAATACAGAGTAAAAAACAAATAAACAGAATACGCTTCATTGGATAAACAACCGGTTATTTCCCATGACAGAATTTGTATTTTTTTCCGCTCCCGCAGGGGCACGGGTCGTTTCTGCCAACCTTGGGCTGCGTGCGTTTCACCTGCACCTTGAGCGGCTGGGCTTCCCTCCTCTGGCCCGTATTGGAGCCGGAAAACTGGCCCAACACCTTGTGCACGGCGCTCCCTACGGAGGTCCTTTCCAGAACGAGGTTCAAGCCCTCCACGGAATGAATTTGAACCTTGAAGATTTTCCTGGCAATCGCATCGCGGATGGTCCGGATCATTTCATCGAATATATTGAAACCTTCAAGCTTGTATTCCAGGAGGGGATTCTTCTGGCTGTATGTTCTCAGGTAAACGGCTTCACGAAGGGCTTCCAGGTTTTCCAGGTGGTCCTGCCATTTGGAATCGATCTGCTGCAGATATTCGCTTTTAATGAACTGGTTTAAATCCTTCTTGCTTAACTGTTCTTCTTTTTTCCGCAGTTCCTTTTCCAGTTCCCCGCAGATATAGGATTCCAGTTCCTCCGATTTCATATCAACCAGCTGATCGGGCTGCATGGCCGGTACGTAAAAAAAGGTTTCCTTCAGGTCATCAAGAAGGCGGTTTAAAGCGACAATGTCCTTGTCGTTGCTTTCGACATACTCTGAAATCATTTCCTTGACAATATCCCTGGTGGTTGAAAAAACCCTGTCCACGAGGTCAGGGTCATCAAGGATTTCATCCCGCCGCGCGTATATGTATTTCCTTTGCTCGTTCAGCACATCGTCGAAATCGAGGAGATGCTTCCTCACCTCAAAGTTTCTGTCCTCGACCTTTCTCTGCGCCCGTTCTATGGATTTGTTGATCCAGGGATGGTTGATCGGCTCCCCTTCTTTCATGCCTACCCTGGCCAGAAGCGATTTAAGGTTCTCGCCGCCGAACAGCCGCATCAGTTCGTCATCCATGGAAATGTAAAAATTCGACTTGCCCGGGTCTCCCTGCCTTCCGGAACGCCCGCGCAGCTGGTTGTCTATTCGCCGCGCCTCGTGACGCTCGGTGCCCAGTACGTACAAACCGCCCAGATCCTTTACATCCTGATAGTCCTTATGCCATTTGGCATATTCTTCGGCATAGGCCTTGTCAAATACTTCCTTCGGCGCATCGGTGGCCGTTCTCTTTCTTGCCCGGTACTCCGGGTTGCCGCCCAGCTTGATGTCGGTACCGCGGCCGGCCATGTTCGTGGCAATCGTCACAGAACCCCTGGCTCCCGCCTCGGCAATGATCAGGGCCTCACGGGCATGGTTCTTCGCGTTCAAAACTTCATGCCGGACACCCACCCTCGTCAGGTGTGATGAAATGAGCTCCGATTTTTCAATGGATACCGTACCCACGAGTACGGGCTGTCCCGCCTTGTTGCATTGCTTGATGTCCTCGCAGATATGTTTCAGCTTGTCCTCCTCGGTGAGGAATATAACATCATTCCGGTCGTCCCTGACAACGGGCCTGTTGGTCGGGACAATGACGACGTCGAGGCTGTATATCTTGCTGAACTCGGCCGCCTCGGTATCCGCCGTTCCGGTCATACCCGCGATTTTTGTGTACATGCGGAAATAATTCTGGAACGTGATCGTGGCCAGGGTCCTGTTGCGCTGCTCTATCTTGATTCTTTCCTTGGCCTCTATGGCCTGGTGAAGCCCGTCGGAGTATCTCCGGCCGTGGAGAATACGGCCCGTGAACTCGTCCACGATCTCAACCTTGCCACTGTTCACGACATAATCCACATCCTTGTGGAAAAGTTTATGCGCCTTCATGCATTGGGTAAAATAATGGATGTATTCGAAATTTTCATTGGAAAAAAGGGAGCCGGTAATGATGCCCCGTTTCAACAGGCGCTCTTCAATGGCATTCATGCCGTCGTTCGTGAAGGAGACACTCTTCCGTTTCTCATCTATCTTGTAGTGGCCGACCAGGTTCTCATCGGGATACATCTCCGTTTCCGGATCCTTTTCACACTCGTCCAGGGTGTCTATAAGCCTGTTGACTTCATAATAAAAACGGGTATCGTCTTCCGCCGGACCGGAAATGATGAGCGGGGTCCTGGCTTCGTCAATAAGGATGGAGTCGATTTCATCCACGATGCAGTAATGGAAGCCCCGCTGTGTTTTTTCATTGCTGACCCATTTCAGGTTATCCCTCAGGTAATCGAATCCGAATTCATTGTTGGTTCCGTACGTAATGTCCCTTCCGTACGCGATCTTCCGCTCCTGGTAGTCCATGCTGGAAAGGATAACCCCCACGCTCACACCCAGCATTTCATAAACCGGGCCCATCCATTCCGCATCGCGCTGGGCCAGGTAGTCGTTTACCGTGACTATGTGCACACCTTTACCCGCCAGGGAATTGAGGTAAGCGGCCGGGATGCTGGAAAGTGTTTTTCCTTCACCGGTTTTCATCTCCATGATCTTCCCCTCATGGAGTACGATGCCGCCCAAGAGCTGAACATCGAACATCCGTTCACCCAATACACGGCGTGCCGCCTCCCGGGCCAGGGCAAATGCCTCGGGAATCAGGCTGTCCAGGCTTTCGCCATTTTTAATCCGTTCCCTGTATTCTTCCGTTTTACCCTTGAAATCTTCATCATTCAGTGCAAGCATTTCGGGCTCAAGGGTGTTGATTTCCCTGACCAAGGGGATAAGCCTTTTCAGGTCCCGTTCCTGCTTGGAACCGAAAAGAACGGCAAGTATTTTTTCTATTACAGTCATAGGGTTAAATGTACAGGGTTTGGGGGATGTAGTCAAGAAAGGGGAAGGGGTTTAAAGGATTGAGCGGGTCTTTAATGCCGAAAATTATGGATGGAATGCATATATAAAAATCCGAAGGGGAATTTATACCACCCCTTCGGATATATACCATTAAATCAATATTGTGGCAGAATTATCCATGTCCCAGCCCAATAAAACCATCTGATAATGATACCTCCGTTTCCTTTTGACGCCATCAGATCTATAGTGGCAACCGGGAGATATCCCAGAAGGGCTCCCCAGCCACCCGTTACGGCGGCGGCGATAATCGCCACTCCGGCTCCAAGTCCATATTTAAATTCCTGTGTATCACAGCTGTTCATATAAAAATCGATGTAAAACCAGGCAAATACCGTTTTTGTTTCACCTGTAGTGGTTGCACACGGCAGGATTGCCCTTGAATCCGAATCATCCGAATTAAAATAGGGAACTTCCCTGTACAGATCTCCCATCGTTACTTCACCTTCTCTAAGCTGCTTGTTCGTTTTATTCAGATGGTCTTTCAGTCCATCTATCTGGCTTGAGGATAATCCGGCTTTTAACAGATCCATATAGCATTCATCATCCAGAATAATCTGGTTGTCCTTGACAGCCGTATGATTGTTAATGATTTGATCCACTGAAATGGCGGATCGGTCATTACCATTATCATTGCCAATTTGACAACCAAAAAATGTCAAGAAAGCCAAAACCGACAGAATGCAGAAATTAACGGTCAAACTAAAATGTTTTTTACTTGTATTTTTCACAATACACCTCCATAAAAATTAAATTTCTTCATTAAAATAATACATTTGAATAGCTAATTGATAATACTTACCTTCATCCCTCCTTCCCTCTTTTTATTTTCCTATTTACACAATAACACCTGTCCGTTCATCAGAAAACGGTATCTTTTGTATACCAAAAGGTAACAATCGTTACCCATGCGAATTAAAATTGTGATTAACCTATTTTATATTAAGCATTTGTTGACAAATACATAATAGATGGTATAATGGCCCCCATGAAAAAAGTAATCCTGTTAATAATTACCGGGTTATGTCTTTCCGTAATTTCATCCTGCTGGCATATCGACGATTACAACGTGATAGCGGGATGGGGAGACATACACGCTGTCGTCACCAATCCTTCGCCGGAAAGCTGCGTGGAAATGAATGATTCAGATAATTCAATATTTTTTGACATACAATGGTCAGCCGCTGTCGGGCATAATATGAAAATAGAGCTAGTAAAAGAGGATCTCACTGAAGTACTTATTGCAGACAAAGTCGATGGCAACACGGGACACTATACATGGTCGACTAATGTCAGCGAAGACAACAGATGTAATTTACGATTCACTTATCTTGACGGTCCTTATGCCGGCAGATGTTTTAAAAGCGGTTTATTTACGCTTACAAAATGGCAGGACAGCAAATTCAATATTACTGATTTAGCCTCGGAAACCACAATGCCAGGATTAACCGTTAACAATAACGATGTTTACCTTATGTTGAACAAATACCTCAATCAAATAAACGGAATACATAAATGGCAAACCCATATTTACAGGTGGAACGTCACTGCTGAAACCTGGACCGGCAACCTCTGCGACGATAATATACAGTCCTACACCTTTGATATGGATTTTGACAGCAGTCAAAAACCGGTGCTCTTCTACAGTGAAGTATTTTTGGCAGAAAAGCCGGAAATTATTCCCAACGGTTATCTGGATTCTTTTGCGGCCCGGTGCGAGGATAATATTTGGGTACAAATCGAAAACATGTCACCGATTAATGATGCAAATCAGCATGAAGACCTGAAAGAGCGGATAGCGCCATCCCTGTATATTACGGAAGACAATCACTACCTCATATTCTACATAACTCCCCCGCTCCCGATATACTATGAACGCACCTGCTGGGACTGGGTTCAGAACAATTTCGATGTCGAAATGATGGAATGGGACGGTCAGGAATGGGAAGACTATTCCGGAGGAGACATCCATCAAAAAATCGCGGATATAAAAATGGATTTTTCACTTTCCGACATACCGTATATATTCGATTTTTTTACCACATTCAGTACCTCGGTCGTTGTTGATTCAGGTGTAATATATATTGCCTATTCCGACGCATTCCCCGAAGACGATCCGGCCTACCGGACTTTTAACGTAAGCATGGGTAAACTGTCAAACGGCTCTTATAACTGGACTCGACTCGATTTTGGAACAGACGAAAAGCGCCCTGTAACCCATAATTTTTCATTGGCCATGGGCTTGAAGGACATGAGCTTGAAACGCCAGCCCGTGGTCGCCTATACTGAAGAATCGGAGATTAATAACTTTACTACAAAAATTATTGAATGGGACGGCAGCGCATGGAATGAAGTATTTACTGAAAAAGTAGAGAAACCGTCTGCACCTTCTTTAATCCCTGACAAGTCCGAGAATCCAGATAAAAATGATGCCTTGATTCTTGCCTACTCCAGGGGTGTTTTAAAATTTGAAGGCGGATACCTCTCTCCCGTGCCGCTTGGGAATCCCGGTTTTGGCCGCGGTGATCCTTCCTGGTGGATAGGATTAAATGCAGACAAGTATTTCGCAACGTTTATCGGATCGGACGGAAAGGTTTATGTGAAATCAAGGAATAAAAATTTACCCGATACAACGCCGCTCCAAGATTGACCTGTCTGATTAAGGCACCTGGATAAAAACGGTATTTTCTAATGAACGGCTGTATTAAAACGCTGATGGCAGATTACGCCGTTTTTCCAAAATCTGATTTATTTTAAATTAATAGACGAAAAATCCTCCTCAAACGTCATTATTAATGATACCGGTTGTAGAAGGAGGCAAACCATCAAGGACAACCTGAAGGAATCACTGGAAAAAACGTACAGGAAAAACAGGAAATCTTTCCTGGCACGCGCTAAAAAAGCGACGCGCAACATCATGGACGCGGAAGATGTGCTACAGGAGGCCTTTGTAAATGCCCTGTCAAACCTGGACATCCTGGGGAAGGTGGAGAATATCACGGCGTGGCTTTTTACCGTTATCCGGAACAAAGTGATTGACCTGTGGCGGCGGCGGGAAACCCGGCAGGCGGCCGGCGAAACGAACGTGTCCGAGGAGACGATCGCTGAAATCATCGCATCGACCGGGCTGGATCCGTCCGACGAACTGGTGCGCGGAGAACTGGCCGGGGCGCTTTCGGATGCCATAGCCGCCCTTCCTGACAGACAACGGGAAATCATCGAGGCCCAGGTGATCGATGACGAGACGTTCAGGGAAATTTCAGAACGAACGGGTGAACCGATCAACACGCTGATGACGCGGAAAAAACTGGCCGTTAAAAAACTGTCGGCAGCCCTCAAGGACTGGATCTATGATTGAATTGACCAACGACTGCACAGCCGGTATCGAAAAATCTATAGTGATTATCATGTCTTCACAGGACAGAGGAGGTAATTATGTCTGAAGAACAGAAAAAGAAATTTCATAAGAAATGGGAAGAATTGAACATCGGGCTAAAAGTCCTGATTATTACCGGTGGCGTTATTTTAGTGGCCGGACTGATGGTTCTCATGGGATTCATCGTCATGTGGCTCTGGAACTGGCTCATGCCGCATCTTTTCGGCCTTCCGGTGATTTCCTATTGGGAAGCCTGGGGTATCTTTATCCTGTCCCAAATCCTGTTTCGCGGATTCCACGGAAGTCATCACGCATCAGAGAGAGGGCGCAAACGGAAACTCCGCAACCGGATCAGGGAAATGGATGATGAGACCCTGGCCACTGATTTCACGGCAGAATAAAGAGAGGAGGAAACAATGGAGAATGCTGAAAAATTTCGTGTTTGCCCTGTCGAACACGCCGGTGCTCTCGATAATATTTTCAGAAAGCTCGTTCAGCATCCCGGGAAGATTGCAGGCAAATACATCAAACCCGGAATGTCCGTTCTTGATTTCGGATGCGGTCCCGGTTTCTTTTCCATAGAAATGGCCAGAAAAACCGGACGCACCGGAACCGTCATAGCCGCCGATATCCAGCAGGAAATGCTTGATAAGGTAAAGGCAAAGATCGATGGAACCGGTCTGGAAGAGACAATCAGGCTTTATAAAACCAATGGGAAAGGTATCCAGTTGAATGATACCTTCGATTTTATCCTTGTATTTTACGTATTGCATGAGGTAAAAAACCAGCCTGCTTTGCTGAAGCAGCTGAAGGCCCATTTAAAGCCTTCAGGCCGGATCCTTGTCGTTGAACCGGGTTTTCATGTTTCAAAAGAAGGTTTTGAAAAATCCCTGGACATGGCAGAAGAAGCCGGTTTACAGGTCATAAAGCGACCCAGATACTTTTTGAGCCGGGCCGCGCTAATGGGCCATTAGGCGTTTTTATGGACCGCGTTGCCGTACATTGCACGAAACGCGGTCAAGCCGGGATTACCGGCATCGAATTCCATTTGGAGATGATTTCCATTGGTGAATTCGATCTTCATCAGGGTAAGGGATTCATCACTTGCTCCGGTAAATGAGAGATCCCTTACCTGGTGGAGGGGAATATAGGTAAAAATCCCGCCGTATAATTCCCGGCTGTTATTTTTGGTACGCCTGCTGTCGCGGATCAGGATCAATTCCTGTCCTGTGAGGACGGCAAGCTGGCAGGTTGCGTATTTCACGAACAACGGTATGTTGAAAAATCTGACAGTTTTTAAACGCCTTTCCGGTTGATACAGAACGGCTTGCACATTATCACCATACCGGACGCTGTCACGGCCGAAATTCATAAACTTGTAACTGGTATTCTCAAGAAAATCAAAGCAATGCAGACCGGGCCCCCATGCTGTTACACCTGAATCCAATCCAGACCGGATGGCAGCCGCCTCCCTGATTTTACTTACGATTGGTTCAAAATGATGGAAAGTCACTTCATTAAAATTCATTGTGGATATACCCGCCCTGCTCACAACCCTGAGCCAGGAATAAAGCAGTATATTTCCGTATTCCAGATAATAGATATCATCGAAGGCGTGGGTAACCTTTCTTACCCTGTTGCCGCGGGACTGCATAACGACAAGACGGTCGTCCAAAAGACAGGCAAGACGGGCATTTCGTCTCCTTTGGAAAATCAGTTTATCTTCCGGGATGAAAACCGTATAGGGAAACTCATCACGGGTGGCGAAGACCTCGCGAAAAACATCCGGCACATCTGAAAATGTTTTTAATATGCGGGACCAGTTCCGCATTGTGTGATCGGACGAGGTATGGGCATACCAGGCTGTACCGGTTTCTTCCTTGGCCATAAAAATAATCCTCTTCCGTACTTTTATTATAATTCGAGAAAATCGGCAAGCTCTTTGAATTTTTTTTCAATACGCTTTTTTATGATTCGTTCCGGGAATGTTGTTTTTAAAAGCGAGGTCAAATCCGCAACACCTTTCGCATCCTGCCCGGTGAAATATTCCCGGATGTTTTCCGAAAAATACCGATAGTATTCTTTTTCCTCTTTCCTGTATTTTTGTAAATTGGAAAAAAGGTTTTCCCGTTCAGCCGGCGGGACCGCATCAAGGATAAAATAAAGGCTCCACATATCCTTTTTATATTTATAATCACTTTCGGCAATACTTCGTCCGGCAAAGCTCATCCCCTTGATGAAAAGATAGGCGGACGGATTCAATATGTTGCAGACCGCTTTCCTGTCCTTATGCGCTACCGGTATTTCCAGCCAGTTATTCTTTTTCAGCATGAAATCCACCGTGTCCAATGGAATGACACTCATCCCCGGACCCAGCAGCTTTTTCTGGAATTCCGACGGGTCGGAAAATTCGTCGCTTAAGAAATCGATCCTCATCCTGGCGGTCTTTCCAGTACCGTATAACACCCATACCTCGAAGGGAGTGTCCTCGCCGGGATAAACCGGCTGCGTAACATATTCCGGTGATTCCAGGAATTTTTCCAGTATAAGCGGGGAGACAGCTTTATGTTTGTCCCTCAGGGCAAAATCGATATCGACCGTTTTAATGATGAATGTATCCGATTTCAGCTTCCAGAGGTAGTTGGCGTACATGTAGGGAAGCCATCCCCCCACCAGCACGGCCTGGTCCCTGTATTTTTCCATGTCCTGTAAAACCTTGATGAGTTTCTTTTCCTGTTCATCGCCAGGCAAGAAAGTTTCCATTCACTCCTCCGATTTCCTTTTCGATAAATTCCTTCTGCGGCAGGGCTACGGGGTTGTCCGAGTTTGATAGATAGAGATACGTGTAAAAATCGGAAGGCAGCCGGATACCCTCCTGCTCGACAGCGAATTTACGAAGGTATTCCTTGAACCGCGGCAGGATCAGGGTGATATTTCCGCCGAAATTCACTTTCAACAGCTTGAATTCCAATTGAAACTCAGCCAGATCATCCCCGGAAAAAACGGACCGGTCCGGGAGCAGCAGTGAAAAGCCGGACACCGTTGAATATATGAGATCCCTGCGTATCCCCGTGAACCGTCCCATGTAAAATTCAACTTTTAAACGGAGCAGGTCCTGGAGCAGGTCATCTTCAGGCCGTTTGGATACAAAGGACAAAACTTTTTCCTCGTTTGTATTGAAATTTTCAATGCATAAATCGAGTAACTTTGCCGGGCTGACTAAAAGGGAGTGACTGTTCCTGCCGCGGGCCTCGTTTCTTTGCAGGACGCCTTCGCCGATCAGGTAATTGAACAGGCGGACAACGGCCGGTCGATGACAACCCGGGAAATCCAGGGTTGTCCATTTCCTCTCCGGTTCGCATAAAAAGCGGTGCGCTACGATATAACTGGTATCCGTAAAATTCATATTAATTGTACCGTTTTTAATATTTTATCAAAAACGGTACAATTAATCAAGTACAATCTTTAAAAAAATGGAAATCCTCGTGACACTTACTGCCAGTTAACGGTATTATCAATTCCCCTGTCATAATCTATTCCGGTCAGACCAAAACCGGCTGTACGGATAAAATCCTCCTTAAAGCCTTTCCAATCGGCCAATTCCCTGAAATTCGAATCAGTCAGTTTCTTCCAGGTATCGGACACGTACTGCTGCACGGACGGGTTCAACTCCCTGTCATCCAGGCGGATGAGATGCGCGGCATCCGTTTGAGGAATCCTCCCGGGAGAAACATGCTGTCTGAAAAGACGGATGATCTGCTGGACGGCGGATTCAAATTCGCCGGATTCGGACATGGCATTTTTAAGCAGGCTTAGGTACAGGGGCATGGCGGGAATGACGCTGGATGCCCGGGTAACCTGCGCCTGACAGGAACAAACAAGGCAATTCCCGTGGTATCTTCCCATGACAAGCCGGTCAAGATCCCGGGCCGTCTTTTCCAGGTGTACCTTCGCGGCCCCTATGGTACCGGAACGGTAAATGGGGGCGGTCGCTTCGGAACCGATGTACGTATAGGCCAGGATCCGGCAGCCGGGATTAAGAAGATCCGCTTGTACCAGGGTTTCCACCCAAAGCTTCAAGTCCGTTCCACCCATTACTTTGACCGTATCGGAAATCTCATCCTCTGATGCCGGCTCCACCGCTATTTCGCGCAGGGTCTCCGTTTCCGGGTCAATCGTCATGGTCTTATAAACATCACCGATCGGCTTAATACGGCTTTGGTACAGGGTTCCGTTATCCGGGTCAACACGCCGGGAAGAGGCAACGCTGTAAATGACATAATCGAGTTTGCCGTATCTTTCCTTCAAAGCGACTACTACTTCTTTACGGGTTTCATGGGAAAAGGCATCGCCATTGATCGTCTCAATATACCTGCCCTTTTCCCTGGCAATCTTATGAAGAGCCGCTATATTGTAGGCCCCGGGAGCTGCAGAACGCCTGTTCTTGATGGGCCGTTCAAAACACACACCCAGTCCCTTTGCTCCATAACCAAAGACCGCCGTTATTATGCTTGCAAGACCGTATCCGGCGCTTGAGCCGACAACCAGTGCATTCCCTATCCCATTGCCAGGGCACTTTTCCTCGCTTTCCTCAACCTGTGACCGCACATTGGCTTCACACCCGGCCGGGTGTGCTGTTATATTAACGAAATTACGGATATCCGGATTGATTACCTTTTCCATAAAATTTACCTCCTTACTGATGAGCTTGACATTCTCCCTATTCATACGGACAATTCAACAGGGTAAGATGTCATAAACCCAAAAACATACCATAAGGTATGGTATTTAATGTAATAAAAGGAGAAAAAAGTGTCAAGTAAAAAAGCCGACTGGCTGGAAGCGGGACTGGAAATTTTATCAGCAGAGGGACCAAGCGCCTTGACTATCGATAATCTCGTAACTGTTATGGGAAAGACAAAAGGATCTTTCTACCATCATTTCAGCAACAGTAAAAATTTCGTCAATCATCTTATAACTTACTGGTTTGAAACCTATACGGTAAAAATCCTGGAAAAAAGTAAAAAGGGGCTCAGTCCCAATGAAAAACTGAAAACTCTCGTACAATCGACCCTTAAAATACCGAGAAAAACGGAACTGGCCATACGAGCATGGGCATTGTATGACCCGGACGTAAGGCAATACCAGGAAAAAATTGACACGGCCAGGCTGGAATATCTCTACGAAATTTTTTTCTCCGTAACCAATGATAAAAAATCTTCCCGGCATAAGGCCTTTAAAATCTATTCGGCCTTTATCGGCTACCAGCAATTGGCCAATTATATTACCGGCAATAAAAGCCCCATCATTACCGAACTGTTCGAAATAGCCAATTATGAGATAGAAAATTGAAATTTAACGGAAAAATTTATCAAAAAATTTGAGAAGTGACCATTATTGCCGTTATATTATATATTGGGATCTCTATAAGCTATGAGTATATCCTGGGCAACCTCTAAAAACCCCGATTTTTTAAAAATCATTATTCGGAAGGTTGTTTAAAAGGTGGTTTTAGAGTTGCCTTAAGGTAATATATAGAATTATTTAAAGAGAGGATAAAATGGACCAAAGAATACACTGGCTTAAATGCGGGGATAAAAAAATACTTGTCAGCGACTATTCCGGACTGACGACCGAAGAACTCATGGAGTATTTTAGCAAATCCAATGAAGTTGTTTTGCAGTCCAAGGAAAAAGTTCTTCTTTTAACTGATTTTTCAAACACCAAAATCGATAAAGTAATCATCCAGCGCTTGAAGGATGCGGAAGCGAAAAAGGTAGCCATGAATGTCCGGAGAACGGCCGTTTTAGGCATAACCGGGATTAAAAGGCAGATTTTAAACTTTTATAACGCCGCAACAGGCAGTAATGCCAGGGCGTTTTCAACCAGGAAGGAAGCCATTTACTGGTTACTCAAGGCAATGACCAGAAACAGGCCGGAATTTTCAAGCATCATCGAAGATAAAAACAAAACCCTCTAAAACGGTTTTGCTGTTTTACTTCCCAATTTTTTTCCCAATATCAAAGGCTTTACCAACCGGGCCGCCAATACCATAATAACTGCGGACACTCGCCATATAAAAAAGCGGTTTAACTTTCTCAGGGTCAGGCAGGCCCTCCGGATCTAGAATATCCTCATTCGCCTTTATATCGATTATTTCCCCCACAAACTGGGTGTGTATCCCCACTTCCGAGATACCGGTAACCCTGCATTCCGCAATCAGGGGAAACTCATCAATATAGGGAGCATCCACTTTTTCTCCCTTGACAGCAGTCAGGCCTGAAAGGGTGAATTTATCAACCTTCCTGCCGGTGGCAAGCCCGAAGTAATCCGCTTCAACGGCATGCGCTTCGTCAGCCACATTCACGGTAAAGGCCTTTCTTTCCATTATACATCCATGCGTGTATGTCGCTTTCCGCAGACATACCACCACGCACGGGGGCACGGAACTGCAGATACCTCCCCAGGCAACGGCGGCGCCTGTCGGCTTTTCAGTAGGGTCATACGCACAGATGATCCACGTGGGAGATGGTAATACAAAAGTCTTTGATCCGAATGATTTTTTCATGTGGTGATATTAGAATTTTTTGTCGCTTAATGCAAGGTCTATCTCTTCTTCGATTTTCTCAGGACTACCTTCATTTCCAGATAATCAAGCATGGACTCGAGATAATCGGTATGAAGCGTGTAATCCCCTGCCTTGTACATGCCCGGCCTGTATTTACAGGAAAAAGAGATGGTCAGAGCTTTACTTGTTTTACGCACCGATATCCCGTATTGGGCTGTTTTCAGTGTTTTCCTGGTGGTGGTCCGTTTAGGGCTGACAAAAGTAAAATAAGGAATTTTCTTAAGGGTAACCGTACTGTACAATGTAACAGGATAGGTAATTTCATACGGGGAACGCCTGTGCAGGATATTGTCAGGCTTCAGGTAATACGTTTCCCAGAGTACGGGATTATCGAATGACAGCTGGGTTTTTGACGTATCAATGGCATTTTTCACTTCATACTTGCAGAAAACGACAAAATCCCTCTTATTATCATATAGATAAAAGGGCTTAATGGATAACAATTGTATATTCCCCTCGACATTGGATAACGAATTCTGGAAATTCCTGACGTATTCACTTGCTTCCATTCTTTTGAAGGCACCGCGCATCGATGAGGCCAGATAACCGGAGAATTGGAGCCGTTCGGTAACCAGAAGCTGTTTCCGTTTATAAATCTTCAGGGTTTTATGTAAACGGACAATACATTCGGAGGCGGGGTATCCCGGAATGGTTTTCAGTTCTATTTTCGCCGGATTGAGAACGAGGGCGTTATGGTTTGCCAGACCTTCCGGAACCATGGTCCCGGGTTTTAAGTCCCTGTTCGTAGGGTCCAAAAAAACTCCTTTTTTATAACCGGGAACAAAAAGGATCATGTGATTGAACTGGTCTAATGACGGTATTTTTTTTTCGGCGTTATAATAAAAATTTGTCAAGGCAAGGTAGCTTTTTATGCCGGCAGCCCGCAGAAGATGATATAAAAGCACGGCCTGGTCCTTGCAGTCCCCGTATTTATTCGCCACGATCTGCTCGAATGTATTGGGAACTCTCGCCCTTGTACCGAATTCAATGGCCTTGTACGTGTAATTCTTCTGAATATAGGAAAGGATCTTCTCCACCTTGAGGGAAGTCTTATCCCCTTTTTTTACGATCCCTGAAACGATCGCTTTCGCTTCCTTTGACGGTTCAAGCTTGTCTCCGATATCGGATAAATATTTTTTACCCAATGCCGTCCAACTGGAATTCTTGTCACCGAATATTACGTTCGGCACAAATTTTTCGTAAAAGGGCTGCCCGGGCTCATACACGAAAACAGCGGGGTTTTTAACATACCAGGCCAGCAGGTTTTTCTCCTTGAGCGGTTTTCCGATATTGGCTGCCGTATATTCAATGTCGTTAAGATCCCCGCTCAGGCTTAATCCGAAAAATTTGATGGGTCGTCTCCCGTAAAAAAGAAACCGGTCATAACGGACCGTATCGGAAATACCGAACGATTCAACGGTAACGGCAACCTCAATGATGCTTCCGGGCAGCAGGTTGGGCACGGGCATGTACAGCGTTTTATCATTGGTAGCCATACTGTTGTCCCGGCTGTCCGTAACATAATAATCGGCCATTTTTCCTTCACCGGCCAGCCTGCCCTTCCTGTCGAAAACCTTGAGGCTGTTTACATGGATATTTTCACCGGAGGGATTAAAATCGAACTCGAGGGTATTGAATTTCTCGACTCCCGCCTCGGTCAGGACTTTTATTTTCCTATACACCGTATACCGGACCGGTTCATCCTTTTTAAAGGAATAACACCGCATTATATGGATGTAATATGCCCCGTAAAGGGCGTCATTCTCTGTCTGCTGGTAGGACCTGAGGCCGGAAGTAAATACTTTGGGAACGGGAACAGGATCGATCACATCCCTTATACCGTCCTTGTTCCCCTGGCCAAGTGCGCCGGAAACCATGTCGCGCAATTCCGTCAATCTTTCGTTGTTAGGCGAAATAGCCAGGCCCTTCTCCACCACTTCCATGGAACGGGTGTATTCCTTCATGATGAAATAGGTCTGGCCTTTCAGGTAATAAAACAGGGGAGTCTGTACCTCTGCGGCTATCATGTCATCGCAAAGGGCAAGCGCCTTGTCATGCATTTTTGTGCCGTTATACGCGTGAACAAGGAGCGTCGAGACATCTGCATTCGCCGGCGCGTTTTCCCTTTCGCCTGTCAACAGGCTGATCATCTTTTCATAATCGCCTTTCCGGTAAAGCATTGTTATGCGTGATAACCGCATTTCAAGCGAATCATTTTTTTCCAGGTATAACCGGTATTCCCCGTCCACATCGTCCCACATTTTCCGGTCGGCTAAAAGGCCGGTAAATTCACGGAAAAAATCGTCCCGGTTGAATCCGGCATGGAATACCGTACGGTAAACACTGATGGCTTCATCCGTTTCCCTGTTTCTCTGCAGGAAGTAGGCATACCATGCCTGATACAACTGGTTGTCCTTGAATTGTGCCGCTTTTTTTCTGAGTGCAGAAAGGCCTTCCCCATACTCACCTATTTCATCATACACATCGGCCAGGTTGATCATGTAGTTTGCCGAAGTTTCTTCCATATCAGAGGCGAGTTTAAAAAAGGCAAGGCTTTTCGTATACTGCTTTGAACTGAAATAATATATTCCCAGTGCATTATGCACAATCCCCGCCCTTTTTTTATCTTCCCCGGTGTGGATTCTGGAGGATACATCAAAGTGCTCCGGCAGGGTTTTGAAAGAGACGGACTTGAACAAATCACGCGCAGAAGAATCCATTCCCGCCGTTCCCTTCACGCCGAAAAGCATGAACATGTAGCCTATGTATTCCCGTTGATAAACGACCATACGAAATTCATAGACATTTTTTTCCGCCTCTTTTTCGCACTCAATGAAATAAGCGTCGCCGCCATTCCATTTCTGTTTCCTGAAATTTTTAATCTTGTCACCGGGATAATCTATGCCGTAGCTGTTTATGTATAAACGGGCCAGCATATCAAGCGAAGGTCTTTCAACAAGATACAGGGGCTGTACGACAAAAAACAAACCGTTTTGCGTCAAGCCGCCTGTTTCGGAATCAGGATGGTCCTCTTTCAATCCCTTCCATTTCATCCAGTTGGAGCCGGAAAGATTGAGAGAATAATAATAATCAGGCGAATCAAAAACGGTTATATACCTGGACAGGTCCTTTTTTTTATAAGCGACACGTTTAGGGTCTATGAGGGTGAACCCTGACAGGAGTGTATTTGACTCATTTACAAGCGACTGCCTGTCATTGCGTGTTGTCAATAGAACAAGCTGGAAACAATAACCGTTCGTATAATAAACCCAGTGGAAATAATAGACCATCAAGCCCTTTATACCGCCCTTTGTAAAAAAAGAGATACCCTTGAGCCCGTTGACGACATATTCCTTTTGCCCGGAAAATTCAGGATTTTCAAGATTTTTTTTAAGATTAATCTTGTTAATATTTACCAGATCCTCGACTGAAAAAGTTACTTCGTCATTCAATGTTTCCCCGATCACTAAAAACGTCAGTTCAAGATCTTTTCGGGTAAAAGCCATGGTCGCATCGGAATTGGCTTCAAAAGCGTTCATTTTAACATACGGCGCGGGAGGTGTCTTTAACTGAAAATTCAGTTCCTGGACCATGATGACTCCGTCATCATGGATGACGGAGTCATTATCGATGACAGAGTCATCATCGATGACAGAGTCATCATCGATGACAGAGTCATCATCGATGACAGAGTCATCATCGATGACAGAGTC
>JAFGKU010000173.1 GCA_016928415.1 Spirochaetales bacterium
ACGGCGGCATCTGAGCGGAGCGAAGTAGAGCCGGGCTTCCTGTGCAGCCCGACAAATGGCCTGAAAAGGTACAGCGCAAAAAACTCTTTTCGCAAAAACCTTGCAATAAAAACCGCCTCTCTATATAGTTAAGGAAACTGTAAAACCATTGTCAGTGAGGTGTATGGATGTTTGCCTGGCTGGAACCGGTCGTATCCAGTAATTGGGCGACGGCCGTATTGGGCCTTGTTGCCGGCATAGGATTATTATGGATCAGCTCCGAGGCGGTAATTAGAAATATAACTCCCATAGCGCGTTTTTTCGGCGTAAAGGAACTGGTCATTACGATCCTCGGCGTAAGTGTCTTTTCCTCCATGCCGGAACTCGTCGTGTCTCTTTTGGCCAATGCAAGAGGCAAATCCGATATATCGCTGGGCAACATAGTCGGCTCCAACTTCGTTACCCTGACATTCGTCACGGCCCTCTGCGCTTTTATAATGCCCATCACCGTTCGTGATGAAGTCAAGGAAAGGGAAGCGGCCTGGATGATACTTTCAACGGCCATTATTTTCCTTTTGGCCATAGACGGCGTACTGTCGCGAATAGACGGGTTCATCCTGATGGGATTATACACGCCTTATCTGATATCCGTAATCCGGGAGGCAATACGTGAATCGCGGGCAACCAAAACGGCAGAGGAAGGAAAAGAGGGGAGGAAAAGGCCGAATATATTCATTCCCGTTCTTATAGGTTTATTGGGTATTGCGGGAATAATCGGGGGAGCGGAGATTACACTCCAATCCGGTCAAACGATCGGGAAATGGGCGGGCATCCCGGACCTGGCATTGGGGGTCATTCTCTTTGCCCTGGGTACGTCATTGCCTGAATTGGCCATTGCCCTGTCAGCCACTTTTAAAAAAAAGGCGGACGTCTCGATCGGTGAAATTTATGCCTCGAATATTTTCACCGCCATGTTCGTCCTGGGACTCTGCTGCATCATTAATCCCATGGAAAATCTTGACCCCAATATTCTCCGCTTTGATCTTCCTTTCCTGGTCCTGACAGGCATCGTGATTCAGATATTCATTACCACGAACAAGAAACTGGTCAGAATGGAGGCCGCGGTTATTTTTATTTTATACATATATTTTGTATTGGGCCATTTTTTCAATCTTTCGTTTTCATTTTAAGGGATTTCGACTCATTCTTTAATTTAAAACCTTTTATGACAAGAAATTATACTAACTAAGGCTTTATTTCTCCACCCATCCGGCCGAAATTTTATAAGAAGAACACTTGAGGGTTGAGAAATTTTTTTATTAAGATAGGATGTTTGTGAAACCATTAAAAAAAATAGAGAAAATCTATGAACATCATCCCTACAAAATCCGTTACAAGGCAAAATTAATTGTCTATATCATAGCCCTAATCATTGTTGCATTGGTAATCAGCGGCATTAATGATTACCTGACTGCCGACTGGATAAACGCCGCCATGGAAACCGTTCTTTTATTCGTTATCTCGGTTTGCCTGGTCCTGGTCTACCGGGGACATTACCATATTTCGGTTAATATCATACTTGTGCTGGCCTTTCTTGCCATGACGGCCATGGTAATCCTGAAACCGCCTGAAAATGTCAATGACGTCTTTAAACTCGGTTTCTATTATATTCCCCTTCTTTTTATCAGCTGTCTTTTAGGGTATGCGCAATGGCAAA
Organism: Spirochaetales bacterium; assembly: GCA_016928415.1. Taxonomy (GTDB): domain Bacteria; phylum Spirochaetota; class Spirochaetia; order SZUA-6; family JAFGRV01; genus JAFGKU01. Next base: position 1,697 of record JAFGKU010000173.1, read on the forward strand.
TAATAGCCGGCTGGGCTGCCTGTATCGCGGCTTTTGCTTTTGAGGTTTTTTTCAGGCTCCCGGCCGTAAACGCCGGCGGTCTTGATTTTGATTTAGTCGTGATTTTTATCAATGCCTTTGTCATCTTCAGTGTTGGAGCGGTAATTTCATTCATCATAGTCAAAACCAGTGATATGTTCATGACCAGTATGGAAACGCGGAACAGGGAAAAGACCGGTCAGCTTGAAAAACTGACAACCCTTTTTGAAACTTCCCGCCACGGACTGGCGGTAGGCGATGACCTCATGCAGTCGGTAAAGGATTCGATTACCCATGTGAATTTAATGACCAAAAACCTGGATGAAATCAATATCAGGGCCATTGACCTCCTGTCCAATGTCAAAGCATCAACGGAAGTGTATTCCGTGCTTCGAAAATCAAAGGATGATGTGAACACCATGATTGAAGGACAAAAAAAGGCCTTGAACCAGTCTTCTTCGGTGGTCGGAGAAATTGTGGATTCGATTATCGCTGTTTCCGATTCGGTCAGGCAAAAGGAGTCAGTTCTCAATGAACTGGTAGCCACGGCCACCGGCGGCAGCAGCAACATGAACGATTCCATTGAATCCATTTCCAATTTATTGAAGTCGTCCGACGATATTCTCGAGGTGATTTCTTTAATAGAAGGCATTGCCAGCCGAACGAATCTTCTTGCCATGAACGCCGCCATCGAGGCCGCACATGCCGGGGAATCGGGCAGGGGATTCGCCGTAGTGGCCGAAGAAATACGAAAACTTTCCGAGGAAACAAACGAGAATTCCCGGCTGATCAGGATAACCATCGAAAAAAACATTGCCGATATACAGCTTGCGACTGACGTCAACCAGGAGACCGTTGAATCCTTCAGGCAGGTCATTGACCGGATAGGCAGGGTGGAAAAGGCCATCCTGGAAATCACCGAAAGCATGTCCGGTTTGAAATCCCGTGCGGAGCAGATGAATAAATCCCTTGATCTGCTTTTAACTACTACCGACGACGTTAATCATTCCGTTGTATCAATGGATGACAAGATAGCCGGAGGCATTGATATCGTACGGCATATCGGTGAGGAGGCTGATAAGATTAAATTAAAAATCACTGAATTACTGAATGAATCAAAGGCGGTCCTATACGAGGTAAATGCCCTTAATCAACTGGGTCTGAACAACAAGAGCAACATGAACCGGCTTCTTACAAGTATCGAGGAAATAAACACAGGGGATAAACAGGTATAGCTCCCCGGCATTATGTTGATTCTCTGTCGCCGTTTTTATATCCGGGCAGGGTAAAATAGAGCAAAGCGCCTTTGCTTGCCCCGGATTCCATCCGGATTATCCCGCCGTGCCTTTCCACTATTTTTTTACAAATGGCAAGGCCGATTCCGGTTCCCGGGTATTCCTTTGACGTGTGGAGACGCTCAAAAATCATGAAAATTCTATCTTTGAATTGTTGATCGACGCCAATACCATTGTCTTTGATGCGGAATTCCCAAAAATCGTCTGTCTTCGAGGTGGATATGGAAATTTCAGGCGGGTCATCACCGGCAAATTTAAGGGAGTTTTGAATGATATTCTGAAAGAGCTGGCATACCTGGTGATAATCGGCCATGATGACGGGTAAAGTATCGTATATGATTCTGGCTTTTTTTTCCTTTATCATAAACATGAGATTGTTCTCGATATCCTTCATCACCGATGTGCAGTCTATCCGCTCGAAGGCTTGTCCGTTTGAGTCTATGCGTGAATAATCGAGCAGCGCCTTGATCATTTTTTGCATGCGCGCGCTTCCATCCATGGCAAAGTCGATGTATTCCTGCGCGTTCACGTCCAGTTGATTACCGTATCTTGAGTGAAGCAGTTTAAGGAAGCTTTTCACCATTCTGAGAGGTTCCTGCAGGTCATGGGAAATGACATACGCGAATGTTTCCAGGTCCTTGTTTGAACGCTCCAATTCCGTCAAGGTGGCTTTGAGCTGGGATTCCTTTTCCTCCTTTTTCCTTAAAATCTGGTCATTTTCCAGGCAAATGGTAATGCGGTTTATCAGGTTGGCTAAAAGCAGTTTTTCCGTTGCATCAAAGGGTTCATCATCAAAACGTAAAATATAGAGGAAGCCGAAAAGTTCGTCTTCGACCCGTACAGCGGAGATTATCTCCCTTTTTGTTTTGTATTCGTTTTTCAATAGATGCGGGTCCGTGGTTTTATTGTAAGGCTCCCACAACAGGGTATCGTCTTCAAAAAAATGGTGGGCAATGGAATGGTTTAAATCTTTCTCTTCCAGGGGAAGGAATAATTCTTTTGCAAGGCCTGAAGCCGCCGCCGGTTTGAATATACCGGCATCCCCGTCATATATGTAAAAGCAGGCCGCGTTATTTCCCAACAGGGAGGTTGCCTTGTCGCAGGCCAAATGGATAATTTTATTTAAATCCTGCAGCCTAAGCGGCAGGGAGGATATTTCGTATAAGATTGATAATTCGGTTACACGGTCGATTTTTTTCATAATTCAAATTGAAGATTTTATTATTGAGGTCATGTGTTGTTGGCTTTTAATGTCATTGCAGGACCCAAATTAAATCTGTTTTTTAAAATACACCTTTTGGGGTGACTTTAACAACCGGTCTTCCATGATTTTTTGAAATTTTTAAGCTGTTATCCGGAATTTCAGGACTCAAAAACCCTTTAAAATTTAACGTGGCTATGTGGAAATGAGTGATATACAGAAAGTTTTGTTATGAAAAGCCGCAATTCCCGAGCCGGGAGTAGCGAATTCGCCTCGAGTCATTATCCCCAGAATGGGAATGTTGGGTCCCAGTTTTTTCCGGATTATTTTAAGGTCGGAGGATATATCAAAATTGGGTTGCCATAGCCGGGTAACACAATTAAAAAAGACGGCTCCGGCTAATTTTTTATCGCCGCATTTGTTCATGCCCTCTGCGGTAGCGCTTTCTGTTGCTGCAAGCAGCGCTTCATTTGTACCTTCCATCAGATGGATGATCGAATTTTCCGGAATTTCACCGCCGCAGACGATTGAACCGTCTTCAAGGATGGCGTAGGGGTCGCGAATCAGGTATTCTCCCTTCATTTTAGCCAGGCCTACCGGATGATACGCCGCGAATTTATAAAAGGCCGGTTGATCGGTGACAAAATCAATCTCTTTGATATGGGGATATTTTTCAATAAAGAAATTCTTGTAAATTTTATGTGCTGGCTGTCCGTTTAAAGTATAAATTCTGTTGCCTTCCGTGTGGGTGGCCACCAGCGGTGTTCCGAATGCTTTCCAGCCATGGGCAACACCTGCTCCCAATGGAGATTTGCTTTGGATAAACAATAAGACAAGACCGTCATTCAGGACTTTCCCGTTGGCGAAAGGCCCCATATTCCCGCCTTGAAAACCGTCTACCGCTCCGCCGATGATATTGCACATCGGCCCTATGATATTTACCAGACCTCTGGCAACAATATCATTTGTCAATTTGTTGTTGTTTAATACATATATGAGGGAGTTCCCCTTGATAAAATCAGGACGGGATATGGATGAGAGAAATTGCTCTCCCAGTTTTTTGCTCGTATCAAAAATGTTTTTGATATTCTCCCTGTAAATTACCGAAACTTCACATCCGGGCAGGGATAATGCCATCACGGCGACCATTTCTTTTGTTTTCACATTCGAATTTGCGAAAACACCGTCTGCCGCGCATCCCAGGCTCGGGACATCCTTAATAAGAGAATAAACCCCTTTTAGTACTTCGTCATGGAAGTATTCGAATGTGGTAAATATAAAGAGTAAATCCGGTTTTTCCCCCAGATTGTCAAGGGCCACGGTAATCGCCGCCGCCCCCGCCTTGAAGGATTCGGTTTTATCCAGAAAGCTTGTTCCAATGCCGGTTTTAATTTCCCTCATTTCCCGTTAAGAATGCTAAATACCTCTATCTGTGTCAAGGTACTCCGGACAATCGAGTGAACTCTTTCGAAGATTTTTATACCGGACTATCAGGTATTCGGATTTAATAAAAATCCTTATTGTATTCTACTGTTGTAATCCAGTCATTCTCCGCGATATTTCCATAAGAGTTGTATGTCGCTATTCCATTCCATGCTACAACACGTATTTTATCATATTTGTCCGAATCATAAAAATCGATAAAAAATGTGTAACTATTACCCGCAAGAATATGCTGTGTCGGAGTATGGCTGTCATAGTCGTTGTAATCAATATGAACGTCTATATTTTCGCCGCTGCTATTCAGGACCCTGATATAATTTGAGATGAATTGGTCACAGGAAGTCATTAATATCACGATTCCGAATACAAGTAAAATGATCTTCAGTTTTAGGTGATTATTCTTCATATTTTACCTCCATTCTCTATATTTAACACCATTGATCCCATAATTAACACTTTTTTGATAATTTTCTTCAGAAATATCGCATTAATGTGTCTCCCCTTGCCCTGTTGATATATCTTCTCTATAATTTCTACAGGGAAGGAATTTATCATGAAAAGACTAATTATTATTTTTTTATTAATACCCTGTACATTGGTTTTTGGCACCGGGAATGGTGAGAATTCAAATGTGAATAAAGATGACCTGGATGTCATCATCGGCAAAATGACACTCAGGGAAAAAATATTCCAGTTAAGCGGTGATAAATCCGGATTTGCTACGGAGGATATCGGTCGTCTTGGAATTCAGGGATTAATCATGTCGGACGGCCCTCACGGTGTAAGGTGGGGAAAGGCGACCTGTTTCCCCTCTACGATTCTTCTTGGCGCCACCTGGGACCCCGACCTCGTATACAGGGTGGGCGTGGCGATGGGAACCGAATTCCGGGCCAAAGGAAGATATATTGCCCTGGCTCCCTGCATCAATGTCATCAGGGACCCGCGCGGCGGCAGGAGTTTTGAAACTTTCGGTGAAGACCCGTACCATATAAGCAGGCTTGCATCGGCCATTGTCAGGGGAATACAAAGCCGGAAAGTCGTGGCGGTCGTCAAGCATTATGCCTGCAACAACCAGGAGAACAACAGGTTTATGAATAATGCCCGTGTAAGGGAGGAGGTTTTAAGGGAGATTTATCTACCCGGCTTCAAGGCCGCCGTTACGGAGGCCGGCGCCTGGGGTATAATGGCGGCGTATAATCTGGTCAATGGTTCGTATTGTTCTGAAAATAATCATCTTTTAAATGATATTCTGAAAAATGAATGGGATTTCCAGGGTTTTGTCGTTTCTGACTGGGGAGCAACGCACTCCACGGTAAAATCCATCAATTCCGGCCAGGATATTGAAATGCCCAATGGAAGCAATTGGGGCGAGAAGCTGCTGAACGCGGTAAGAAGCGGGCAGGTAAGTGAACAGCGGATCAATGATGCGGTCAAGCGGACTTTGAAAGCAAGGAAATGGGCGGGGGTAATGGATAAACCCCTTTTACCCGACAGGAATTTTGATTTTGCCGGCACGCATAAGGCTATCGTACTGGAGGCAGCCCAAAAAGGGATTGTGCTTTTAAAAAACACAAAAAATGTTCTGCCACTGGACAGGGAAAAGGTCAAATCAATTGCCGTCATAGGCCCCAACGCAGACATCGCCCAACCGGTCGGCGGCGGCAGCAGCTGGGTGAATCCTTATTATGCCGTTTCTCCCCTGGAAGGCATAAAAAACATGGCGGGACCGGAAGTGAAGGTCGCGTTTGCCAGGGGAAGTCTTTCTTCAGGAAATTCCCCTCTCTATCCTATCGATTCCAACCTGATAACCAATACGGGTAAACCGGAATTAAAAGGATTTGCCGCCGAGTATTTCAACAATCAAAATCTGTCCGGGAATCCTGTTTTAAAACGTAATGACGTGTCCATCGATTTTGACTGGCGGAACGGTTCGCCGGACAGGTCTGTCAAAAAGGACCATTTCTCCGTCAGATGGTCCGGCAGGATCAAGGCACCGAAATCCGGAAAATACACCTTTGCCACTACGTGTGACGACGGGGTAAATCTATATATAAACGGAAAAAAAGTAATATCAGACTGGCATGACCATGCCGCTGAAACGAAACTGGCCGACGTGGATTTGGAAGAGGGGAAGGAATATTCCCTGGTCATGGAATATTATGAAAACGGCGGTGACGCTTCGGCGAAACTGACATGGGCAAAACCGTATGACCTTGACAAGATGATAACGGAAGCCAGGGAAGCGGCAGCCGGGGCGGATGTTGCCATTGTATGCGTCGGCAATGGGGCTGACATCGAGAGCGAGGGCTTTGACCGAAAGACGTTGAAACTGCCGGGCAGGCAGGATAAACTCATTTCGGAAGTGGCCGCCGTGAATAAAAATACCATTGTCGTCATCATAGCCGGCCCCGGTATTTTCATGGACTGGCTTGATGAAGTCGCCTCCGTTGTTCAAATCTGGTTTGCCGGACAGGAAGAAGGCAATGCCCTGGCAAGCGTTCTTTTTGGGGACTACAACCCTGCGGGCCGGCTTCCCGTAACGTATCCTAAGAATTTGGAACAGATGCCCGTATACGGAAACGATTACGAAACGCTTGATGAGGGCCGTGGGTACCGGTATTATTTCGGCAGGAAGACCGATATTCTTTTCCCCTTTGGATACGGGTTAAGCTACACGCAATTCGGATATTCCGGTTTTGAAATGCCTGAAAAAATTATGGGAGCGGACCAAACGCTTACCGTCAGCTGCAAAGTGAAAAATGAGGGCAGGCGAAAAGGGGAAGAGGTTGTACAATTGTATCTGTGCGAAAAAGGCGGGAGGGGTTACAGGGGAACACCCGGACTAAAAGGCTTCAGACGTATTGCGCTGGACCCGCAGGAAACCGTTACCGTCACTTTTGAAATCAGGCCGGAGGACATTTCCTGTTTCAGCCTGGAACAGAAAAAATTCATACCCGAGCCTGGTTTATTTGAAGTGTTTATTGGGGCTTCCTATACGGATATTAAATTCAGGGGTGATTTCGAGGTGAAGTAGGCCAGGGGACACTTCTTTCAGGTTGTTTTTATCCGTGATTCGGCGCTTGCCAGAATTTGATCCAGCATTTCCGAATAGGAGATGCCTGCCAGCTTCGACATTTTGGCCAGATGACCGTCCCAGCACCATCCGGGGTTCGGGTTTACTTCCAGCAGCCGCGGCGTACCGTTTTGATCCAGTCTCCAGTCGAACCTGGCATAGTCGCGGCAGCCCAGCCTTCCGAATAATTTGATGCAGCAGGCAATGAGGAATCTTTCGGTGTCTTCGGGCAGGTTGGCCGGTACTGATTTCAGGTTTTTCCAGTAAGGTGATTCGGGGTCCCATTTTGCCTCGTAACCGCATATCCTGGGGAGTCCTTCCGGTAAATTGGAGTAATCTTCCTCTATAATCGGCAGCACGGTGTAATTATCAGGAAGATTCCCTATAATTCCGACACTTATATCCTTGCCGGTCAGGAAATCCTCGACGAGGATATTCGTATCAAAACCGATTTTTTCCCTGAGAATTGAAATGATGCTCTCGATCTGCTGGAAATCATAGCACACATTATCCTTGGTTATACCGAAACTGGAATCTCCAAGATTCGGCTTTACGATAACGGGGAACTGAAGGGGGAATTCAATAAATGTCGTATCCTCCGGTTTGATAACAAAAGCCGAAGGAACAGGGATATCCAGCTCGGTAGCGACGCCTCTCACGAGGGATTTGTCATAACAGAAAGCCAGGCATTGGGGATTCCCGCCGGTATAAGGAATATTCAGCATTTCAAGGAGAGCCGGTACATGCAGTTCCTTGTTGGCTTCATTGTTGAATCCCTCGTCGCAGAGGTTGAAAATAAAATCGATTTGAGCCCTGTTATTAATAAGCTGGTTCAGCAGGGTGCTGTGATTGTTGTAATATTTAAAAGAATAGTTGGGTAGGGTTTTAAGGGCTATTTTGAGTTGTTCAATCGTGTATTCATCATCTTCGTCAAATTTGCTGTCCGGCTTGATGATGTCATCCCTCTTGGGGTCCCCCATGATAACAACAACCGACTGCTGTTGTTTTTTGGGAAGCTCCTTTTTACTCCATTCTTTCTCGACGGTTGCCGTAATGATGATGCGTTTGGCCATCATCCCGAGGTCCTGATTCCTCATGGATGCGGGAATCAATTCCTGATGGACCGTGACCTTGCTGAATCCGGCTCTTTTGAGCAGGTCCTTCAGTGCGGATTTTGAATACAGTCTTTCGGCATAGAACTGATCGGCTAAAACACCCTTTTTCACATGTGTAATGACTTCTCTTGAAATCAACCTTGTTTCGTCGCTTGACAGGCTTCTTTCCCGGCAGACAAAATAATCCTTGTCAATCCATTCCCAGCTTCGCTGTTCAAACGAAGACTTCATGAAATCACCGTCCGTAATGTCTATCAGCAAATTCCCCTGGGGCTTTAAAACGCGGGATACTTCCTTTAATACCTTGATATCCTCATTTAATGACTCGAAATAACCAAAACTGTTCCCGAGAATGACGGTAAAGTCAAAATAATCGGTTTTAAAGGGAAGTTTCCTGGCATCCCCTTCCCGGAAATTTATGGAAAAGCCCTCGGCCTTGTTCTGGCTTCTTGCTTTTTTAATCAAGTAGTGCGACCGGTCAAGGCCGTACACATCGGTGATACCGTTTCTGGCAAATTCAAGACAATGTCTACCCTGGCCGCAGCATAAATCCAGCAGCCTGCTTTCTTTGCTTATTTTCAGGATTTCCATGAAGGTTTGTACTTCGTCCCGCGTTATTTGATTGTCATTGACGACATCCCCGTCGGTTCGCAGATAATTTGCGTTGAATATCTCCCGCCACCAGTCCGCCTTGACATAGCTTTCCAGGCTTTCGACCGGGCCCAACACCTGAACGATATCCCTTTTTTTTCCGGTTTTTTTCATATCCATTACCCTCGAATGATCAATATAAAAATTCTTATTACCACAATAATTTTTATATTGCAAGTAGATTGGAACATTATGTTAGCTTTATTTTTACTCCATGGCTCCTCCTTGAACCGGTACCAGGATATCATGCAGCGTTGAGCGGCCCCATTTATCATTGTGTTTTCCTTCCTTTTGTGGTATATTTTTTCCTATGAAATACGGTCAGCTTCTCTTATTAATGGTGATTCTGGCATTGTTTGCCTGTGAATCCCAAAAGGTTGTCAAAGAGGTCCCCATCGAGATTTCAATGACCGAAGACCTGTTTGTTTCTCAGGGCCTGGAGTATGTCAACAGGGGCAATAATTCCCTTCTTTCGAATTTGATCAATAAACATTCTCCGGAATATCCCGATGGCGCGGAAAAAATAATCAAGGCGGTTTATGAGAAAAATAAAAATAATACTGAAGCCTTATTGAAAGAAAAAGACTGCTTCGGGGCCTTGTTTTATCATCGTAACCTCTCGGCGTTCAAGGGCACGGATGAGCTTGAGGAAAGGGTTTTTTTCAAGGACCTTTGTCAAAGTCTTGAAGAACAATCCTTTGAAGCGACGGCAAAGTACCTGCGTACCATGCACGGTTTGCCGGTAGTATATAAGGATGCTTATATCCCCGTGGAACGGCTCAATAATTTTATCGACCTTCTGGCCGAGGTGTATGTTGTCCGGTCCTTTAAAACAAGCCTTGGTTTAGAGAGGAAAGATTATCCGTATTTTTCCGGAAGCGGATTTTTAATTGATCCCCGGCATGTCGTTACGGCCTACCATGTTATAGAACAGGTCTTTGATAAGGATACACAGTCCTATGAGATCGTTTTAAGGATCCAGGATAAGATGATCGGGAAAGTCAAATTGCTGTCATGGGATTCCCTAACCGATATTGCTTTGCTCAGTTTACCGGAGGAATTACCCATGCCCTATGCGTTCTACAGGATGCTTGGAGACAGCGACAAACTGAAGCAGGGTTTTGAGGTGTATTGCCTGGGAAACCATGTGGGCTTTACCTCGACTTTAACAAAGGGCATCGTGAGTTCCGTCAAACGCAAGGCTCCGGAAGTGGGTTCCTGGATCCAGGTTGATGCCAATATAGCGCCGGGAGCCAGCGGGGGGTTGCTTATAGGACGCGATGACCTGGTATACGGCATGCTGGTGGCGAGAATCGGATTTGAGGATATAAACTTCGCCGTGCCGTCCAATATTATTCTCGGGATCCTGGATAAATTGGGGCAGGGAAAGGTCATCAAACGTCCCTGGCTCGGTTTCATTCTCTCTTCATCGCTTGATAATCCGGGTGTTATTATTATTGATGATATTTTTCCTTCATCACCTTTCAAATTTTTGGGTATTGAACCGGGAGACAGGCTTATAGAGATAAATCATAAGCTGTCCTCCTCCATTGAAGAGGCACAGGAATGTATCAATGAACTGGAAGCGGGTAATTGGGTCCATGTTGCTATAGAAAAACCAAACGGGACAAAGAAGGATTACTGGACCATCCTGGCACGGCGGCCCGATTACGCCATCTATAATGCAACGCGGAATTTCAACAAACTGTCTTCCCTTTACCCCCATTTCGGATTCAAGGTCAGTCCTGACGTCATGCTTTCAAGAGAGATTTTTATCAAGGGAGAAACGATCTCCCTGAATTTTTACAAGGTTATCGACGTTGCTCCCTATTCCTTCCTGGATTCGAGGGGCGTAGAGGCGGGAGATGCCGTTGGTTTTATTTACGATTATTTTGAAGACAAGACGCGGTATATCCAGATTCTCCATCTGCCCTATGGAAAAGTCTTTGAAAAGCCGGAACAATTCCTGGATTGTATTTATACCATGAAAAAGGATAAGTATGATGAAAACATATTATAGATTTCTTGTCATCCTTTTCTTGCTCATTTTACCCGGAGCCTATGCCGAAGAAGAACTCCTGGTTGTAACAGATGTATCCCATGAGTGTATAACGGCAAAACTACCGTCTGCGGCGGATGATTCGTATAAAATCGGTGAATTGTACGATGTTTTTGAAACCAAGGAATCCGGTGCGCTTGGAGGTAAATTCCTGCATTTCGTGGACAATGTTTATTTAAAATCAATTCGGGAAAATACTCTGGTCTTTGAATACATATGGGAGGGAGAGGACAAGAATATCAAGCCCGGATTTACACTGGGCCCTACAGGCCGGTTTTACCTGGTTGATGAAAATGAAATAGTTCTCATTGCGGACTCTACAAAGAAGAAAACCGCTTCTCCGCGTCCCCAAAACTCCGAACTTAAAATTTTAATATTTACCGGACTGATAAAAAAGGTCATAAGTCCTTCGGCAAGCCTCACTCCCTTTGATTTTTCATTGGAAAATATGAGGCTTGATCTGGGTTTTGCCCTTTATTTTGCCAGGTCATATGCAGTAAAGATATTGTTTGAAGAGGATATGTATTTTCAATTGCCGATGGCTTTCGCTTTTTTTGATTATTGTATGTTTATTCCGATTGCAGATGTCAGTCTCGATGTTTTTGTGGGCCTGGGCCTTGGTATGCCGTTTTATACTGCTTCGGGTATCATTCCCGAAATTGAAATGGGCATTGGTTTCACTTTTGATAAGATAAAGATTGCCCTGGAATCAAGAACACCCTCTTTTATGTTAATTTACAGTAGTTCAGGAGACCCGGAATTATTTACCCTTTGCCTGACGGTGGGATTTTACTTATAGGGGACCTTTAAAACTGTCAGTTTTTTCCGGGCAACCTCTAAAACCCCCGATTTTTAAAAGTCTTTATTGCCTACGCACAAGATCCCAATCGCAGTAGCGATTTTTTGCGGATTAAATGGTTGTTTTTAGATGTGCCTTAGTGCGTATCTTCCACCACAAAGAAATGCAGCATGGTTCCAGGCCGTGCTTCGCGGGCTGTTTCAACCAAAAGTCTGGCCGTGATCAATGAAATATTTTCGGGAACAATTTCCTGCTCGGCAAGGTATGCGCTTACCGCGTATATCTCCATTTCCTTCAATTCTTTCCCGGAATTTCCGGAAAAGATGACCACCCTGCCCCTGATGGTTGCCTGCTCACCGGTTTTGCGCTGTTTTGCGGATAAAAGTATAGCCTCCCCGGACGAATCTGAAACAAGAAAGATGCCGTAATCCGATTGGGGAACATCAAATGTAAAATTAATTTTTCCCAAAATGATTATGTCCTTCATTGAAAATTTACCGGGGTTTCTTTGAACGGAGGAAATGCCCGTTGTACAGCCGGTTATCAAAATCAGCAAACCGGCAATGAAAGCCGATAAAGGGATCCTTATCATGAATTGGCACTCCTTCCGGCCATTCTACACCTGAAACCGATATTGTTCAATCAGCGGTTTATTTCTGCCTGCCGGGTCTTGATACAAATTCAAACCAATGGCAATATGGCTTATCAATTAAAAACGGAGGATATTTAAGATGCAGGCTAAAATCGCAATAATCGGCGGAAGCGGACTTTATAAAATGGCAGGGGCCAAAGTTGTGTCCGAGGTGGATATACCAACCCCCTTCGGCATGCCTTCGGATGTTATTTCCATTGTTGAAATAAACGGGACAAAAGTTGCCTTCCTTCCCAGGCACGGGAAAGGTCACAGGCTGCTTCCCACGGAAGTTCCCTCACGCGCCAATATCTGGGCGTTGAAATCCCTCGGCGTGGAACAGATAATATCCGTCAGTGCCGTCGGTTCCCTTGCTGAAGAATACAAGCCCGGCGATTTTGTCGTCTGTGACCAGATAATCGACCGCACAAGAAGCAGGGCCAATTCATATTTCGGCGAAGGCATCGTGGGCCACGTATCGTTTGCCGCGCCGTTTTGCGATACGATCAGGGCTAAATCGATAGAAGTCCTGGAAAAAAGCGGTCATCCATTTCATAAAAGCGGGAAACTCATTACGATGGAAGGACCATTGTTCTCCACAAAAGGTGAGTCCCGCATGTACAGGTCCTGGGGCGCGCATATAATCGGGATGACGGCATTGCCCGAATGCAAGCTTGCCAGGGAAGCCGAAATTTGTTTCAGTGTCATCGCCATGGTCACGGATTACGACTGCTGGAGGGAGAGCGAAGAGCATGTTACCATCGAAATGGTTATCAAGGTGATGAACGACAACACGGCCCAGATACAGAAAATAGTCCCGGGCATCGTTGATGCGCTATCCGGAACCGGCGACTGTGACTGCCGTCATGCGGCCCAATATGCGGTAATGACGGATAAAAGCATGATCCCTTACGAAACCAGGCGGAAGTTGAAGCTTTTTTACGGCAAGTATTGGGATTGATTGCCTAAAATGATAAATCCTGCGGCCTGACGGGGAACCCGTCAGTCGCAGCGGCCTGGTAGCCGGACTCTTTTTCCCTTATCAGCAATCCTTCCGTATCCGGATAGCCTGTGATAAAATTCAACCCGGACTTGAATCCAAGGATGAATGCCGCGGTGGAAAGCGCGTCGGCTTCCGCGCACGATCCATCGTGGATAACGGTGACAGAGCAGTTTTCGGGAGCGGGGTAACCGGTTTTGGGATCGATGAGGTGGTGATAGAGTTTTCCATCCACAACCTTGAAGCGTTCATAATTTCCCGAAGTAACGATCGCTATTTGTTTCCTTTCTTTCCCGATTTTCAGTTGGGTAAGCATCGCTTCCTTATTACCGGGGTGCTGGATGGCGATGGTCCACTGTGTGTTGCCCGGCTTCAGTCCCGAGACAATGATATCACCCCCGGCTTCAATCAGGAATGACGGGTAGCCTTTGGCCAGCAAATGCGCAGACAAATCATCGGCGATGGCTCCCTTGGCTATACCCCCCAAATCCAGGCTGTATCCTGCAGGCAGTGTCACCTTCCGACCTTCAATTTTAATGTTTTTATACCCGACTCTTGAACGGGCTTCCTCCACCATCTGCTTGTCCGGCAAGGGAGATTCCGGATCAAATTTCCATATTTCCGAAAGGGGAAGAATTGTCGGGTCAAAGGCGCCGTTTGTTTTTTTCGCGATATTGATGGATGTTGAAAGAACATCCATTACCTCTTTGGGCAGAACCCCGGTATGATTTTTGTTCAGCAATCCCACGGGGCCCTCCGGGTTCCTGTAATCGTATAGGTCCGCCTTTTCCCTGATATAGCCGTAAATGCCGTCCCAGTCAGGTTCACTCCCGGCGTAGATAATGACGGTAACCGGTATTTCATCCTTTCGTGAAATGGCGAGACGCCGTTGCCTGTACGCACGGATTCCGCAGGATTCGGAAAGAAAGATGAGTGCTATGGTTGCCGACAGAATTAAGATTTTTTTTACCATTCAATCACTTGTTTATGAAAGGATACTATAAACGAAGGATCCCTTCCTGTAAAGCCAAAACGACATCATGGTGTTTTTCATGAATGAATCTTCCTGTAAATTTCCTTGATCTCTCCTTTGGGAACGCTCTTCCCTTTGCGAAAGGGGTGAATGAGTATCCCCTTTCGTTTAATGGATTTGACATACCGGATTTCCCCGGGGTCATCGTCAATCAGGATGTCCCCATCAATTTTCCTTAAATCCTTTGGCCTGTTTTTATTGTCCGGATCATAATTTTCGCGGAATATGAACCGGTCAAAATATTTTTCAAGATCCAGGTCTCTTAGGATCATCCTTGCCCTTGCCCTGGCGGAATTTGTCCAGAGCACAAGGGTGTGGTGTTCTCCCTTTAATTTATCAAGCAACTGGATGATACCGGGACGGACCGTTGAACCGAATTCGTCTATCAAGGTGTTATCCATATCAAACGCGATTATCAAGAAAAACTCCTTCTTGTTAAATTTATTCTAATTCGAAGATCAAGACAAGACAATCATTGAATTTGATAATTATCCTTGAGTAAAAAATAAAAAATCAATATTATTGGGATAAAATAAAACAGGTTTTTCAATGCTTTCCGCATATATTTCTCTCGCTGTGTTTGGTGTGGCCTACCTGATATTCATTGTCTTCCCTGCCGTCAGAACGTGGGCGGCGTTAGGTGCCGTTTTCGTTCTTTTTGTTTCACAAAGCATCGGTATGCTCGATGCTTTTTACGCGGTCAACTGGAATGAGATGGGTATTTTCGTCGGTACCCTGGCCATGTCGCGGAAATTGAAGATCAACCCCGTTCTCATGATGATCGGGATAGCCGTATCGAGCAATCTTCAGGGCACGGCCACCTTGACAGGCGACCCCCCGAGTATGCTTTTAGGCGGATTTGCCAAAATGAATTTCATGGATTCCGACGATCACTTTAATTGCTCTTATACTGTGCCTCGCTGTCAGCTCCTTTTTTGATACGGGCTTTTCCTATATGTCCGGGATCATCTGCATGGTTTCCGGTATTTTTATCATAGTGGGAAGTCTCGAAACCACCGGCTGGACAAGCAGTTTTTCCGATTTTCTTGCTTCCATAATCGGGGGCAATGTGTTTCTTGGCTATGTCCTGTTGATTTTATTTTCCATTTTATTTTCCGTGTTCATAGACAATGTCCCTTATCTGGCCACCATGCTGCCCGTGACCATTGCCATGGCGAATGAGCTGGCCAATAATCCGTCTTTATTTTTATTTGGCCTGTTGATAGGCGCCAGCCTGAACGGAAATATCACGCCTGTCGGCGCCTCGGCGAATATTGTCGCAACCGGCATGCTTAAAAAGGAAGGGCACGAGGTCAAGTTTCTGGAATTTGTAAAGATTGGGCTGCCCTTTACCCTTTCAGCCGTTATTCCCGCTTCTATTTTTGTGTGGTTCCTTTGGAGCTGACGGGAAATTAAGGCATGTATAAATAATACTAATACCCTGCCTGTCCAACTATAATTATTCATATTACCCTACCTGTCCAAGTATAATTATTCATATTACCCTACCAATGATTCAAAAAATAACTATAATGTTTCATGAGGAGTAACGGTAATGAAATGGATCACGCGGGCTCACGCGGACCTTGACAGGATAGCCACTCCCTGGCTGATCAAGAGATTTATTGACTCGAATGCGGAATTTATTTTCATGGCCGAAGATTTTATCAGGGAGGAGGCGGAAAAAACAGGCGCTATCCCTTTTGATATCAAGGGATCGGATTTTGGTCCGAAAGGGGAGAACCGTACTTTCACAATAATGATGCAGAAATTTCATATAAAAGATCCCGCCCTTGACATGATGGCCGGCATCATTAATGCCGCCTGCTCCGATAACATGGATTCCAATCCGTTTGCTTCCGGTATAACGGCGATCATATCCGGATTCTCGCTCCAGTCTCCTGACGACCAGGAAAATCTTGAAACACAATTTGCCGTGTTTGACGCGCTTTATGCCTATTGTAAATTGAAAACAGCTGCAGCAAAATGAAAAAATAAAGTGTTTAAAGATTCACTTAACTTGACATACCGTGGCGTTAAAAGTATTATGTCGCCCTGTATATGAGGTACAGATCAGTTCCAAAACGCAGGCCCGTCAAGCTGAAAACGGGTGTAAAAAACAGAAAAAGGGCATTACTTGTCATTAATAATAAACCTATCCGCAGAAAGATATTGAAGCAATGCCGAAGTCAACTGAAGAGATTCGGGGCTTTGAAAGAAGATATTGACCGTTTTGAAAAAGAAGACCGCCCGGCTTTTATAACATGGCTTAATGCCACGTTCGGCTCGCAGCTGACAGTAATCAGGGAATTAAAGGAAGAAAATAACAGGACTCTTGAATTTATCAGGATAGTCGAAATGATCAGGCAGGTAAAAAAGACCCGCTACTACAAGGCCTACCTGTTGGCCCTGGACATGAAAGATGATCCCGCCAGGCTTGAGGATTTTTTATCCGAAGAGGAGCAGCCCGAACCGGAGTACATCGTGTTTGACGGGAACTGCGGCGAACCGGATGATGATGACTGGGAGGATTTTGACTTCGGTGATGATGATCCGGATGAGAAGACAAGTGATGAGAAGGTTTTGAACGGGAGCCGGGATGCCGATTGTATGGATGATAGGGATTTGGAGTCCTTTTTTTTCGACTTCCTTTATGAAATTCCAGGGTATGAAGATGTGTTGACGAATGACAAGTTGTTTAACCGGATGTTTAATCAGTTTAAGCGACAGTTTTTTAATGACCCCGGAGATGATTTTTCATCAGGCCCGGGTTCTTTATTTGAAGAGCAAAAAACGGTTGACAGGGAGCCTGAAATAAAAGCCATTTACAGGACCCTGGCACTCGTGCTGCATCCCGATAATAGTCCGGAAAATAACAGTGACAACCTTGAACTGTGGTACAGGGTCCAGGAAGCGTATCAAAACAGTGACCTGGAGGAGTTGAAAATGCTCCAGGCATTGTCAACGATCAAGGACAATAAAATAACCGACCAATGTACGGTGTCTCAAATGCTTGCCATACGGAGCGAGCACAAGGAAAAAATCGCCGCCCTGAAGAAGCTGTTGAACGAAAAAAAAAGCGACCTGGCCTGGAAGTTTGGTGAGAATAAGGACAAGGCGGAGTTGTACAGGAAGGTCCTCTTTGAATTGAGTGAGTCACTGGAAGAGGAAACACGCAATAAATGCTACTATAACAGCCTGTTGAAAAAATGGTCGCGGCCTCCTGGTAAGCGGGGGTATTCCGGAAGCATCCGTCCCAAATTCGTACCTCCCCCGGAACAGCTTGAATTACCCTTTTAGTACGGCCCGGTTATTTATAGCTGTCCAACAGGTCCTTTAAGGCCTTGTGGATCAGGTTGAATTCCTTTGGCCTGGGAGTGCCGCCTGCCTGGCCGGAACGGTAAGTAACCGTTTTATCCCCGGATGAATTTTTGACGTGGATGGTTTCAGGATAAAACCGTTCATCCGGTGATACGCCGTAGGACTTCTCCAGTTTTGCCCAGTTGCTGTTTTCAATTATATCAAGCACCTTTTTAATATCGCTTTCCGATAACGGGTATTCCCGGGTTACATACTGGTATTCAATATTGGCGGACACCGACATGCCCCCGGACGATTCAACGGCATACGTATGGTAGAGAATCCCGTTTTCTATCTTGAGAGAGCCTTCGGTCGCCTCTCTCCATTCAATAATAATATCCTGGTAATTTCCCCTGTATGTCATATCTTCTTCCTCCAATTCATCCCATTCATTATAGTCAGCGTCCTGGTCCGTATATACATCATCGATGTTGATAGTCACTCTCTCCCTGGAGAGTACCTTGTTCGTATCCGCGTCCATAACCATCATGTACCCCGTAAAAGCCTGCTGCGTGTTACCCGCAGCGGCGAGCTGTGAATAGGGATAGCAGAAGAGCCATTCGTCTTTCTCTATGGAACATTGCCAGACAGAATCATCATACAGTACTTCTTCCGGGTCCAGGGACAGCTTCAGGTTTTCAAGCCATTCACCGTTTTGCATGATGTTAAAAACAAACTGTATGTTTCTTCCCTTTAAATTGTTAACGGTGATCTCCCTTATAAATATCTTGAACCCCGCTTCATCGATGCAATCGGTTCCCTTTA
>JAFGKU010000174.1 GCA_016928415.1 Spirochaetales bacterium
ACGGATAATGATTATATTAGTTATTTTTTTCGGCTTATTGGGACTGGGAATTATTATTCTCATCCATGAACTAGGACATTTCATTGTAGCCAAACTCTGTGGTATAAAAGTTGAAACATTTTCCATAGGATGGGGTAAAAAACTCACGGGATTCAAATACAAGGATACCACATACCAGGTCGCGGTATTCCCCATAGGCGGGTACTGTAAAATGAAGGGTGAATATTTCAAGGAGGAAATGACGGAGGAATCATTCCAGAAGGCGATGAGTGAACCGGATACGTTCATGGCCGCATCCTGGTGGAAAAAAATCCTGGTTTCCGTGGGAGGACCGCTGGCCAACCTTCTATTCGCTTTTATCGTCTTTTCAATTATATGGATGGCGGGATTCCGCGTTAATTCAACGGACACAAGGGTTTTGATATATCCGGAGTACTTCAACAGCATATATGAACCCGGTGCCGGTCCAAAATCGCTTCCCAGGGAACTGCCGACCGTCAAGGCGGGACTAAAAACAGGCGATGTCATTACGGCTGTCAACGGTAAACCCGTTACGAATTTCTACGAGGTATCCAGGGCCATTGAAAGGACCACGGGTCCCTATGTTATCATCCGGATCATGAGGGGAACCGAAGTCATGGAGAAAAATGTGGCATTCCAGCGCCGGCCGGATTCCGGCAGAAAATATGTGGGCATTATCGCCTGGGTCGACCCGCTGGTTGATGAAGATTCTCCATCAACCGGCCTGAAAAAAGGGGATAAATTACTGGCAATTACGGGTAAAACGTACTGGGTAGCCGGCAGGCTTGTCTACAACCCCTATTACGCCGCTGTTAATGCTGCGGCAGACCTGGATGTAGCAATCGCTTTCAGAAAACCGATCGGGGTGAAAACCGCCTTAAGCTCATTTAATCTCATGGTATTGCGGGACGGAAAGAAAATTCCGGTCCTCGTCAAGTGCCGTTACAATGAAGAAAATAAACTGGACCTGAGTATAAGCTACGCGCACACATTGTATAATTCACCGTCCCTGGGTTTTGGCGGTTCAATCGCGGAAGGTTTTTACGAAGTAACGCAGCTGCTGGAACTCACCTTCAGGGGCCTGGCTGAGCTTTTCAGCTTCAGGATAAATTTAACGGATGCCGTGGCCGGCCCCATACGGATTACTCAAATGGTCGGCGAGATAACCATTTTAGGATTTTCACTCGGGTTCGGAGACGGTGTCATCGCCTTTTTCAGGTTTCTCTGCATCCTGTGCGTTCTCATTTCGATAATGAATATGCTTCCCATACCGGCACTGGACGGAGGCCAGGTGGTTCTCAGTGTTATCATGGCCGTTAAAAAACGTAAAATATCAAAAAATTTCCTGTACCGGTATCAAGTAATAGGATTTTCAATCATCGTGCTTTTATTCCTGCTGGGAATGTTCAGCGACATAATGTCTTTTCTAAATTAAACAGGAGTGATGTATGAAAAAACAAATAACATGTTTCTGTGAAGAAAAATTCGAAACCGACATCCCGGAAACGGTGGACCTGTCCGGCATCGAGGATGCATTCGGCCAGATAATTTCGGGCAATTTTATGAATATAAGCTGCCCCGCCTGCAAAAAGGTGCTGAAACCCGAGTTCCCTCAACAACTGGTTGACGAGTCAAAGGGTGTGGACCTTTATTTTATACCGGAAATGGACAGGGCGGCCTATTTCATGGATAAACTCGAGTATAAAATCAAGAAAACCAAACGGGTTGTTATAGGATACAGGGAACTGGTCGAAAAAATATACGCCTACAGCCTCGGCCTGGATGACAGGGTCATCGAGGTGATCAAGTATCTCCTGCTGAACAAGGCGACGGAAAACCTGGTCGAAGACGGCGATATTTCCGTGGTTTTTATGGGTAAAAAAAACGGGCAATACACATTCCATATAGAAGGAATCAAGAAGGATGAAGTGGGCGTCATGAACATCAAGCAGGAGATGTACGACAAGGTTGCCGGGGAAATCGAGGATACGGCCCGGGAAGAACCGTATAATACCTTTTTGACCCCGCCGTACGTTTCCATTAACAGGATTTATCTGGAAAAATGATTATCAGGAAAACGATTCTTGCCTGCCTGTATCTATTCGTTTGCTTCGCCGCCATTGAAGCAGAATCGAGGAGGGTGGTTCAATCCGGCCATCTGAAGGGCGTAAATGATTTTGTCTACGACCCTTCGAGGAATTTACTGATAAGTTCCTCTGAGGACGGCACGGTAAGAATTTTCAATGCCGATTCGCGGGAGGTGCTGTATACAATACGGGTCGCGTACCGGAGGTTGAGTACTATCGCCGTTCATCCGCAAAAATCCCTGTTTGCCGTGATAGAAGTCAGCGGTTCCCTCTCATCCGTCATTCACGTTATCGACTGGGAAACCGGCAATACACTTTACACCGTCCAGCTTGAAGAAATTCCCCTTTTCCTGAATTTCTCACCAGGGGGCACCTATCTTGTTTACGGGCTTATGGAATGGAAAAGCATTATCTTTTGTGATGCGTTATCGGGAAAAAAACTTCCCCTTCTGGAATCGGGCTTTGGAATAGTTTCCTTCGTAACCGTTTCAAAAAACGAGGACAAGATCATGGCTTACCAGCCTTCCGGAAAAATCACATATTGGGAAATCAATACGGAAAAACCGCTGCTTGCCAAACCAATCGAAACATTGGCCAGCCTCCAGGCCCTCAGTCTGTCAGAAAACAGGCGTTTTTTAGCCGCATCGTATAACGACAAACTCGTTATCATAGATACGGTAACCGGTAATGTGGGGGCGAAAACGTCCCTTGCCGGGATTACCCGGACCGTGTTCCATCCGGACGGAAAGACTGTTTACTGCATTACCAAAAAAGATTCCGTTTATCACCTGAACAAGGCAGTCTGGAACGGAGCCTCGCTGACCGTAACCGATATATCGCCGAAAGGCGGGGCGTTAAATTCCTTGACGGCCATGACATACATCAGGAACAGGCTGTATTTTTCAGACTCGGAAGGGTCAATCCAGGCCCTGAACGAGGCGAACGGTACGATCATCCCCTTCTCCGAAAACATACTGATAGAAATTTCCGATTTAGCCTTTACCGAGAAATGGATCTGTTTTGGTTACGAGCAGAACATCATTACATTTCCGCTCAATATTCTTGAAAAAACAGGCGGCAACCCCGGGAAGGAACCCCTGTTCTCGTCGTATGAAAATCCCTTCAAGGAACCTGTCGGCCTATTGTTTTATTCCCCCACGGAACTCCTTGTGTGGACCAAATCGGATAATAACGGGCGTTTCATGATCCTGGATGCCGAAACGGGTGAGCCGCGTTCCGATGTGGTAACCTTTCCCTCGCCCCTCATCTCTGTTGATTCCATCAAGAATCACATACTGACACTTGAAAAAAACGGCAATTGCACGGTCCTGACCAGGAATCCTTTTCAAAAGCTGTTTACATACAAGGCCCCGGGCCTGAACAAGGTCATTTTTGCGTCAAACACGGCGTTAATCGGCGCAAAAAGCAAGCTGAGTGCCAGGGAAAGCCCGCTCATCATCATCAATCCCAAAACAGAGGAAACGGTTCCGGTCAAGGCCTCCAGCCTGCTTTGTTACGAGATTGCCTACGATGAAAATTCCGCGTCTCTTTATTCACTGAGCATCGAAAGAAATGATAGCGGCAATATAACCTTCCTGAAATCGCACACGGGAAAAGATCTTGAAAAAGAAATATCCCTTTACGCCTTCTACGACGAGGATACGCAGGCAACCCTGGCGCTGGACCGGGAGACGGGAATGCTTTACACATCCGTGGGGTACAATGAGATTCATGTACTTAAAGACGGGAAAGTAAGGGTTTTTACCGAAACACGCCACCCTGCAAGGAAGCTGTATATTTCAGGGTCCATGCTGCTTTCCATTAACAGGGATTACAGCATTACTGTTTACGACAAGGCAACGGAAGCCCTTATTTTGGACCTCTACTTTTTCAAGGATTCGAGTTTTGTCGTTTTTTTTCCGGACGGAACGAGCTACTCGTATAAAAACGGCGGGGATTATGTAAGGACCTATACCGTTCCCGAACCGGAAAAGGAAGAAGAACCGGCAACCTTACCTGTTCCGGACCCTGATGCTGTTCTGAAACCGCTGGA
Source organism: Spirochaetales bacterium (assembly GCA_016928415.1). Lineage (GTDB taxonomy): Bacteria > Spirochaetota > Spirochaetia > SZUA-6 > JAFGRV01 > JAFGKU01. The sequence goes on from JAFGKU010000174.1 coordinate 4,162, forward strand.
ATAGTATTAAGGATTCCGTTACTTACCAGTTGTCATAATTGTATGTATTGGATGGATCAAACCAGTATTCGAGCAAATCTTTCCAGTTTTCCACGCTGCTTGAAGCCGATCCTGACTGACAGAAATCAATCTTGCCGTATAAAAAGCCGTTCCCATAGGCCGATTCTGTATTTAAATTCGTGTACCACCATTGATACTCGTAGTGGTAATCAGATCCATAAAGTCTGTCCCCGTCGGGGAAAAAAAAGCCCAGGCCGAATTGGCCTTGAACGAAAACGAAATCATTGACATAATGACTACCGCCCCATGATGAAATCACCATGGAATCAACACTGTCCTTGACGGCCGTCGCCGCAGCTCTCTCTCCTGCGGAAAAATTCGTAGTGTCTGCCGATATCCTTAAGGCCAGGTCATACAGGTCAAAATGGGGCCAGTCTCTCCATTCGGTTTCCAATAATTCATTAAAATAATCACAGGTAACCGTGGCACCGGCTGAACCTCTTATATTTTCCATAGCCGCCTTCTTTCCCGAGACAGCCGCGGCCAGGACATCGAGTTTTTCCTTCACATCCGCTGCTTTTGAAAGGTCGTATGCGGCCATAACTTGCGTTGACTGTGAAGGGTTTGTGAAATCCTCGTATTCCTTGACTATTACGGATGCCAGCTGGTCCGCCGTCAAGGATGCCACATCATAGCAGGTATCACCTTCACCGTCCGTGCCCGGCCCTTTTAAACGGTTCAGGATTTTCTGGTACTCCCAGCCGTCGCCCTGTTCATTAGCCGTTGATGCGACCATATAGTCCGCCCCGAATTTGCCGGGATCCGGCCTGTATTCATAACCGATTTCCACCATACCCATGAGGCACGCGTCAAATCCGATCACGTCCACCGACTCCGCCCCGGTCAATGCATCGGTAATTTCACCGGTATAAAGACAATCATAGCCGGCCGTCTCATCATAAGATATCCCTTTGACACCCGCCGAATCGGGTACAGAGGTTGCGCTCCTGACGCCCGAGCCATGGTTCCACAGAATAAGGGCGTAATGATCGGCCGGGAAGGAGGATTTACCGTACTGGATAAAGCTTCTCAATGCATAGGCGTCCCCCATATTTACTTCTCCCGGAGTAGGGACAACCTGCGACACAAAGCCGCCCGTTTCACTGCTGTCCGGATCCGGCCTTACCCAGTACCGCCGGGTATCGGTCCAGTCACCTCCGTCATCATGGGACAGTGATTCATAACCGGCAATCCTGTCGAACTGCACCACAATGGAAATTTTATCATCTATATCCACGTCGCCTGAACCGGCAAGGTACAGACCGTATTCCATTTCATTGAAATCGGCGATCGCATAGGTTTCAAGATTATTATCCCCGTCAAGCCAGACCATGATGGTCCAGTCCACCTTCGGCCGGGTAAAAACCGCCGGCGGAGGGGGGCAGGAAACAAGGGAAAGCAGAAAAACAGTAAAACTTATAAAGGCTATTTTTTTTATCATGGATTAATTGTATCTCCTCATCGTTGTACTCTAACAATATACATGAATTCCCTAAAAAAATCAAAATTGGGTTTGAATATTATCAGAAATTTGAATAAATTATGGGGACCACAAAAAACTATTGATCTTTCCCGGGTTAAGGAGAAATTTTGGCAAACAGGGAATTCACCATAGAAAAAGAATATCATTACAACCGCAAGGGGCCCGTTCAGTGGATCATTTCCCATGCGGGCAGATACTGGTTTTTCCCGCTGGCAACCCTGCTGGCCGCCGTCATCAACAACTTTTCCTACAGCGGAATTCACATGTTCATCGGGAAAGGGTTTGACGTGATTGTCAAGAACGGCTGGCTGTTCGACGAATTACTCACCGTCATTTATACCATTATATTACTGGCCGTATTCCAGGGAGTAACCGGCCTTGTCCGAAACTATTCCATAGAATTCCTCGCCCAGCGCATTGAACGGGACAGCCGGGAGGAATTGTTCGCCTCGCTTCTAGGCAAGAGCCAGTCCTTTCACGGCCGGCAGATGATCGGGGACATCATGGCCCGGTGCACAAATGACGTAAGATCCCTTAATTACATGTTCAGTCCCGGAGTCATGCTGATAATCGATTCAGGCATGGGGCTGATTGCCCCGTTTGTCCTGATCGGGTTCCTGGATTACAGGCTCCTTCCCATCCCGGTCCTTTTCACCATATTTCTGTTCTTAACCGTGTGGGACTATAACAGGAGGCTCGAACCGGTAAGTTATGCGGAACGGAACCAGTTCGGCGTCATGAATTCGGAACTGGCCGAAACAGTGCAGGGCTTCGAGGTTATCAAGGCCAATTCCAGGGAAGGGCTTGAGCAGGACCAGTTCAAGGAAAAAGCGGCGCTCTACAGGGATTACTACATAAAACAGGGGGACATCCAGGCCAGGTATTACCCCATGCTCGTGTTTACCGTCTGCTGGGCCCTCGCTTTTCTTTACAGCGCCTTCCTGTGGCAGCAGAAAATCATAACGGTCGGCCAGCTTGTTTCTTTCATGGGGCTCATGAGCGCCTTCCGTTTTCCAACCTTTATTTCACTCTTTTCCTTCAACCTTGTCCAGATGGGGATAGCCGGCGCCAAAAGAATACTTGAGCTTATAAACGCCAGAAGCGATGTGGACGAAAATACCAAAGGCATCTCCCGTCCTATCAAGGGGCAGGTGAAATTCGATAATGTTTCGTTCGGGTACGGTGAAAAAAAGACCCTCAATGGATTGTCGTTTTCCGTTGAACCGGGCCAGACAATCGCCATAGTGGGAAAAACGGGTTCCGGTAAAACAACCCTTACCCGGCTGGTAAACAGAATTTACGATTGTTCCGAAGGCGCCATCCTGATTGACGGTAAAGACGTGAGGGAATGGAGCCTCGCCAGCCTGAGGCAGCAGATTGCCTCGATCGAGCAGGACGTGTTCCTTTTTTCAAAAACGATCCGGGAAAATATAGCCTTCGGCTGTCCGGATGTGGATGCAAAGAGGGTGGAAGAAGTAGCCAGGGCCGCCTGTGCGCATGATTTCATCATATCGTTCAAGGAGGGATACGATACGGTTATCGGCGAAAGGGGGGTGACGCTTTCAGGCGGGCAGAAACAAAGACTTGCCATTGCCAGGGCTTTCCTGACCGATCCCAAAATTCTCATCCTCGACGACAGCACAAGCGCCATAGATTCCGCCACCGAAGACCAGATACAGCAGGCGATGCACAGGATCAGCAGGGAACGGACCACGTTCATCATTACGCACAGGCTGAGCCAGATCCGCTGGGCGGACAGGATCCTCGTCCTGAACCAGGGCTGCCCCGTCTCGTTCGGCAGCCACGAGGAACTGCTCAAGGAATGCGGTGAATACCGCCGTATTTTCCTTTCAAATTAAGGAGAGTGAATGGGTTTTATTTTAGACGGACTGGATACCGAGACTTACGACAGGAAGTATTCAGACAGGGAATTAATCAAACGCATCATCAATTATTTCAAGCCCCATGCAAGGACAATCATGCTGATTGTCACCGTCCTGTTCCTCGGTTCCGTAAGTACCAGCTTCTCGCCCGTTCTCATTTCCAAATCCATCGATCTTTTACTCAAGGAATTCCACCTGGGCTGGGTATTCGCCCTTTCCGGTTTCATCCTCGCCCTCGGCCTGCTTGGCTGGTTGTTCAACTTTTTGATGCAGAGGTATATGTACCGCGTTGTGGGCGGGCTTGTCTATACCCTCCAAACCGAATCGTTAAAGTCCCTGATGTCGCATGACCTGTCCTTCTATGACGAGCACTCCTCTGGTAAAATCGTATCGAGGGTTACATCGGACACACAGGATTTCTCCAACATATTTCAGCTCCTGGGCGACCTGGCCAGCCAGTTCCTTCTTTTTATAATACTGATTATCTGGCTCCTGACGATCAACGTTTTCCTGACGCTCATCCTTCTTTCCCTCTCGCCGGTGGCCGTCATCCTGACGATAAGTTTCCGGCGGATAGCGCGAAAAGTAACCCGGCACGCCAAACGGTTTACCGCCAAGATCAACTCGGAAATCCAGGAATCTATCAGCGGCATCATCGTGGCAAAAACATTCCGGCAGGAAACAACCATCTTCGGTAAATTCCTGGAAAATAACACGCAGGGATACCGGGTTGGCCTCAGGCGGGGACTGACCCTCAATCTGGTTTTTCCCCTGTTAAATACCGTTTCCGGCCTGGGCATGGCTTTTATCGCGTATTTCAGCGGTCTTGCCGTAAAGGACGGCGGTCTCACACCCGGAGACTGGTTCCTTTTCATGCAGGCCATCGGGTATTTTTTCTGGCCCCTCCTGAACATCGCCTCCTTTTTCAGCCAGTTCCAGGACGGGCTGTCCGCGGCGGAAAGGGTTTTCTCCCTCCTTGATGCAAAGTCAAAGGTAATACAAAAGGGAAGCAAACCGATGGAACAATTCAATGGCCGCATTGAATTTAAAAACCTCACGTTCAGCTATACAAACGACGAGGTTGTGTTAAAGGATTTTTCACTTGTCATCCCCGAAAAGGAATCCGTGGCGTTTGTCGGGCATACGGGAGCCGGCAAAAGCAGCATAGCGAAACTGATAGCACGGTTTTACGAATTCCAGGAAGGCTCCCTCCTTCTGGATCACACGGATATACGGGACATGGACCTGGCCGATTACAGGCGGCACCTGGGCTATGTGCCGCAGGACCCGTTCCTATTTTCCGCCACGGTAAGAGATAACATACGCTATGCGAAACCGGGAGCGAGCGACGAAGACATCCAGTACGCCGCCTACCACATAGGGAACGGTGAATGGATCAATGACCTCGCGAACGGCCTGGACACGGAAGCGGGAAGCCGGGGGGCCAATCTTTCCATGGGCCAGCGCCAGTTGATAGCCCTCTCGCGCGTGCTCCTGCGGAACCCGAAAGTGTTCATTCTGGACGAGGCAACGGCCAGTGTCGACCCTTTCACGGAATACCTTATCCAGGAAGGGCTCGCCACGATCATGAAAGACAGGACCGTCATCGTCATAGCCCACCGCTTATCCACCGTCAAACACGTTGACAGAATTCTCGTGCTGGACCACGGTAAAATAATTGAGGAGGGGAATCACGGCACCCTCATGGAAAAAAAGGGACATTACGCCGACCTGTACAACACGTACTTCCGGCACCAGTCCCTGGAATACGTGGAAAATTTCATCAAATCGGATGGGAAAACCCTGCGAAATTAGCTGTTTCGGTCATACATCTTGACAATTCACATTATTAATAAACACTTATATGGGGAGGCAATCATGACAATCAACAGGTTACCGGCATTCATTGCGGCATTGTTGCTGTTTTCCGTTTTAATAACCAGCTGCGGCTTTTTCAAGGGCTCCGCTGACCCGCGGGATTTACTTGAAATCCGGACAGGCAAATATGAGCCTGTAGAAGCCGATTACCCGGGCAGGAAAATACTTGCTCTTTACAAATCATCAAACGGACAAACGGCAAAGGAAAATGAAATATTCTACCACCTTTCCCTTCCTTTGGAGGAAATGGGTTTTACAATCCAATACCGGGACATTGATGAAGGCATTCCCGATGCCAATGCGCTTAAAAACGTACGCACAATCATAACATGGTTCCGGGACTCCTCCCTATCCGACCCGGAAGCCTACATCGCCTTTCTCAATTCAGCCATCAACTCAGGAAGAAAAGTTATCGTTATAGGCAATTTCGGAGCCTATCAATACCGTGATGAAAAAGAAAAATATGTGCGGCCCGCCCTGCTGAACCTCCCGCTTTCAAAGCTCGGCCTGTGGTATATGGGTGACTGGACGGATGATGCAAGCCTTCTGGAAGTTGCCGGCCTGGATCCTTCCATGGTGGAAGCGGAAGCAAAACAGGACGCATCAAAGTCATCCTTTTTTTACAGGTTCATAAAAACGGACAGGGACATGAATGTCTATTTATCCGTCAGGCGCAAGGATAAAAATTATCCGCCGAGCCCGTTCATTGTAACGAATAAAAACGGCGGGTTTGCCTTCCCCGGTTATATCTACAAAGAAGACAAGGACGGTAAAATCAACTTTCTTCTGAACCTTAAAGATTTTCTCAGGGAGTCGTTGTTCCCGAAATATACATCGGAAAAGGTTGTTTTGATAGCGGACAAAAACGACTACGTGTCAAAAGGGATTCTGGTTTACACGGAAGATATTCTTCACCGCGTCAATATCCCGTACAAAACCATTGACCGGGCCCAGTTTAAAAACATGGTCCCCGGGGATTTAAGACAGTTCTCCACTGCCTTGCTTATCCTGAGAAATGAAACGGAGCTTGATCCGAAAATCCTCGAAGAATATTTAAACGGGGGCGGTTCTATTATAAGTCTTTTAGCAGGCGACCTGACGAACCTGTCTTCACTGCTTGCTTCCACCGGGGTTGAGGGAGCGGCCCGGGAGAAGACGGGCTTCAGGATAAACGCCGGTTTTGCGTTAGGCGAGAATCTGGTTCCTGCCGACGACGAGGAACAGTGGTACCCGGGCAGCCTTCTCCCCGATAAAGACGCTGCCGTAATGGGTACGGATTACGGCGGCGACACACCCCTGCTCTGGTCCGCGGACAGTCATGGAGGAAAGGTTCTTGTATGGAATTGGGACGGATTTTACAGGGCTTCCCTGGCCGGTCTGATTCTGCAGTCAATCCTCTATGTGAGGCCGGCCGGAGCCGCACCTGTCATAGGAGCCGGCCATATGTTCATTGATGACTGGCCCCTTCCCATGTACGATACGGTTAAAAAACCATTAACGATAACGGACACCGAATTTTACACGAAAATATGGTGGCCGGAAATAAAGGCTCTTTTTACCCAACGCAGTATTCCCTGCAGCGCTCACCTGATTTTCAATTATAACGGCGTTGTCAGCCCGCCGTTTACCGGTGCCGAATTTTTTGCATCTGAAAAACAATCGTCCCTCTCTTCGGCCAGGGACATACTCTCATCGGATACGGAACTGGGATTCCACGGTTATAATCATATGTCCCTGACCCTGGAAAACACCGATGTAAACATGAATAACTGGCCCTCTCTGCAGGCGATGGAATCATCATTACTGGAAGGTAAAAAACTCTGGGTCAGCCTTCTTGGAAAGGAGACACTGCCCTTTGGATACGTGGCGGTGAATAATATCATTTCGGAAGACGGCATAAAAGCCCTGCATAACGTGTTTCCTTCCATAAAGATAATATCCGCACTCAAATGGGGTGTGGAAGGCGAAACATACACTCCATTGGGTCCGTACGAACATATACCCGGCCTTTACTATATTCCCCGCGTCTCCTTCGGCTACAGGGTGACCAATGAAGTCAAGAACCTCATAATATCCGGCGCCAATGCTTTCGGCTTTACAAGCCATTTTATCCATCCGGATGATGTCTTTGACCCGTACAGGTCCGATAATAAAAACTGGGAAGAACTGAAATCCGAATTCACGGCCATTCTCGATTTCATCAAAACGCATTATCCCTGGATAAAATGGAAAAGTTTAAGGCAGCTGTATTACACGCTTCAGGAACAGGACGCGATTAATTTTTCATCCCGATGGAAAGGTCCCACCCTTGAATTGACGATAACGCCGAATACCCTCTTTCAACTCAGGATGAACAGGGGCCCCTATAAACGCATTACCGGTGCCCTGCCCGTCTATACCTATGGCACCATGCCCGTTCAAATATTAAAAGCCGTACAAAAGCATGTTGAAATTGAATTTTAAATTTTTTTCTCCCAGGATATTGGAAAAAGTCCAATTTTATAATAAAAATAAACAAAACTAAAATGGAGGTTTCTATGAAAAAACTTATACCCTTTCTGTTCATTGGTATTTTACTGGCCGCTGTATCGGGATGTGTTTCTACCGCTCCTGCTCCAAGTACTGACGGCAAAGTGGATCTCGCTTCCCTCACATACGGCAAAAACATACTGAAAAACAGTACCTTTGACAAAGATGATCCGGCCGCGAAAAGCAGTATTGCCGGTGTGGCCGGTGGTGCTTACTGGACATTCAGTATAAACGGCGGAGGAGCCGGCGGAGATGCAACATGTGTGTCAGAGGGCGGCGTTCTGCATATAGGTAATTATACGGACGGGGGTTCAGCCACTTATGCCATCCAGCTTATCCAAAGTCCCATAACGGTGGAAAAGGGATACGCGTATAAGGTAAAATTGGACGCTAAAGCCTCGGCGGCAAGAACAATAGATATCAAAGTCGGCGGTACCGGCGACCGTGGCTGGGCTGATTATACCCGCGGGAAAGGTGTTGGAACAATAGTGGAAATTGGTACCACAATGCAGACTTATGAATTTAATTTCGAGATGAAAGACAGAACAGACGATCAGGCACGATTTGAAATTCAACTGGGCGTGGGAATGGATGACGTCTGGCTTGATAATGTCATGCTCTTAAAAGGAGACAAGGTTAAATAGATAAAAATTCCTCGAAGCTTTGGCGGAATTGCAGATACTGCCTGTTCAACGAATAAAAGACCTTTTCCATTTCCGCCTTGATCGACTGGTAACGGGCCAGGAGGTTCTGAACGCTTTTCACATCTCCGGATTGCCTGAATTTCCTGTAAAGACGCAATATGAGCGGTATGGCATAAACAAGGTCCGTGTTTTTAACTATAATAATTCCTTTTTGAAGCGCATAGTCTCTTAACTTGAGGTATTGAACGAACAGGTGCTCCGGGACGGTAAGAACGGCGAAAAACGTCGTGTTGGGTTTCCCCATGTATTTATGCGCTACATCGTCAATATCCTGTCTCGCTTTACCGCTTGTTTTCTGGTCTATGGGACAGTAGTTTCCTTCTTCCACTTCAACGGCAAATTCCACGCGCCGGTTCAACCCTTCCACGGGAAGATCGGTAACAACAAGTTGCGCATCAATAAACGGCTTTAAAATGGAAGCAATCGCGGCTTCACCCAGTTGCCCTTTGGTTGAAGACCCGAGCAATTTCTCATAAAGTGCCTGGTTGCGTTTATCCAGGGCTAAAAGCCGTAAAATGACAAGAATAAGAACGACTACAATTGTCGCGCACAGGGCAAGAAGCAGGATCAAAAGAATTTCCGTCCGTTCCATACATCCATTATCGACCTGCAAATGATGCATCCATAATAATAATTGGAAAAAACGGCGGGCATGCATTATGCTTTATGCAGGGGTGGAGAAAATGAAATCTGAAAACCGGAAATTGGACGATTTAAAAGGGATTCAGGTAACGGAAGGTATTCACTGGGTAGGATTTGCCGATTTTGAATCGGGCTTCTCAAACAATCCCTATCTTCTTATTGACGAGGAAGAAGCGATACTCTTTGATCCCGGCCCGGGCCACCCTTTGTTCAAGGAACTTATCACGCAAAAAATCCAGAATATTCTGCCCATGGAAAAAATCAAATACATCGTGGTTCACCACCAGGACCCCGATCTATGCGCCCTGATTCCTTATATTGAATACATAATTAATCCGGATGCCGTTATCATAGCCCATCCTCGCGCCGCATTGTTTCTTCCCTACTACGGGATTCGAAAAAAAATTCTGCCCGTGGGCGACAGGGACATTCTTGAACTGGAGTCGGGAAGAAAAATAATTTTTTACCATACACCCTATGCCCATTTTGCCGGCAGCATGATGAGTTACGATACGAAAACGAAAACGCTTTTTTCTTCGGACATATTCGGCACATTCAACAGGAACTGGTCCTTTAAGGCCAAACCGGAGGACAAGCCGCTTATGCAATCCTTTCTTGAGCATTATGTTGAAGAAAAAGGCTGCCTGAAATACATATACGACTTCCTGAAGGAACTGAGTATAGACAGGATATGCCCCCAGCATGGAAGCGTCATTGCAGACAACGTGGAGGATTATTTGAGAGTCCTGGTTGAAGCGGAACCGGGGCAGATGCTCAAGGAGCTGAAAACCACACCCTCAAAAGAAGGTACCGCGGAACTTATCAAAACCGGTATTGAATGGCTTAAATACTGGCTGAAAAAGCCGGTTACAGCCGGCTCGTTAAAGGAGCTTTTAGGATTTGCCCTGAAGGAAGGGCCGGCCACCGTTTCCCTGTTACTGGACAGCATCTCCAGGAAGGCGCAGGAAATGGGTATAAGCAATCCCCTTGCCGGCAACACGGTTCATCAATGGAAGGACCTCCAGGCCACCCGAAGCGAAAACCTGCTTTACTCAATACGGGAGAAACTTTTAAAAAGCCAATACAGCATGCTTTATGGCAATGAAACAAACATAGACGTACTCCTGAATAAAAGGCTCCAGGCGGTAAAAATGCGGCTCAATATCATGTTCGTGGACATCCGCGGATTCACCAGCTGGAGCCAGAACATTCCGGCGGACGAAATTATAAGAACCTTGAACGAAGAAATTGAACTCATCTGCAGAATTATAACAAGGAATTTCGGCAGGGTTAATAAAATAATCGGTGACGGCGTACTGGCCTATTTCCCCGAATCCCTTGTTCCGCACAGTTTATTTGCGACAAGTCAAATAAATGCCGAAATACGGAAACGCCGTTTACTGCAGGTGGGAACAGGCATGTCTTACGGCGAGGTAATAATGGGAGACATTGGCGAAGACATCCGCCTTGATTTTACAATAATCGGGAAGACCGTCAACATGGCCTCACGCCTGTGCAGTCTTGCCGCCAAGGGGCAGGTCGGAATCACGCTCCCCTATTTCATGAATCTCCCGGAAGATATCCAGTCAAAAATCAAGTCACTCGAATCTTACAAACAGGAAACCATCCGGGTCAAGAAAAACGACCCCAGGATAGAAACCATAGTCTTCGATTCATTTACCTTCGCCTAACAGGCCATGATTTCCGGTCTTTTACCGGGAATAGCCGCAGTAGGTGCCTATGAAGAAAAAATCTCTCGCAAAGACGTTTTCAAGTCAATTAAGATATTTTATTATCTATCACTTTTCACATTCAATTCTATAGATAACGGCATAACAACTATATTAAATAATATAGGATCATCATCAATAATTGTTTTCGTTAATCAAAGTAATTATTTCGATAGTCCAATCTTTGCGATCTTTGCGATCTTTGCGGGCTTTGCGAGAGATATTCTTCCACTCACTCAGTGGTCGTCTTGATGTCCGGTGTGCGGGCAAAAAAAAGGCTGACCCTTAACGATCAGCCCCGTTTCCCCTTGCTGCAAATTCAATTGATGCTTTTAATCCTGGGGGTCAATGGCATTTGCATGAAACAGGTAATTCAGGTAACCCGACTCCTCTTTCACTTCCTCTTCAATCATATTGTCGTATTCTGTTCCCAAATGCTCTGCCTTACTTTTTTGCTTGATTTCCGAAAGATAATCTTTCAGGTCGGGTCTGTCAGAGTTTATCAATTCAAAACCTAAGCTGAATTGGAAATTATCGTACGACATCATATGGCACCTCCCTTTTCCACATACATATAATATAATAATTTCAAGGTAAAAAAGAAAGTTTAATGGAAAATTTAAACGTCTACTTTTTTAATTTTTTATTGCCGGCAGAAATCCATATATCATTCGCCTGATTCCTGCCCAAGACGTATTTTTTTGAACTCGGCTAATGCGTCAGAGGATGCCATGCGTTCCAGAATTTCCATTTTTGACCGAATGGTGTCATGTATTGATTTCTCATTTCTGAGTAAATAGATAAGGTGTTCATTGTTCAAGTATATTCCCGTCAGGAATGAAAGGCTGGTAACTTGTTTTAGAATATCGATTATGCACTTCCCGCTCAACAGGGGGAGGTCCGGATTAAGAACCCTTTCCTGCGCGTAAGGAACCTTTACAGGTTTGCCTTCCAGCATGGTGGGATTTAACGGCACGTTGTCCCGCCTGATGGCCTCGGGAGAGCCGGACATCTTCAGAACACTGGCCAGTTTTTTCCCGATTTCAGCAAACAGCTTGGCCACCTCGTCTGCGATCTTGATGACCTCCGATTCAGCATCCAGCGCCCCCCTTTGCGAGGACTTGATCATGTTAAAGCGCTTGACAGGCAGGTCATTGAAATCGAGCATAAGCTGAGCCAGTTTTTTATAATAGTATTCCAGTCGGATTATCTCCGTTTTAAAGAATGTCTGGGAAAAAATTTCACTTTTTTTATTGTCAACCAGCAAGACGGTCCCGTTTAAAATACCCCCGAAAGTATCGATAAAACCCTTCAACAGGTTTGTCAGAAAAAGTATGATGTTCTCCTTGTCCCTTGAAAAACTGTGGCCCGGCTCCCTGTTTGTCGAATCATAAAAAAAGGAAAGCTGGGCATAGTCGGTTTCATTGCTGTCTTCCTTGGAAGTATAGGCCTTCACCTCCACCAAATCCCGCTCCTGTTCAATAACCGGTAAAAGATTCTGTTCTATACCTTCTATGTATTTCATGATTTTTTCTCTCACATCATCATCACAATCGAAGTCATCTGAAAGGACAACGTTACCAATGTCCTTTTTAAAAAGCGTTCGCAGGTTCATGTACCTCCTGTACCTGAGCATATTCAACCCGAGAATAAAATTATAAAAAGACGGAAGGGTGCCATTCCTGGTGATGACTTTCTCCAGAGTGAGAATCAGTCCCTTTTGTTCCTCATCCCTGTAATTATTGTACAGGAGTACCGCCTTGAATGAAGCGGTCAAGGCATCAATATTCTTGGGGTTGTAATGGAGGACAAGGAAAAGGCGCTCTAATCCCTGGAGCTTTTCTATCAGGTTCTTATTACTGCAATTCAAGGCAAGGAAGTTGGTGGCAAGGACGGTTTCGCAGAATCTTTTTAAAACGACCAGAAGGTTGTATTCAAGCTTTTTCAAGTACTGCCATCCCGTTGACAGGGCGTATTTAAGCGGGTCCAGGAGCTCTGTTACGTATTTTTGAAAATATGTATTAAAAAAACGCCGGACATCCGGATTGATCCGGATATTGAAAGGCATTAATCCGGATAAAAGGACATGTGATTCTTTCCCGAATTTCTTGATTTTTATGGAATCAAGAAATATGAAATTGAAAAACGTGCTTTTCTTTACGTTTGCCTTTATTTTCTCCTGATTTTTATAAACTTCGAAAGAGAAGTCCCTGTTGGGGGTGTCGGTACCGGAGAGGCTTTCTTTACCGGATAAATTCCTGTCTATCTTCTTGATGTCACTTATTTTTTCATTAATGGAAAGATTGCTACCCATTATTTTCTCAACGGCTTCCCGGTCCTTTTTACGCCTTTTCCTGCGCAAGAGCATTCCCAATTCGATGTGCTGATCTGCAATCTGATTTATTTTTTTCTTCGAATTATCCATGATGCCTCACAATAACCTTATTGCGAAAATAGTCTTCTTCATTGTAATTCAGCCTATTTCAATGTTGATGTATTTAAAAGATTTTTTCAAGTAAATCGGCTTAATTCCAGGCAATAACCGGATTGTCATTTGATAAAATTCTGCAGGATCAGAAAAATCAATGTAAAATTACAGCAAAGCCCGATGAACATAAAAAGGAAAGAAATTGACGCCAGCAGCCATGCTTTTTTATTGCAGACGGCAGCGGCCGTACCGGGATTACCCGGAAAATAAATTAATTCCGCCATGGGGTCTGCGGGTGTTGTTATAAACGAACCGTCCTCTTTTTCAATAAAAGAACCAAAGAGATAATTCTCATTCTTTTCCGGGTTTTGTCCCGGAAATACCTGATTTATTTCGGTTTTCACTTCACCGATGATCGGATAATAACTTTTATTGTCCTTCTCTCCGGTTTTTATCATGATATATTTTGTATGGTCCGGTAATTCGGCGCAACGTTCCTTTTCAGAATCCGGAAAAGAAATGTCCTTGAAATACCGCAGGGGAAGCATGAATAAATCCCTTTGCGCCCTCAGCCTGCGTGCCTTTTTCCAGAAAAACCTGTAAAGAAAAAAGAAGAACACTCCGGGCGGTAAAAAAATGGAAGGGGGCAGAATACTGAGACTTACCGTGAGAAACCCCATCGTTTTTGAGATGTCTTTCTGAAAAAGAAAAAACGACATAAGGAACAGTATACAAATACCCGTGATAAGTGAAATCCAGGTAAACTGGTTCCAGTATTCATTTCTCTGGCGTCCCGTGGAAATGGCCCTTTTCAACAAGCCGGTTTTATTTCCTTCATAGATGACTACGAGGAGAGGATTTTTAGAAGCTGACTTGAAAATACCCCTCCCGTTTTTAACATGGATAACCCCGGAAATAAACATTTTAGTTCCTTCGGGTATGGAGGAAATCCTGTCCCATCGCATGCTGGACGGTTCCGCCTCATTGAAAGATTCTTCAAGCTCACTTTTTTCAGGATTGTTATTCTCAAACAGGGGTTCCTCCGGCAGCATATAAACAACCACGTCGGTTAAATCACAGGCAATGGAGAAATCGCCGTTGGTCAGCCAAATTCTGTTTTCTCCCTGAATGGCTTCAAGGGTCCCAAAAAAACGGAATATGCCTTTAACGACGGCGGACGGGCCGGCAATATTTGAATAATCGACGATGGGGTAAAGCGAGGATTCGACCAGCCTGTTCCTGAATCGTTTCCAGCGAATTCTTACTATATTAGCACCGATTCCCGGAATGAAAAGAAAAAAGATAAAGGCAACTGATAAAATAACGGTAATATCTTGCATAAAACGTATTGCAAATCTTTTATATTTAATTTAGTTTCAGTATACAATGATCAAGCGGGTAATAGTAGGCATAATAGGGACAAATTGCTATATTTTTTATAACGAGAAGAAAAATTGCATAATTATAGACCCCGGCGGGAATGAAACTGAAATAATTGCCGACATTAAAAACCTTGGTCTGAAACCCCTTGCCATAGTACTGACGCACGGTCATTTTGACCACATTGCCGCAACGGGAAAGCTGAAAGAATATTATGCCGGCAGGGGTGTTAATGTCTCCGTCGCCATTCACGAGGCGGACAGCATGTACCTTGGTGAAAACGCGGGACGAATCAACAAAAGCGTTGTTTCCCTTTTCGGTTTTGAAGGGGAAAAAATGTTCCAGCGGTATTTTCCCAGGATGCCTTCCGCAGACCTGTTCTTGAAGGAAAATGATGCTGTTTTTGATTCCGGCTTGATGGTGCTGGAGACCCCGGGCCATACAAAAGGTGGAATTTGTCTTTATTCTGAAAAGGATGGCCTTCTTTTTTCCGGAGACACGCTTTTCTGCGGCGGGATAGGTCGTTCAGACCTGCCCGGAGGCAATGAAAACCTGCTGGTCAACAGCATAAAATCAAAATTGCTCATATTACCCCCCGAAACGACCGTGTACCCGGGACACGGCCCGACCACAACCATATCCAATGAAATCAGCAGCAATCCATTCATAAATTGAACCGGTCAAAATATTTTTTTACCATTGCAATGTTTTTTTCCGCCTATTATATTTTAGGATAACGGTAAGTAATAATGGAGGAGATTATGGAAAAGTACTGGAATGAACGGTATGCCAAAGAAGGTAAAATCTGGGGCGACATGCCGAGCACCACAGCCTTGTATGCCAAAGATCTCTTCCTTGAAAAAAATGTCAAGACCGTACTTATTCCCGGTTTCGGATACGGCCGGAATGCCTGGGTTTTTGTAAATGAATCACTAGTAATAACCGGCGTGGAAATTTCGGATGAAGCGATAAAACTGGCGGAAAATGAAAAAATAAAGATGACAATCCTCAAGTCTTCCCTGTTGGACCTGGAGGCAGGCGATACATATGACGCCGTTTACTGTTCCAACTTCCTCCATTATTTCCCGAAGGATGAACGAAAAAAAGCGGTGGATAAATGCCTCCGTTTTATAAAGCCTTCAGGGTACCTTTTTTTAGCGGCATTTTCAGAGAAAGATGCCCTGTATAAAAAGGGGAAGGAAGTGGATGAAAACACATTCGAAAACGAACCCGGTATGCCCGCCCATTATTTCAACGAAGATGATTTCCTTGCGCTTTTCAAAGACGCCGACCTGGATATTATCGACACGGGGTGTATGAACGATGCGGAAAAGCACGGGGAAGGTCCCCACACCCATATATTACGATATATATTCGCCCAGAAAAAATCCTGAAAATCATGATTTACCGAACAAAAGACGCACCGCTTCCTGCACTGAACCTGCCTGGATGAAATTTTCCGGGTGCCGTGTTTCAGTATCAGAGGATTTTTCCCGCGGCGCCAGCAATCTCTTAAAACCGAGGTCAAGCACGGATTTCATGCGTCTTTCTATCTGCTTGACGGTCCTGATTTCACCGGCAAGGCTTACCTCGCCCGTAACGGCGGTTAACGGCGGGAGGGAGAGGCCCGTCCGCGCAGAATAGAGAGACAGGCAAAGGGGAAGGTCCACCCCCACCTCTTCTATTTTGATGCCTCCCGCGATATTCACATAAATATCCATTTCGGAAAAAGGCACCTGACAGTACTTCTCCAGCACGGCAGCCAGGCGCGATACCCGCCTGGAATCCACCTTGTCGGAATATACCCGGGACATCCCGCCCTTTGCCGGGATAACAAGACTCTGGAACTCAACCAGCAAAACCCGCGACCCTTCATAGACGGGGGCAATGACGACACCATTCGGCGGTTCTCCGTCCCGGTGTTCAAGAAACAGGGAAGAGGGGTTATTCACCTGTATAAGGCCGTGTTCCGTCATTCTGAAAAGTCCCAGTTCCTGGGTAGAGCCGAACCTGTTTTTAACCGACCTTATCACCCGCACATCGGAATCCATCTGGTCAAAATAGAGAACCGTATCAACCAGGTGTTCAATGTTTTTCGGACCGGCAATCAGCCCTTCCTTGGTGACGTGGCCTATAAGGAAAATGGCGAAACCCCTTTCCTTGGCTTTTTCATTCAGTTCGAAGGAACAGAATTTCACCTGCGCCACCGAACCGGGCACCGAATTGGCCTGTTCCGAATGTATTGTCTGGATGGAATCGATGACGACCAGCACCGGCTTTATGTCATTTATCACTTTAAGAATACGTTCCAAATTCGTTTCACAGAAAATTTCAATGGTATCCGATCTTACGGAAAGCCTTTCGGCCCGCAGCTTGATCTGGCTCATTGACTCTTCCCCGGATACATAAAGGATCCTGCCGCGCGACTCCAGTGAACTGGCCAATTGGAGCATGAGGGTCGATTTCCCGATACCCGGGTCACCGCCGACCAGAATGGTTGAACCGCGAATCAGGCCGCCGCCCAGGATCCCGTCCATTTCCTCCATACCGGTGTTCATCCGCATTTCGTCTGTCAGCTCAATGGCGTTGATGGGCGTGGGAAAAGCTTCTTCCTTCCCGGTCCCGGCTACGCGGTCCTTTTTTGTGGCGGCCTCCTCCGTAAATGTGTTCCACTCGCCGCATTCGGGACAGCGGCCCAGCCACTTTGATTCCCTGTGCCCGCATGATTTACAGGAATAAACTGTTTTTTGCTTCATATAACGGAAGAAATGGTATGTTATTTATTGTAAATGATCAATCCCAGGACGGATCCCGTAACTCCGCAAAAAAGAACAAACCCGAGTAAAATCAGGAAATAACCTGAATTGATCATATTGATGACAATGGTATCAAAGGTAAAGAAAGAAAGGACTACACTGAAAATCAACCCCAGAATTAATCCCGATAAAGCATTTATGAACTGGTTCACGGCTTTTCTCATGGTGCCCTCCTTCAATATTAATAATGCAAAATGTGTGCCAGAAATTTATTGAATGACAGAACAGGAAAAAGAACTTCAGAATTTGGCAATAATGGGGCGAATTTTACCATGTACAGAGTAATTAATGCCGAATTTCAGTTTAAAAAAAGAGAAGAAAAGTCATTTTCCAATAAAAGATTCAGTCAGCATTGTATAAAAAATTTCACTTTTTTTTATTTCAAATACTACAACTTTGTAAAAACCTAAATGATGGGACCGTAATTCACACCCATCGTATCCAGGAATTTTAAATGTGTCTCAACACGGCTCCTGAATGAATCAAAGTCTCTTTTCCCTTCATCCGTCCATTGCACTTCAGATAACGCCAATATCCGGGGAAAAACTTTCGAATCAATGGTATCTTGGGGCGCGTATTCCGTCCACATTTCCCCCTCTATTCCCAGGACCCTGTCCTTCATAACCATTTTATGCTCTTCCGGCACAGGTTTCAGAGAATAAACCTTTCTCAAATCCACTTTTTCCGCGGGCAGGTCAAAATAACAATGGGACACATACGATGCAATCAGTTTATTCCCGTTTCCAACCAGTGTTTGAAAAATCCTTGCATCATCGGCCGGGTACCAGAACTGGACAATAATGGAAGGGTCTATACTGCTTTCCAGAATCTCGTTCCAGCCGACAGGGATTCGATTTTTACCGATGATGTAATTTGCCATCCTGTTTACAAAATACCCCTGAAGTTCAAACTCGTCCTTCAAGCCCGATTCCCTTATCCTTTTCTGACAGGCCGGGCATTTTTTCCACATATCCTTTTTGACTTCATCCGCGCCGATATGAATATACCGGGAAGGAAACAACGCCATCACTTCATCCAGGATCCCCTGTAAAAAAGTGAAGGTTTCCTCTTTTCCCGGACAAAAGTTTGTCGTGTGTATGCCCCAATGCGTGGAAACCTCGAACGGCCCTCCCGTGCAGGAATATTCCGGATAGGCGGCCAGCGCGGCGGTAGCGTGCCCCGGAATGTCAATTTCGGGAATGACCTCAATATACCGGTCCCGGGCATAGGCGATGACCTCCCGGATTTCATCCTGGGTATAATAACCGCCATAACGGTTTTCCCCGGAACCGCGGTAAGCGCCCTTTCCCGTCAACTTCGGATACTTTTTGATTTCTATCCGCCAGCCCTGGTCCTCGGTGAGATGCCAATGGAACACGTTCATGTTGTAAAGCGCGATCAAATCAATATATCTCTTGATAAAATCAAGGTCCATGAAATGACGGCAACAATCCAGGTGCATGCCGCGGAAAGAATAAACCGGCCAGTCCCTGATAAAACACGCGGGTATCTTAATTGAATCCCCACCCTTTTCCGGTCCCGGAAGTTTACGCAGGGTTTGAATCCCGTGAAAAAGACCGCTTTCACTTTTACCCCTGATGATGATACTGACCGGGGCAACTTCCAAAACGTAGCCTTCCTGGTGCGGTACATCAAGGTCCGGATCAATGACGAGTTGGATTTCGGGATTTTCACCGGTACCCAGGTCCAGGCCTGTTTGTTTCGCTATTGCCGCAAGTAAATATCCGGTAACGGGCGACGGTGATACGGTTGCAGAAGAATTCAGAACAAAAAAACCTTCCCTTTGTTCCATAATTTGAGGGAGGGGAATAAGCCCCTTTTCGATGGAGAGATCGGTCATGAAAGCTCCTTAAAAGATTACTTTAGATTTTTCATGCAAGTTAGTCTATTTCAAAAGAAAGTTCAAGGATAATGTGAATTCCGGCACAGGTTAATCGGGCATATACCTGGCCAGCGTGCTTTTTATCCTGTCGTGCAGCATATGATGCACAAGATGCTGCTGCGCTATAAACCAGTGCAGATCCTCGTTTGACCCCTTGAAGGAAAGGGATATGTAATAAGCCCGGATCTGTATCTCCTCATCCTCAACGGATTTTATCTTGAGCTCGATTTTATCCTCTTTTTTCATCCCCTTTTTACCCGTAATACGCGAATAGTCGGCACGGCTTAAATGCTCCGTTTCCAGCTGGACCCGGGCAAGAAGCCAGATTGTCTCATCACGAGACATCCCGAACGTGGACAGCCCGTAGGCGAGTTTTTCCGTTTCATCCTTGTCAACTTCGTTCCTGAAGGTAGTTTGCGCATCATTATGCTCAAGACATGACATATCGGCTGACAGGGGGGGTATGCCGAAGAATTCCTGGTTTACCGCCGGCTCACCTATGAACCGGAGGCAGCCCAGTTTCCTCGGGCAATTGCCGCCCGTGCACATGGTCATATCATACATGTTCATGGCCACTCCTTACAGCCTAAGAATAAGCGATAAATGGTGAAATGTCAAATACGGTAAAATTTATTGCGATGTAACATTTTGAGCCATTAAGAGGGCGGAGGAGGAACCCCGGCTCTACTTCACTTGCCAACGCACAGGACACCAAAACGCTAAAGCGTTTTTAAGATGCCGCCGTGATTCCTCCTCCGCCCTCTTAAGCAAAAATTTCTTCACATAAAGTTTTAGAAAAAGTGAGGGGACAGAATGGGGATATATGTTACCTGTATTGGTTTTCTTGATTACTGGTATTTATGTAACCAACCACAAACTATGTATTTCTTTTGTTTCACTTATCGAACTTTGTCGAAATACAAGTAATTTATATTTAAAAAAAGAGTCTTTTGTTGTTAACAAATAATTTTGGTGTATATTGAATTGTGATTTAAAGTGATAGGAGAAAGTGTATGAAATTTAAAGTGTTTTTTAATTTATTATTAATCATAACAATGTCTGTTTTTTTATTCAGCTGTATGGATATTCCATCTGCTTATATCGTAAGCGGTACGGTCAGGGACAGTTTTACCGGGGAGGGGATTCCGTTTGCCAGTGTTCAGGTCGGGGACAGGGCTACGTATACTGACAGTACGGGGTATTATTTAATAGAATTTGACAGTGGCGATCCCATAACAG
>JAFGKU010000175.1 GCA_016928415.1 Spirochaetales bacterium
GAAGATGACTTTTACCTTTAATTTGTGTTCATGTATGAACTCCGCAATATCGATGCCGGATACGTGGTCCATCTGGATGTCGGTGAGAACCACGTCAACCTTTTCATTTTTCAGATACTCGAGGGCGCTTTCACCGTTCGAGAATGACTGCTTGACATTGAATCCCAATTCCTTCCAGTTGATGAATTGGGTGAGCCCTTCCAGCATGATTGTTTCATCATCGACTATGATCAAATCGTAATTCATAAAGTCCCTTCCGTGTTGGCTATATTATAACTCACTTCAAGCCCTTTTAGTGAGGAAAATTGTACTTTTTTTACATCAATATACTTTAAAATTTATTTCAGCATTGGTTATAATGAACTATAGACTATTATAAAGGCGAATAAACTGATTCAATTGACAGCGTAAGGAGTCAAAATGATAAGCGTTGCCAAGCAATGGAATCCCAAGCAGGCTTTGCTGAAAAATATAATATTAAAGATGGAAAGATTTAATCAAACGCTGCGGCTTTGTCTGGATATGCATGCTTTTCTGCATGATTCCCGTGTAACCCACAGTAATGTAAAAACAATTATGGATGAATTATGGGATAATCTGACAGATGAGCAATTCCGATATATGCCTCCAAAAAAGGATGTTTCCATTGCCTGGAATATCTACCATATAACACGGATTGAAGATTTGGTGACCAATATTTTGATCACAAGCAGCACGCAGGTATTCAATCAGGGGCAATGGATGAAAAAAATGGGGATTAATATTACGGACACCGGGAATGCCATGAATAGAAAGGAGATTGAAGATTTTACCTGTAATATCAATATGGAGGCGCTGTATAATTATAGAATGGAAACAGGTAAAAAAACCCAGAAGGTATTATCTCGTCTGAAACCGGTTGATATGAGGATGAGAATGGAGCCATCCCGGATAAAGCGGATTATGGATGAAGGCGGAGTTTTGCCTGTTGAAAACTCACAATGGCTATTGGATTTCTGGGGCCGTAAGACGATCGCCGGATTACTGCTTATGCCGATAACGCGGCACCAGGTTGTACATTTAAACGATGCCTTGAAATTGAAGGGAAAAGTAAAAAAGGTTAAATCAACAAGAAACCCGCAGTAAAATATTCGGTGTATACAGTTGTAGAAAGGATCCCATTAAATGCAAAATGAAGCTGCTATCGATAAAATTATAACATCAAAAGGTTTCTCGGAATATAAATGGATAAATCCCAAGGATATTGTTGTTGCCCAATGGGTAAGGGTAAAATGCACTTTTGGATGCAATGATTACGGGCTGGGAGCCTGTCCGCCCAATACCCCGACTGTAGATGACTGTGGCCGTTTTTTTAATGAGTATGATACGGGTCTGATTATCCGGATGGAAACAACTGCCGACAAAGATGCTTATCCGGCCAATTGGTCTTTGGAAATGACAAATAAGTTATTGGAAGTGGAGCGGGAAATTTTTCTTAAAGGGTACTATAAGGCGTTTTTATTGAATCAATCCTGTTGCAGTTTGTGTGAAGAATGCCCCGGCAACAGGTTGGAGTGCCTGGATAAGTCACGGTCACGACCCAGTCCTGAAAGCTTTGCCGTCGATGTATACCAGACGGTCAGAAATGCCGGCCTTAAAATAGAGGTTGTGTCTGAAAATCCATCGGAAATAACCCGGATTGCCATTTTATTGATAGAATGAGTACCTCCGTCCCCAATAATTCAGGGAAAAATGCTTTGAAATTGGTATCCGCCCCTGCTAATTCTGACCTCCGTCCCCATTTTTTGTATCAAAAATCGACAATCCGCCCTCCTCTTCCTTCTTTTCGGACAGGGATAAAAGGCCCGTTTTATCCCTTCCATAACGGAATTGGATCAAGGTAATGGCATCGCTGAGCGCTTTGGAAATTATGGGATTGATCGTGTCCTTTTGCATTTTGTGCAATGTTTCTGCCGCCTTAATAGTTCCGCAGGCCCCCAGGCATTTTATGATTTCTGTTTTAATGGGCTCGTTATTTTCATCTGCCATGTGATTTATCAAGAAATCATCTATGTCCAGGTTTTTAACCTTACCGAAAGCGGAGAAGGCGGACAAAATGGCTTGCCGGATTTCCCTGTTAGCCGTTGATTTGAAAAGTACGCGCAAAGCCTGTTCACTTTTTGTAAAAACATGATCCCGGAAACTTTTAATGATTAAAAGCACTTGTTTGTCGGGAATATTTTTATTTAAAATAAATTGATGGAGGTTTTCCATACCCTCACTTCCCGACAGGCCTGCCGAGAAAATACGTTCTTCATTGTCATCGGAAGAAAGCTTGTCTTTCAGAATATTTTTGATACTGTCATCCATGGGGAAAGAATTTACCAGGACCTTCAGGGCATTGAGCCGGACAGCGTAAACGGGATCCTGCCTGGCTATTGAAATCAACCTGTACTTCGTCTCTACAGGTCCGGATAAAGCGGTACAGAGGGCAATGATATCCCGGACATTCGTGAGAATGGTTTGATGGTCAAAATACGAATCCCAGGTAAATTCGGCAATAATTCGGCTCTGGTCGATCAGCAGGGCTTCTGTTTTTTCAAACAGGTTCTGGAGTTTGTTTCTTGTATCAGAACCAAGCAGGGAAATCAGAGAATCGGGATTTTCGGCATCCAGAAAGAAACGTGAGTCGAAATAAGAATCGTGTGTCTGGATGTCCTTTATTCCTATTTGCGAAGTGAATTCAGTAAGCTTCGTTTCTTTCGTTATGGAGAACGCTCCATTGGCCGAAGTGTAATATTTTACGTTTATCCTCAACCTTTTCAACCGGATGCCTGATAATAATTTAAGATTGATATCCAGTCCGTTGACTCTCCCTGAGACATGGCCGGATAACAAATAAGGCATTTTATGATAAAGACAATCCAGGGAATCCGCGGCCAGCCTGAGTTTTTGCCTGTCTGTCCTGTTGATAAAACGTGAGGCTAGTAATTTCGGGGGACGGAGGAAGCCCACAGCGGTGAGAAGAAGCACGCTGGCTGCCATGCATGAGAATAATATTATCATCCCGACAGGCATGCCTTCAATAGTAAGGAAAGCTTCGGGAATTTACAAGAGAGCCTTTTCGATGGCGCTGGTTAATTCCCTGCTTTCCGGCTTTACAGCGGAATCAAACCTGGCCAGGATATCGCCGTTTTTCCCGATAAGGAATTTATTGAAATTCCATTTGATTTTTCCCCCGAATCGGGGATTGGACTCTTTTGAAGTCAAATACCTGTAGAGGGGATGCATTTCTTTCCCTTTGACCGTGATTTTTGAGAACATGGGGAAGGTAACACCGAAATTCAGCGTACAGAACTGTTTAATTTCTTCTTCGGTGCCCGGTTCCTGGTGTAAAAAGTCGTTTGCCGGGAATCCGAGAAGGACAAACCCCCTATCCTTGTATTTCCTGTATATTTTTTCAAGGCCTTCATACTGTGGCGTAAACCCGCAACGGCTCGCCACGTTTACGATAAGCATTACCCTGTCCCTATATTCATTAAGAAGTACAATTTTACCGTTGATGTCCCTTGCTTCTATGTCATAGATATTCTTCATTTATAAACCTCCATTAATACTCTCAGTTGGTGTTCCTGACATGGATTACAGGAATGCCTTTAAACAATACTAATAAAGAACGGGAAAAGGGTAAAGCCGTGACGGTTGTGATGGTGTTATCGGTTCAGGGGGCTGTGAATCCCCGAGCCTTGACAGAGTTATTCAATTTTGTAGAATTAAAAGAAAATCAGGGAATTATCCGTTTCTTCCCGTCGAATAATCCAGTTATTGCTTTTAAGGAGATATATATGAATAAGTCAAAAATTTTTGCCTTATGCCTTTTATTATTGGCGACATGTGTTTTTTTCTCGGGATTCCTGTTCGGGCAGGATGCGACAGGACAGAAAACAGAAAAAAGTGCTCAACCGGCTAAATCAGACTCCGACACCGATGCAATAGCTTTCACACCGGTCCTGTCGTCGGATGTCCTGGATATCCTGCCGGAACCTGTCCGTGATTTCATGAAATTTACGATTTTCGGGTACCCCCTTTGGCGAATTGTACTTACCGTGACCATCCTGATTGCAGGCTTTTTTCTGGAAAGACTGATAAATGCGATTTTCAAGAAATCCATTGAAAAAGTGAAGGCCAGGAAGGTTGAGGATAAAAAACTTCATTTTTTACGATCTACTTTCCTGTCTACAAGGCGGCCTGCCAGGTTCCTTATATGGGCCGGCTTAATCCGGCTTGTGGGTTTTATCATTTTGCAGGAGCACGCGGCTTTTGCCATTTGGGTTACCGATTTGCTGATCAGTCTTGCCATTGTACTTTTCATTTACGATTTTGTGGAGGTATTGGAAGAATTTCTCATGGGCTTTGTAAAGAAAACGGAGACGAAGGTGGATGATATGATTGTGCCCATTATACGGAACGGCCTTCGTATCATTGTTATCGCCCTGGCCGTCATCCATATGGTTCAACAAGTTACCAAACAGGATATTACTTCAATTATAGCCGGACTCGGTATCGCCGGTATGGCCGTTGCCCTCGCCGCCCAGGATACGATAAAAAACCTTTTCGGATTTGTCATGATCGCCCTTGACCAGCCCTTCAAAGTGGGTGAGCGCATTAATTTTGACGATCATGACGGTATCATAGAGGAGATAGGAATCAGAAGTACGAAGATGAGGCGGCTGGACGGGCATGTCGTAACCATCCCGAACATGAAGGCGGCGGACGGCGTCATCTGGAATATCGGACGGCGGGAGAATATCAGGCGCATCATGAACATAGGTATTACCTATGGTACGAAACCCGAGAAGATTCAGGAAGCGGTCGAAATTTTGAAGGATATCCTGAAAGATCATGAAGGTATGAAGGCCCCTCTGCTTCCCGAAGTATATTTTAATGAAATGAACGCGGATAATTTGAATATATTTGCCATTTACTGGTATCATCCTCCTGCCTATTGGGATTACATGAAGCATTCGGAATGGGTAAACCTTGAAATAATCAAAAGGTTTAATACTGCGGGCATTGATTTTGCCTTTCCCACCCAGACGGTACAGGTGCAGATGGATCCGGAACAGCTGCAGTTAATATCACGAATGGAGCAACAGGCAAAGAGAAAATAAAAACACTTGAAGACTGGTTTATAATAGCTGAACCCAATTTATCTGTTTTCAGGTTTTTTTAAATGTCTTAATTTTCTTCTTTTTCAAGGAGGATGGTTGTCAGCGGCGTTCCGGCCGGACCATTGACAGCCTCATACATTAAATAACGGCCGTCTTCAGACCTGAACCAGGTATCGGCATGCCAGAAAACCGAGAGCCAGCCAGTGAGGGAAATTTTGACTTTCATGGAGGGAACGCTTTTACCGGAAAAATTTAAATCTGTTGTTTCTTCCACCTGGGCAATCATTTCGCCCGCCTCCAGTTCCCCCTGTCCCCTGAGTCCGATTCCCCAGAAAATTACGGATTTATTATTCAGGAGCGATTTCCCAAGCCCAAAGGGAAAATGCTGTTTCCATGGATGGCTGTTGATATTGTATTCCTTTTTAACATCCTTCCCTTTATAAACGCCCTTCAGGATAATTTTATTACCGGTTCGTTCTGCATGGAAATCTGTCCCTTCCCTTTCAAAACGGAAATTCCATTCAAGCGTGGAATATTCCTCATCCGTTTTCAAGGTGATATCCCACCCGGATTCACCATTGATGAGAGAATTCAGTTTTATGCGGTATCCATTTCCGTCCCGTTCAATCCGGTACGTGTCAATTATGGTCGTGTCCCCTGTATTCTCGCGATAAACGAGTTTTTCGGCATGGACGTATGTAACGGCGAGTATAAACAAACAGGCACAAAAAAAACGTTTCATATTGTATTTCCCACTCTTTTCTTTTCAGGAATTTAGCACTATAATGATTAAAAACACGGAAAGCGGCAAGTTTTTTAAAGAAAAACTTGAAGTCAGGTGCCATGAAAGAAAACCAGTTGAATAAAAACGCCTTGCATTATTCGAGGGTCTTGCGCAAGATCTGGTTAAGACCGTTTATTTCCCGCATAGATATATCCAAAGCCCTGAACCTGGATCGTTCCATTGTAACGCATATTGTCACCGATTTGATAGAATTCGGAATCGTTAAGCTGAAAAATCCCAGGCAGGACAGTATGAAGGGGGGGCGGCGGCCGATTCCCCTGCTTATAAACAAGGATTTCGGGTGCGTGGCCGGACTGGAGATCCAGCCGGATTATATAAATTATACAGGGACCAATCTGGACGGCGAAATGCTGTTCTCAAAAACCTATGAAAAAAATACATCGCTGCATAATCTTTATGATGTTTTTTATGATTTGATCAGCGAGGTGGAAGGGGAATGTAAAAAAAACAAAATCCCGCTTATCGGTGTGGCTGCAGGGATGCCCGGTGTGATCAATGTTGTTGAGGGGATTATTGAGGTTTCGGTGCCATTGGAAATTCACTCACCGTTACCATTTGTACAGGAAGTGAGAAAAAAACTCGATTTTCCCGTACTCATTGATAATGAAGCAAATTGCTGTGCCTATGGTGAACAGGTTTTCGGAAAAGACAAGGAAATCGATAATTTTTTATTTTTATTGACCGAATTCCGTAATAGAAATAACGGACCCACTGTTTATGGCGGGATTTCAATCGGGATGGGGATAGTGATTAATCAGAAGCTTTACCATGGCAAGAATCATTCGGCCGGTGAATTCAGGAGTCTTTTCAGGCAAAATCCCGAAACGGGACAGCTTTCGCTTGATGATGACGTTCTTGGAAACATTGAAAATGATAAGGAAATCCAAAAGAAGGTAATCAGGGAAGTTGCGCAGCATATCGCATTCCTTGCCAATACGTTTGCATTAAGCAAGGTCATCGTGAACGGTGATCTTGATACAACAGGTCTCATTGATGCCATTAGAGCGGAAATTAGAAATAATATTACCTACCCCGATTTACAGAATTGTGCTGTAGAACATTCCACGCTGCATGAAATGCCCGTTGCCCACGGGGCTGCAGGTATGTTTCTTGAAAACCTGTTCTCATTGCCTGTCGTTACAATGGAATTGTATAAGGATATCGCCATCGGGCTTGAATCATTGCCCGGCTGGGATTTTTTCAGATAACGGAATCGTTATTTTCACGGTGTTTTTTACGCTTTAATTCATAGAGTTTGTTATCTGCCGTTTCAATGAGTTCGTCAAAACTGATGTTATCTTCTCCCCTGTAAATATGCGTACCGCATGTCATGCTGAGTATAAAGGGTTTATTGCTTTCATTGTTAATCGTCCTGCATTGGGTCGTAATCCTGTCTAAAATTGTGGACAGGAAAAACTCATTCATATCCACGGCCAGGATTATGAATTCATCGCCGCCGAGTCTTCCTATGATGTCGGATTTTCTGAATATCATCTGTAAAATTTCGGCCGTTTTTTGAATAGCCCAGTCTCCCTCTAGATGCCCGTAATTATCATTTATCAGTTTCAACCCGTCCAGGTCTATGAAAATTAATGCGATTGTTTGTTTTGTCCTTTTGGATATTTCGTATTGCTGTTTGCTCAAATGGAGGAATCCGCGCCTGTTGTACAGCCCCGTTAAATCGTCCTTTAAAGACAGGCTGTGCAATACCTTGTTGGTTTGTTCAAGGGTTTCCATCGCCAGTGAAAGTTTTGCCTCAACTTTCTTCTGCTTATCAAAAAGGGCAATAACCTTTAAAGCACTGTTCAGGTATACACAAATTGTTTCATAGGCAAGATCTACACGGGCCCCGTATTCAAAGATGATAAAACCGAATTGTTCCTCCTTGTATTTCAAGGCCATGATTATAAAATGCTTTTTGGAATTGACAGGAAAAAAGAAATCCGGCAGTATTTTCTTTGTCGGAAACGATTGCCTGCCGTTTTCTATATATAACCTGCTTGCATCTTTTAATGCCAGGACAATTCCGGATTGCTCGGGCAGCTGCCAGGAAAAGGAATTATTTTTAACCGGGCTGTCATCATAGAGAATTAAATAACAGCTGCTAATGCCGAATTCGGGAAGAGACCCGGTTAGTACAGATATAAGGTGGTCCAGGTCGGGAACGGAGTAAAGCCTTGAATTAAACATTCTGAACCCGGCAAGTTCCCTGTCTATCTGGCTTTTCTCGTATGCGTTTTTTCGCATATATATACGGTTAATGTGTGATTTGATATCTTCAATAAAATTTTGTATGTACACTTTCGTGCGGGGATCTTCGGTTATGGTTTCTGTATATATATCATGCAGAATATCCAAATAATTTATCACAAGGGACAAGTCCAGCTCGTTACTGATGCTGTCCCGGGCATAGGGATATAGTTCTGAAAAAAAGGAATAAGCCGGTTTGTAATTGTCAATGCATTCGATCATTTTCCTGATGATCCGTGCTGTCGCTTTTTTCATGGAGGCCGGTATGGATTTTATTTTTACCGTTCTTTGATTGAATTTTTTAAAAACGGCTGAAGATTGTATATGATTCTTGTTCCTATTTTTATGCCTTGCACCGGTTTTTGGGATAAGCAGTACCGGCTTTTTCAATTCATGTACCACACAACCGCATGAATCACGTGGAATGAATATTGCAGAAAGTATGTATTGCTGTCTGGTCTTTTTTTTATCGATCAGTCTGATTATCGCTTTAATGGCGGTTACGGCCATGTCATTATACGGTTGGCTGACACTTGCCAGTGGTGGATTGTGGTATCTGGATTCATTCGAATTGTCAAAACCTATGATTTTTAAATCTTCCGGAACTTTTAAATCTCGTTCTACCGCTGCGTTGTAGGCTCCCAAAGCCGTTTCATCGTCCGGCATGATGATGGCATCCGGTATAATGCTTTTTTTCATCAAGAGTGTTTGTACGGCTTTATATCCGGCCTCAATCCAGAAGTCTCCCTGGAGTACCAAATCCGGGTTATAAGGTATTTGATGTTTTTTCAGAGCCGCTTTATATCCCTCGAACCTGGCATCCGCCTCAAAATGCCCCTTGGGACCCCGGACACAAGCAATTTTCTTTATTCCGTGCACTTCAATTAAATGGGTTACCGCGTTTTCCACTCCGCTTTTATTATTAATTATTATCGAGGGAATATCCTTAATAAGAAGCCCGATGCTGATGATCGGTTTTGTTTTAAAGTTATTGGAAAAAAGGAGCAAGTCTTCGTCTGTAATATATTGGCCGATTGTTCCGCTTACTATGATGATTCCGTCAAACCTGTTTGAATGGGCAAGTTCAAAAATAACATTTTGAAAATGATCATCGTATAACCGTGAATTTAAAGGCCTGCCGACAATGAAATGGAGGCTTATGTTTTTTTCACAGGCATAGCCGATAAGGCAGTTCCTCAGTCTCGCCTGATAGTTCTCATCGTACGCTCCAAGTAATACGGCGATATGCAAATTGGGAATATTTTTTCTCCGCATTTCTATATAATTTTAGGTAAAGGGTAAATAAGAGTCAAGTTTAATTACCTATTCTCGTTTATCATGCCTTCTTTGACAGGGAATGCTTTTATTCATTATACTAAAATAAGGAGGTTTCGCACTTTAAAGGATAGTCCTTTTATCGTGCCAAGTGATGAACATTAAGCGAGATCCATCCCCGAATCCCCCAGGCGGTTTTAGGCCGGAGCAGGTACCTCAATTCATTGTGTTGGGACTGGATGATAATTTACTGTGCGGTATGGATGATTCCGATGGTTTCAACTGGATATTGGAAATGTTCACCGATCTTAAGAATCCTCCCGGTAAGGGGAATAAAGCCACATTTGACGGTAATAACTATCATTTTACATTTTATGTTTCACCGTTTTATGAATATGATAATATTAAAATAGATGCGGAAAGCAACATATTCAGTTGGGGCAGAGCGATTGAAGCAGGTCATGAAATCGGCCTTCATACACTTCATCACATTGATGGTGAAAATTTTGATTTTTCCAGATGGGATGAAGAGATAAGGGGATGCCGGGATTGGCTTTTAAAAGTGTCAAACCTTTCCAACCGTGGTAAACGTACCAATCCGGACATGGATGCCCTGGATTTTTATGGTTTCAGGGCTCCCTTCCTGTTGTACAATGATGACTCTTTTGCCGCAATGAAAACTAACAGCTTGCTATATGATTCCAGCATTGATGAAGGTTTCCAGCGGGACCAGGATGGAACAAACTGTCTCTGGCCATACACCCTCGATTCAACCAGCCCTGGAAATATCGCTTTGAATGAAAAAGTGGGTAAATACCTTTTAAAAAGGCATTACCCCGGGTTGTGGGAGATTCCGGTATATACGGTGATTGTTCCCCCTGATGATCTATGCGGTAAATATCTTACATCTTCCGGACTCAGAAAAAGGATGAAATTGCAGGATGCGACCTTTGATGTGAATGACGGTAAAATTACGGGATTTGACTGGAATCTCTGGTTTTTTTTTCATATGAATAAGAATGAATTTCTGGCAACCATGAAATACTCCCTTGATTTAAGGTATACGGGGAACCGGTGCCCTTTGTGTATCGGATTTCATGGTGATATTTATTCGAAGCTTTATCCTTATTCCAAAAAGGCTTATTTTGAAGAGCGCCAATGGGCCTTTCGCCGGTTTATCGAATATGCCCATGGCTTGAAAGATGTGCGATTTGTCAGTGCCATAGAGCTGCTTGAGTGGCTTGTTAATCCGGCTGCCTTGTGTTCTTGAATGTTTAATAAAAGATATTAAAATGTTTACGCAAACCCAAATTTATTATATATTTAAACGAATCAAAGGAGATTATTATGAAAAAAAACATACTGCTTCTCATTTTTACGTTTGCCTTATTGAGTTTTTTAATGGGGTGTGCCAGTGTTCCCACGATTCCTGCGGGTAAAAAAATCCAGGCAGAGGAATTCTCTGAAGAGGAAGGGACACAGCCGGAAAAAGGCGGCGGCGCTGTCGGCTACATAGATTCCGGTGATTACTTCATGTATAAAAATGTGGATTTCGGGGCCGGGGTTTCAATCATGCGGGCCAGTGTGGCCAATAATTCCGGTTCACGGCACCTCATACTCAGGCTGGACAGCCTTGAAGGGCCGGAAATTGGAGTCCTTGCCATTGAAAGTACGTTTGACTGGAACGGGTACGAGGAGATGTCCTGTGAAATTAAAGGTGCCAAAGGGATTCATGACCTCTATTTTGTTGCCATGGATGGTGAAAC
This sequence comes from Spirochaetales bacterium, assembly GCA_016928415.1. Taxonomy (GTDB): domain Bacteria; phylum Spirochaetota; class Spirochaetia; order SZUA-6; family JAFGRV01; genus JAFGKU01. Next base: position 11,247 of record JAFGKU010000175.1, read on the forward strand.
CGAGATCGGTAACATCGATTGGTTTGTTTTTGAATGATTTTTTGGCTGGAAGAAAGGGTGAGCCTGCTGCCGCCCTTTCTTCCGGCTTTTACTTCTCCGCTTTTTTTTTATTCGTTTTTTGATTTTCTTCTTTTACGTCCTCGCCTTTGATACCTTCCTTATACCCCTTTTCCAGTTCGGCCTTGGCCTGGCCCAATGATTTCATGAATCTGGGTATGGCGCTGGCACCAAATAAAACGAGGATAACTACGGCGATTACGATTATTTCCGTTCCGTGTATCATGGTATTCTCCTTTCTATTTACCGGATTCCTTCTCCCCCTCTTCCGAAGGGTCGACGGTCCGTACATTGCTTTCCACCTCAATTTCCTTTATGGAATTGACGACGGAATTTTTCATCTGGGTAAGTTGTGCATAGAATTTACCCAGTTTCCGGAAAGCCCCGGGGAGGTCTTCCGGTTTCAAGAAAACCATCGCGACCAGCACGATGATCAGTATTTCAACTATGCCGAGTCCGAACATCATCCCCTCCCCAGCTTGAAGACAAAGGCTATGAAAATGGCCGCATAATAGAGAAGTACCAGCGGCAGGGCCATGCAGAGCTGAGAGACGAAATCCGGCGGCGTTAAAATGGCGGCCATGATAAAAATGCCGACTATTACATAACGGCTGAATTTTATCAGGGCTCTACGCTGCACCAGGTTCAAGGCCATAAGGATGACCAGTATAATGGGCGTCTGGAATATTATGATAAAGGCAAGGACCAACTGCATTACTATTAAAATATTTTTTTCGAAAGTAAGGAGCATTCCCACTATGGAAGGAATAAACCCGCTTCCTGTCAGCATTTGAATGGAAAAAGGTATGACATAGAAATAGCCGTAATAAAATCCCAGTCCGGCCAGTATTGTGCCTGAAACAAGTGACAGGATTATCAGTTTTTTTTCCTTTTTATTAAGGCCGGGGAAAAAAAAGCGGATGGTATGAAAGGCATAAAAGGGTGCGGCCAGTATAACTCCGCCAAAAAACGCGATTTTCATTTTAATGACAAACCCTTCGAATATGGTGGTGACAAAAAATTTGTTCGGTGAGGAGGAAAGCACGTCGAGTCCGCGAAACGGCCTGTACAGAAGCTCGACTATGGTGTCACTGAAAATGTAACAACATATGCCGCCTGCGACCGTCAGAACGAGGCAGATAATGATTCGTTTTCGCAGCTCCGCCACATGCTCCAGAAAACCCATGGCATGCCCTGTTTCGGCCATTGACTTATTCATGGCTTATTATATTTCACATCCTTTTTTAAAGTCAAGTTTTCCCCAATGCATTCGCTTTCGCTGAATGCATTGATTTCCTTTTTTACAAGGGAAATGAGAAGAGGTATTTTTTCTGCAATCACCGGGGAAAGTGACATACCCCACCCGATTCGCGCCGGTTCTACTCCGATGAGGACTATCTCCGGCAGGCTTTGCCCGAGTACTTCCACCATGGATACGAGTCCCCTCAGGGTTTGTTCGTGCAGGGAATGTTGATTCGCAAAAAAACGGTCGCCGTAGCTGAACGGAAGGCGGTACAGGGTGCCCGGCTGCTCTTTCGCTTCGATGGCATCTATAAATATGATTTTTTCCCTGCCGTCCATCCATGCCATCAGTCCGAAGCCGCCTACCCCGCCGTCCAGTAATTCCACGTATTCAGGAAGAATGATTTTCCTTAATTCCTTAATGACATGGATGCCGATACCTTCGTCCTGCAGCAGGATATTGCCTATTCCCATTACGAGGACGGGAAGTGTCATGGAACGATCCATTCGCTTGTTTCTCCTTTTGGTGTATACAGATGAACGGCGCAGGCAAGACAGGGGTCGAATGAGCGGATTACCCTGCCTATATTCACCGGGTTGTTTTCGTCCGGCACCGGTGTATTGAGAAGCGCCTGTTCAAACGGGCCTTTTATGCCGGCATCATCGGCAGGAGAGCTGTTCCATGTCGTTGGGACGACACAGGAATAGTTTCCGATTGTATGGTCGACTATCCTTATCCAATGACCCAGGGCACCCCTGGGAGCCTCCGTCATACCGACGCCGATTCCCGAATACGGGGGGTCCCAATGCGCGGTATCATGGATCACAACTTTATTGCGGAACCGGGCCGCAAGAGAATCGAATTCCTGCAGCCACCGTTCCATAGCCTTGCAAAGCATCTGTGTTTCCAGGGCCCTTGCCGCGTGCCTGGCAATTACGCCCGGACGCATGCCCTGGCCGATCAGGCTTATAAACTGCTGCACGGAGGGATTCATGAAAGCCGGATGGTCCTCGCGTCTTGCGGCGACCATCATCCTTGCCATGGGGCCTACCTCCATGGGCTGTCCCTGGAACCGCGGTGCCTTTACAAAGGTATGCGCTCCCGGTTTATCCAGGTCAAAATCCTGTGATGATTCGGATGGGTGGCCGCCCGTTCCGGATACGTACCAGGCATTGGTGATATCTTCGTTGATGTAGGGCACCATGTTGCTTCTGTTGTTTTCTACCAGGGCTTCATTGATGATGGCCCCTTCAGGATAGAGGTAAGAACCGTCCGCCTCGGGGAAACCTCCATAGGAAAGGAAATTCTGATGGCCGACACCAAGGTTTGACTTGGCCAGCGGCCATAAGGCCTGGGCCAGAAAGATGACGTCCTTCACATAGACATTGTTGATGAAGGAAGCGACCTCGTCTAAAAGTGATCTATAGACGTATATCTGGGTTGGATCGGGTACTTGTGTGACGCCGCCTGCTATGATTCCGGATTGATGAGGCTGCTTGCCGCCGAAAATGGCCGACATTTTCTTGGCCTTTGCCTGGATGGAAAGGGCGTCCAGATAGTGCTGCACCAGACCGGCTACCAGTTCGACATCCCTGATACAGTATTCATCCGCCGAATAAGAAGGGAGGAGAGGGCCGGCATATTCGCCTTCCACGGGGGGATTATTGAGTTCGTTTTTGACAAGGTCCCTGATTTTTATAATAAAGGGATCTAGTCCGGTGTACTGTGTGAGCACGCTCAGATCCAGATAGTCCAGTGCCGACAGGTGATAAAAATGCAGAACATGGTCGTGAAGCCAGCAGGCGCTGGCAATCAGGTTTCTCAGGATACGGGCGGCGTCCGGCAGGGCTGCCGTACCCTGAGCCTTTTCAACGGCTAAACTGGCTGTCCAGCCGTGGGCGGCAAAACAAACACCGCAAATTCTTTCCGTGACGTATACCGCATCCCTCGGGTCCTTCCCCTTAAGGAGATTTTCAATACCGCGTGCCATTGTACCGCTTACATTGGCCTCGGTCACACGGCCGCTTTCCACGTTCACTTCCACCTTTAAATGACCTTCTATTCTTGTTAATGGATCGATTGTTATCTTGCCCATTTTTATTATCCTTTCTTATTTTTGTTATTCTTCCCTCGCATACAGGGGGCTCAATTCATCATAAAAAGGAGGTTCCGTGCACCCCGAACAGGGGGCCCCGTTGGCCGTGCAGTAATTCACGCCGTCATTCCATTTGATCAAGGGACAATCGCCGTGCGTTGTATAGCCCTTGCAGCCTTTCAGCGCAAGGCAGAAGCTCTCCCTTTCTCCAGGGTTATTCCAGTCGGACAGGAACTTGTTGGCATTGTACCTGGGGCGTCTGGGGCAGTTGTCATGAATGGTCTGTCCGAAATGCTTCAAGGGCCGTTTGTAGGCATCGATCCGGATTATCTCCCCGTTTAAAAAGGCCGTTACCGTATCGAAGAACCACAGGGGATGGCAGGGACAACCGGGAAGATTGATCAGTGTTTTATTTATGCCGTGTTTATCAAGAAAATAAGAAACTCCCTGTCCTCCCGTTACCCCGGCCCGCGGGATTCCTCCGTAAGAGGCGCAGGCGCCGATGGCGATGATGACCAGGGCATTACCGGCCGCTTTTACAAAAGTTTCTTCAGAACTTTTACCGCTTACCCGGCAAAAACGGGCGTCCGCTGCCGGGATTGATCCTTCCACAACCAGGATATATCCGCCTTCGTTCACAGCCTCATCCAGGGCCGATTCGGCAATGGAACCTTCCGCTTTCATTATTGTTTCGTGATACCGGATGGCCGCCGTGTCCAGGAGGAAAGTTTTCAGGTCAGGTTCGAGGCAGGACAGGACGGATTCCGTGCATCCGGCACAATCCTGGGCTTCCAGCCAGACCACGGCCGGCTTTTTCAATGATGTTGATGAGAAGAGCTCCGTGCCTTTTACCTTTGGGGTCAATCCCAGGGCGGCTAGGCCCCCTGAAACCATTTTGATAAATTGTCTGCGGGTGATCGTGAATAACTTCATTTTTTTAAATCTCCCTTTTTTTTAATTGCAGTTAACCTATACCCGAAAGAGGGACGGAGGTTTCATTTCTTTGGTAATTTTTTAAAGGAAGGTACCGTCCGGCAGCCGAACCCGATATTACACAATTCCGCCTGAAACCCTCTTGAATATTCCCCGATTTATTCCTACAGTAAACGCATGACTTTAACACTCAGAATCACCCAGGCTTCCCTCCTTTCGGTGGGTATGATCATTTGTTTTTTTCTCTTCTTTTTTAATTTTCTCATTGCCATACCCGTTCTCCTGGTGCTCTTTCTGGTTCTCCTGGGATTGTCCGTGTTGATTGAAAAAACAGATAAAAGTGCCGGGGGCGAAAAAAAATCAATCCTGATACACCTTTCATACACCCTTTTTTCAATGCTTGTTCCCGTGATCCTTTTTTTCCTGATTGAGGGGGGGCTGCGTTTATTCGGGTACGGCAGTTCGTATCCCCTGTTCATGGATTCTCCCGGTGCAGAGGGGTACAAACAGGTGAACCCGGATGTGGTGAAGCGTTTTCTTATAGATGAATCGGCAGCCTCCCGGATGCAGGCGGATACCGTGTTTTTCAGTAAGGATAAGCCGGCCGACACTTACCGGATTTTTGTCCAGGGCGGGTCAACGGCGGCGGGCTTCCCCTACAGCCGGTTCGGTTCCATTACCGGACAGCTGAACCAGCGCCTGAGGCGTACGTTCCCGGAAAAGGATATCGAGGTGGTAACCACGGCCATGGCGGCGGTGAACAGCTACACTTTGCTTTCCTTTGTAGATGAAATTATTGCGGAAAAGCCGGATGCCGTACTTGTTTACGCCGGCCACAATGAATACCTGGGCATTCTCGGCGTGGGTTCCACGTATTCCTTTGGCAATAACCGTGATGTTATTTTCTCCCTGTTGCGGATCAAGGAACTGCGGATATTCCAGCTGCTCTGGAACCTCATTGCCGTGTTCAAAGGACCGTCCACATTACAAAACGCGAACGTCATGGCCTCCATCGCCAAGGAAAGGGAAATACAGTACAATTCCCCCCTTTTCAGGGCGGGTGTCACCCAATTCCGTTCAAACCTGGATGATATCCTTAAAAAATATAAACGGGCCGGAATCCCGGTCTTTATCGGAACACTGGTCAGCAATGAAAGGGATCAAGGTCCCTTTGTGACGCGCCTGCTGTCCACCACGGACCCCAAGGCGTTCAACGATGTGTACCAGAAGGGCCTGGATGCGATTGTCGCCAAAGATCCGTTAAACGCCAGGGTTTACCTTGAGAAAGCTGTCGCGATGGACCCGAATGCCGCCAACGCGTTTTATGCCCTGGCCTATACCTATGAATTGCTGGGTGATTTTGACAAGGCAAGGAAAGGATATCTCATTGCCAAGGATTTAGACCAGCTCAGGTTCAGGGCTCCTGAAATTTTCAACAATGTAATCCGTGAAACGGCGGCCGCAAACGGGGCCACGGTGGTGGAGGTGCAGGATGCGTTCCGCAGCAAATCCGAGAACGGCATCATCGGCCGGGAACTGATCTTTGAACACCTTCACCCCAATATCGAGGGGTATTTTATCATGACCAATGCGTACTATAACGCCCTCATGAAGGCAGGCCTGATCGGCGAATGGAAAGACCTTGTCTCCTATCAGCAGGCGTATGATGAAATCCCGATTACCGACGTAGACATCCTGTTCGCCGAGTATAAAATCATGCAGTTGAAGGCCGACTTCCCGTTCGTTAAAGAGAAAAAAGACCCGGGAGTCCCCCAACCCACGAATCCCATAGAGGAGATAGCCTACCTTTTATATTATGAGAAGGTTACATGGCTTCAGGGCATGGAGAGGCTTCTGGACATATACAAGCAGTACGAGGATTATCCGGAAGCCCTCAAGGTTGCCTGTAACCTGGTTGAGGCGGTTCCGTTCGACCTCCGATACCTCTACCTGGCAGGGCAGCTGCTGACCAGGGCTGACCGTCCGCGGGAAGCCAAGTATTACCTGAAGAAGGCCGTTGCCCTGGCGCCGGATAACCCCGACATTATATTCAGTCTCGCAGAGGCGTATTTTCTCGACAAGGACGTTCCCAATGCCGTTAAATATTTGAAGAGAGTGCTCGAGCTCAATCCGGACAATGAACAGGCAAAACATAATCTTGAAAATATTGAAAAACAGCTTCAATCAGGCGAGGGAGGGCCGTCTCCTTAGGGTATGCTGCAATTTGAGGGTATTGGGCCGCGGTTCAGGCAAACAAGAACAGGGAAGCTTTTATATGACCTTGACGCTCTCTATGATGAACTGGATGACGGTATTGCTGTTTTCCAGAGGGAAAACAATTTAACCTGCCCCCAGGGGTGCGGCATTTGCTGTTCCCAGTTTGAGCCCGATGTGACCGAACCCGAGGCGGACTTCCTCGCTGCCTATGTCATGCTCTACAAACCCGATTTGATTAAAACAATCATTGAAAACAGGTCAACGAAGGCGGGGTGCTTCCTGTTCCGTGAAACCGATCCGCAGCATTGTCCCGTTTATTCGGGCCGGCCGCTTATATGCCGGATGTTTGCCTTTACTGCGGTTAATGATAAACAGGGAAAACCCCGCTTCAGCCTTTGCCGGCACCTTCCGACCGCCGGTTCGAGGCACGTTAACAGTGAAGACATGAGCAAAGCCTTTTCAATTCAACCCCCGGTCATGCAGCATTACAGCAGCCGCGTAACCGGATTGGCGAACGGGCTTCAGGAATCAACGCCTCTCCGTATGGCACTTGTCAGGTCCCTGGACAAACTCCGGGCACTGGCCGTCTACCTTACCGAAGATGTCCTGGATGGTTCAACGGTTCAAACAGACCTGTTGCCGGAAGATTCAGGGATCATTCCGACCCGCAGGCACCCGAACAACCGCAATCGATACTTTTAGAGCCCTTAAGGCGGCTGCTGATGATGGCTGCCGCACACCCTACGCCCGGGACCACCTTAATGGCGGAAAAGGCACAGTTACGCATGCACGCCCCGCATTCCATGCAGAGGTCCCTGTCCGTTATGACCGCCTTGCCCGCTTCCATTCTGAATACGCCATGGGGGCATACCCTTGTGCAGAGGCCGCATCCGGTGCATTTTGATCGATCGTATTCGAGGGTTGTCACATCAGACAGATACTTCATTTTCATAAGCTCCTATACAAAGAATCCGATGACCCGGATCACGACGCCGCTTAAAACCAGGATGATGATGGCCGGCACGGCATAACTCATTTCCTTTACGACCCCTGATAATGACGTGTACGTGGTAGCCCCGGTAAAATTCAGGGCCAGGTAACTGCTGGCCGCCGGGAGATACAGGCAGGAGGAGATGAACGCCCAGGCTGGGGCGCCGGTCACGATATTCCATAGGACGGTAATGACCAGGCCCGTAAACCACAAGAGCGTACAGCCCGGGGTCCGCACGGAACCGGTTGCGCCCGATGCCTATTCTAACCCGAAGCCAGCCAAGCCTGTCCAGGAACGTTATCCTGGAATCCGTTTTCCTGATTTCTCCGGAATAGCCGTGTTCTGTAGTGTCCTTGGGAGTGCCGCCGCAGCATCCTGAAATATAATCAGCCACAAAAACCTCCCTGTTGTAAATAAATCATGTGCAGCATCGTCCGTCCATTTGGCCGAATATTAAAGCCAGCTGCCTGACCGTTTTTATTACCGTTATCTGTTCATTGACGGGTAAGCTTTTCAACAGGGTTTCCAGCCGGGCGTCGATCCTGGCATTGATTTGTTCAACCACCTTCACCCCCTCTCCGGTAAGCGAGATGGCGGAACAACGCCTGTCTTTGGGGTTTTCAATCCGGCTGACGAGTCCGGTCCCCACTAAACCGTCGATTGTCCGGCTCAGGGAGCTTGGGTCCAGCCCCATCAGGCCGGCCAGGGTTTTTATGGCACAGGTACCCTGCCCGTGAATCTCGGTCAGCGTGTGGTACTGGGCGGTGGAAACACCGCAGCAGACCGTGTCGCTTTTAAGCCGGGATGCCATTTGCTTTTGTATTTGGGTAAGGATGCCTCTTAATTCCGATACATTAATATTCATTATGTCTTAAATTAGATGTATAATACATTTAATGTATTGTCAATATATTAATCCATAAAAAAGGCCACCGGAGGATACGGGTGGCCTTTAAAAAAAGGAGAAATTTTTTTAGGACATCCCTATTAAATATTAATGCGGATTGCCTGCCATAAGTTACACTTTTTTTATTTCTTAAAGGTTTTCATGAATTATACATTAGCCCGGTTTATCGGCAGCATAAAGGTCTGGATTGGTCGATAAAAGTCCTTGATCTTGGAATTTTCATACTTTATGCTTTATATAAGGCAGGTGAGTCATGGCTGATTCTATCAAAAAAAACGAAACCTTGATTGTGAATCTTTTCGGAGGCCCCGGGACGGGGAAAAGCACGATGGCCGCCGGTATTTTTTCCGAACTGAAATGGCGCGGCGTCAACTGCGAACTTGCCACGGAATATGCCAAGGAGAAAGTCTGGGAGGAAGCGTACGCCATTTTTGAAAACCAGGTCTATATTCTCGGTAAACAGCTTCAGAGAATAGTCCGGGTTCTGGGCAAGGTGGATGTCGTTGTCACCGATTCGCCCATTCTTCTTGTGGCCCTGTATAACAGGAAGCTGGGCAAGACCTTTGATGACCTGATCATGCAGATATTCCACTCGTATGAAAACATGAATTTTTTCCTCATGCGTAAAAAGAAATACCTGAAAAAGGGCAGGACGCAGACGCTGGAAGAAGCTCTTGAACTGGATGTGCATACAAAAGACCTTTTGGACAGGAACAAGGTTACCTACACCCCTGTAACGGGTGAAAAGGCTAGCATTGACATTATTGTAAAGGAAATTCTCAAAAACCTGGGCGTCGGGGAAAATGAAACCTTTTTCTAGGATAAACAAAAGTCAAGGTAATGACAACACCTATTTAAAAAACATTATCGATACAGATAGTTGTTGTTACTTATTTGCTTGAGGTGTAAAATAAATTATGGGAAAAAAGAAAAAAAGTAAAATAACGCCCATAGCCCTTAAAATAAACCTTATTATATTTATAGTATTGATGACCGGCATAGGTTTCGGGTCGTTTTTATTCGGTTACGGGTATTTTCTTGCCCTGCAGGACAAGATCCAATCCAACCTGCTGGTCCAGTCGGACATATTGTACAAGGCTATTGAAAAATACATGCTGCTGGGGAAGGCCAATATCGCCATGGAATTTTTTGATGATATCGGTACCATCAGTCCCGAATACACGATCAAACTTTTCCGCACCACGGGTAAAAAGGCGTTTTCAGACAACTCCACCATTGAGACGGTGAATAAAAATCTGGGCACACCCTTTTTCGAGCCCAAGGTTTTGGGGGCGCCCGATACCGAGACCCTGCAGGAGAAATACCTGCAGGGGGTAATGCAAAGACCGCCGCAGGATTTGGCCAATATAGAGCAGATAGAGGACAATACTTTTTTTCACATGTACAAGCCCCTGATCAACCTCCCCAAATGCACCGGATGCCACGGGAGCGACCATACGGTAAGGGGAATTATTGCCATCAACAACAACATCACACGCGATTTGCAGGAACAGTTTTTAAGGATCCTTTTAATCGGCGGTGTGATTTTTCTGGTATTGACCGCCATTCTCCTGATCATCATAACACAATACTTGAAACGCGCCGTGCTTGTTCCCGTCAAGGCCATCGGTGATGTCTGTTCCCAGGTTACGGCGGGGATTTTTTCCACCCGGGTTAACATCAAGCGGAACGATGAAATAGGCCTGCTGGGACAGACGGTCAACTCAATGGCCAAGGGCCTGCATGAACGCTTTGAACTTTCCAAGTTCGTGTCTTCAAAAACGATCCAGTCCCTGACGAGCGAGGAAAAGGGCAAGAAGGTGGCAATGACGATTCTTTTTTCGGATATAAGGGGCTTCACTTCCTATTCCGCCAAACGTGACGCAGAAGAGGTGGTTGACTCGCTTAACCGGATTCTGAACATCCAGACCGAAATTATCCATAAAAACGGCGGGGACGTGGACAAGTATGTCGGCGACGAGATAGTATCCATTTTTACGGACGAGAATTCCGCCGTTTCCGCGTGCAGGGCGGCCTTAGATATCCAGAAGGAAATTGAGGAGAATTCATCCCTTAAATACGATAACCTGCATGTGGGTATAGGCATCCATAACGGTGAAGTGATCCTGGGGATGATCGGTTCGGAGAAACGGGCCGATTTTACCATAATCGGCGATAACGTCAATGTGACTTCACGGCTCTGTGATGTGGCCAAACCAGGCCAGATCATCATTCATGAAGCCGCCTACAAACGGATAAAAGATACGATAAAAGCGGACGGGCCGTACAAACTCAAGGTTAAAGGGAAGGAAGAGGGACTTCATGTCTACCTGATATCACGTAACGAAGGGGACGGAGGTGCTCAATGAATAAAATCTGGCTTTTCGGCGTAATGCTGCTTTTCCTCGGATGCGCGGAAAAAAAACCGCTTATACCCCTGGAGTATAACGATTGGAAGCGAACCATCAACGAGGTTCTTAAATATCCCATTCCCGGGCATGAAAACAATTACAGGAAAATTTTCATCAATGATACCGGAACGAAGGTAGTGCGCGAGGAAAAAGAGGGAAGGACATACGATAATTATCCGGACGGAACCATCATCATCAAGGAAATATATGACAGTTCGGATTACAAGGACACGGACAAGCCCGTCAACCTTACCTGCATGGTGAAGGATCCCAAAAATGTCAATTCACGCGGCGGGTGGGTCTGGATTGTCAAAAGCCCGGAAACGGGCACAGAAACGATACTGACCCAGGCTTTTTGCGTTACCTGCCATGCCAATGCCAATGAGCCGCATCCCTACGGGGATAAAAACCTGAACAATGATTTCAGGGATTACGTTTTTTTCCCCTACTGGGGTGAAGAATAACGGCTGCCGCCTCTTATTGACCCTTGTTTCATAATATTATTATTATTGAAATACATGGAATTAGGAGGTTTATTATGCGTAAATTATTATTAGTTTACTTGGTTATTTTATTGTTTCCTGCTACATTCCTTTCAGCAGAAACATTCAAAGGGTATTTAGTGGACCTCAAATGCTGGACAAACGGAAAAGGAATGGACGGTACCGACATCAGAACAAAACCGCAGGACCATTCCCTCCATTGCTTACAGTTCTGCCAGAAGGCCGGGTTCGGCGTTGCCTTTAAAAAGGGGAAGATTTTTGTCATTTATCAATTTGATGATGAAGGCAATGAACTGGCCATTAAAAATATTCTGAATAAAAGTAAAAAGGAAAAGGGCATTTCGATCCAGGTGACCGGTACACGCAAGAGGAATACCATAAAGGTGACTTCCATCAAGGAAATATCTAAACTGTAGAGAAGTAGCTTGCTTAATTAAAAGATCCGGATTAAAGTTCCGGATAACCTTATTCTTGACCGAAAGAGTATTTTGATTGTAAAATCCTCCAATGGATAAAAAAGGAAAACAGGAAATCCTGAAATTCCTGTCCCACCAGCTTAAGTCCCCGATAAATACCATTGAAACACTTCTCCATGTAATATCAGAAAACTACAGTGAAACAAAGGACAGTAAAACCTGGCTTTTCATTCAAAAGGCCATTCACAAGGCAAAAGAAGCGAGGGACCTCATCACCGAATTGACGAATTATGAGAAGTTCAAGGTGATGGGCGGTAATGCCGACGAGGAGCTTGAATTAACCATCCTTCTGGAATCGATCGTCAATCAATTCCACGGGGCAACCACTGAAAAGAACATAAACCTGGTATTCAACGTGAACGTTGAGGCCGATCTGTTCATGAAGGGAAACCGGGCGAGCCTGGAGGAAGCCTTCAAGAACCTGGTTGATAATGCCATAAAATACTCGCGGGAAAAAGGGACCGTGACCATCAAGGTTGAAGCCAATATCAAGAAAAAAAGCGTTACGATCGCCATTAAGGACAAGGGAATCGGCATCGAGAAGGAAGAGATTGACAAAATTTTTGAACCTTTTTACCGTTCGCCGAAAAGGAAGTCAAGTACGACCGGTTTCGGCCTTGGCCTGCCGATCGTGAAAAGCATCATAGAATACTACCAGGGGAAGATCAGGGTGGAATCCAGAATGGGGGAAGGAAGCACCTTCATTGTACAGCTGCCCCTGTCCCATGCGGAGCGAAGAGCAAAAGAAAAAAAATTAAAGAAAAGGGTCGTCATCATTGGCGGTGTAACGGCCGGTCCGAAGGCCGCTGCCAGGCTTCGCCGGCTGGACGAGGAAATTGAAATCCTCATCATAGAGAAAAGCGAATTTTTATCCTACGCCGGTTGCGGGCTTCCTTCATATATAAGCGGGCGTGTTAACTCACCGAAAGCGCTCATGTCCACCGCGGATAACACGCTGCGAGATGTCTATTTTTTTGAAGCCATCAAAAACATTAAAATCATGAACAGAACGGAAGCAACTAAAATAAACAGGGAAGCCAAAACGGTTGAGGTGAAGGATCTGGATACGGGAAGGATCAGCATGGTTTTGTATGATATTTTAGTCCTGGCAACCGGCGCAGAATCCATTGTACCGTCTATTCATGGCATTCATAACGGGGGTATTTATTCGCTTTATAAAATAGAGGATGCTGAAAATATAAAAAAGGTTTTTGCGTCTACTCCCGCCTGCGATGTTTATATTATCGGTGGCGGTTTGATCGGCGTGGAAACGGCGGAATCCCTCATGTCCATCGGGGCAAGGGTGACGATCCTGGAAAAGGATGCGCATATTCTCAAGCTCTTTGATACCGATATTGCCGAAAAAATAGAACATGAACTGAGCAAGAGGGGCGTAAAAATAATAACCGGCATAAACATTAAAAAGATCACGTCAAATAACGAACGGCATACAATAAAGACGGATTTGGGCGATTTCAGCGCAGACCTTATCATTTTATCCACCGGGGTCAAACCCAATTCCCGCCTCGGCGTGAAAGCGGGACTGGAAATAGGCAAAATGGGGGGTATTCGCGTTGATGAATACCTGAAGACATCGGATGAGAATATTTACGCGATCGGTGACTGCGCTGAAAGCAAAAATCTCCTGACCGGGAAGTACGCCTACCTCCCGCTGGGTTCCATTTCAACCAAGATGGGACGGATAGCGGCGGATAATATTTTCGGCACCCCCGTTATTTTTCCCGGGAATATAGGGACCACGATGTTCAAGATATTCGACGTTTCAGTCGGCCGGACCGGCCTGGAACTGGAGACGGCCCGGGAGGCGGGGTATGACCCTGAGACGGTGATCGTGGCCGGTCTTGACAGGTCCCATTACTATCCCGATGCCGGATTTATGGTGCTGAAACTGATGGCCGACAAAAAAAGTCAGATCCTCCTCGGTGCCCAGGGTTACGGCCGGGGTGAATTAATTTTGAGGATTGAGGTTCTTGCCTGTGCCATTGCCAACCATATGACGCTGGAATCGATATTCAAACTCGACCTTGGGTACTACCCCGCGTTCAACAATCCCATAGATATACTCCAGACGGGATGTAATTTTCTTAAAGGTAAAATAGAGGGATGCTGCAGGACCATATCACCCCGGGAAATGGACCGCGAAAAGGACCGGTATACAATCATTAATTTAAGCCCCGTTGCGGAGCATGAGATCAACTCCATCCCGGACAGCGTGAATATACCCCTTGAAAACCTGAGAATTGAATCATTGCCGTTTGAAAAAAACAGGCCCATCGTGCTTTATTCCCGCACTTCTTCACGCGCCTATGAAGCGTACAGGTACCTGGCCCATAACGGGTTTACCAATCTGAGAATCCTGGAAGGCGGGCTCATTTTCTACGGAACGATTTGAAATAAACCCATGGAAATTTATGCCATAAGTATTAAAACACACATTGATGACCGTCAATTCCGGGAACTCGCCGGTTTTCTTGACGCCCGTACCAGGGAGCGCCTTGACCGGTTCTACAAGAGGGAAGACGCCCTGCGTTCGCTGTACGGTGAAATTCTTGTCCGCTACCAGTTATCCTGTAAATTGAAAGTACCCGTAAAGGACCTGACCATAGAGAAGTCGGATTACGGGAAGCCGTTTCTTGCCCATTATCCCGATACCCATTTCAACATGTCGCATTCCGGCGACTGGGCCTGTTGTGCTATTGACGACAATGAAATAGGTATAGACGTGGAAACAATAAAACCGATTGACCTGTACATAGCCGACCGGTTCTTTTCACAAAAAGAGGTAGCCTGCCTCCACGACCTCCCTGATGACCAGAGGCAGGATCGTTTTTTCGATATATGGACCCTGAAGGAAAGCTATATCAAGGCCGTCGGCAGGGGATTGTCCGTTCCCCTCTGTAATTTTTCCATACTTTTCAATGGTAACACCATCGGCATGGAATCGGACAAGGAACCGGCATGTTATTTTTTCAGGCAATATGACCTTGAACCGGGCTATAAACTCGCCGTCTGTGCCGGGCACGACGGATTTCCCGTGAACTTAAGGATAGAAACGATTGATGACCTGTACAACCGGCTGTGCGATGCGGGCCGGGGGCTTTCTCCATGAAAGTAATTGACTGCCCGTTCTGCGGCAGGCCCTACCTTCAACACGTTTCGCGGGAAAAAGGGGAATACCGGCTGAAATGCGACGCGTGCCACAGGATGTTCCTGCTGATCGTGAAATCATACCTTGGGATCATTAAGCGGTATGAGGTCTTTATTCTCTAACCCGTTTTGAGTATACTTAATAAGGTAGTATGAATAAATTTTTATTTTCGTCATTGATTGCTGTTTTATTCCTTTCCGCGTTTACAGGCTGTTATTACATAAATGAAGGCACACAGCTTTTCTCCATCTATGGACAGGCACAGGAGATTGACAAGCTGCTGGAATCCGGGGACCTTTCCAAAGAGGAGAAAGAGCTCCTTCTCCTGGTCAAGGAAATTAAACACTTTGCCGTTAAGAAACTCGGGCTAAAGGAGAACAGAAATTACACCACATATGTAAAGATTGATAAAGACTACCTTGCCGATGTCGTTTCCGCCTGTGCCAGTGATTCGTTTACCCAGTATAACTGGTTTTACCTTTTCATGGGTGACATGCCTTATATGGGTTTTTTCAAAAAGGAAGATGCCGTTGCCGAGGTGAATCGCCTGAAAAACGAGGGTTATGATGTTTTTGCCAGGGAAGTAGACGCCTTCAGCACCCTCGGCGTTTTTTCAGATCCCATTTTCAGCTACATGAAGGATTACTCGTTGTTCTCGATTGCCAGCATGCTGATTCACGAACAAACCCACGCAACCCTGTTCCTGAACCAGTACGTGAATTTCAACGAGAACCTGGCCAGTTTTACAGGCGACCAGGGAGCCCTGATATTCATCGAGGACAAGTACGGTGCAGAGAGTGAAGAATACAGGAAGAGTGTTGCAGAGATGGAAGATTTCGAAGTGTTTACCCGGCTTTTAAAGGAACTGTATGAAGAACTCGATGTTGTCTATAAATCCGGTATTACCAAGGAAGAGAAATTGAAGGAAAAAAAACGTATTATTGAAGACTGGAAAAAATCATACAAGGAAAGGTTCAGCGAAAATTTCAAAACACAACGTTATGAACGGATACCGGAAATGCCGATCAATAATGCCCTGCTTTGCACAATAATGAATTATACAGACAACAGCAAGGTGTTTTATGACCTCTATCACACCCAGGGCGACGACCTGATAAAAACTTTCGCCATAATAAAAGACCTTGCCTCGCAAGGCACGGACCCCATTCCCCTCATGAAAGAGTATATTGCACGCCAATGAGCCAGATACCCGCAACTGCCATTCTATTGACCTTTCTCGGTACCGCCTCCTTTTTGATTCAGCAGGGGGATACCCGCATCCTCATGGACCCCGGTGATTTTTTAACCAACCGGTTTACCAGGGAAAAGGCGGAATCCCTGAAAGGAATAGACCTGATTCTCGTTACCCATACCGATTTTGACCACATTAACAGGCTGGCCTTCATTCCCGATGCCCGGTCCATTCCGGTTTTCGGCCCCTGCAGCATCAAGGACGCCCTGCCCGGTTACCATTGTTTCACGGACAAGGAATACGTTATCGGCGATATAAAGATCACGAAGTTCAGGTCCATACACGGAATACGCCATGACGTGATACACACGGGTTTCATCATCGATATGGGATCAAAGCTGCTTTACAACATGGGCGACGGGTACAGGCTGGAAGAAGTGGTGAAGGCAGGCCCCGATTTTCTGTTTCTCACCTTGAGCGGCATGGAAGCCAACATTGAAAACGGGCTCAAGAACGTGGATATCCTGCAACCAAAGACCGTGATACCCATGCATTGGGAAACCCTGTTCCGGTGCGACGGTAAACCAAGGAAATTTGAAAAGAAGTTAAAGGAACAATTCCCGTCAATCAAATGCATTATACCGCCGTACGATAAAACCATCGTCCTTCAATGACTAGGTCAATCATAAAACGGTACCTTCCGGACGTATTGCGTCATGTTTCCTGTTATTGAATGATCAAGAGAATTGAATAATTCCAGAAACCGTGCAAACCAGCCGCCTTCCATCAACCGCAGCAGAAAAGTGTAAAGGGCCCTGCCCTGCGGAAGAACATTGACAAGGAAGGCAACTACGGCCCCTGCATCAGCCATATCCGTAACAATCCGGAAACTCAGTACCGGTACCGATTTAAGCAGAGCAGAGATAAACACACCCGCCGTTTCCCAGTCGCAGGCACACGCTTTCAGCTTTTCGGCCAGGTTCTTACGGGTAGAAGCATCTTTAATCACAAACTCACCGCTTGCCATGTTCCCGGGCAGCAGCTTGCACTTTCCATATTTACCGGCCTGTTCCTCAAGCTGGCGCCGCGCCTTGCTATCCAACAGCATGAATGCCGAAGGAAGCCGCATCCACTTTTTATAGCGAACCGGGAAACCCGTACCTGCCATGTCGTACTCAATGCAGTCCAGGCAGCAGACTATATCCCCCACTTTCAGGTTATCGCGTAATGCGCCGCAGCATCCCGTATCAATAACCATATCCGGTTTTTCACTTGAAACGGTAAAAGCCGTTGCCGCCGCGGCCCGTGCCTTGCCCACACCTGATTGAACAACGACCACTTCCGTGTTCCCAATGACGCACCTGCCTTCATTCAGCCCGCAGCCGTTCCTGTACACCTTGAAAGGGAATGATTTTTCTGCTGCCGAGAATTCCTGCTTAAGTGCGGTTATTATAACTATTTTCATCCAGGGGATCAGGACTTATAGCCCGTGATAACGAGATTGACCATTTTTTCCGTGGCCTTGATGGCGGCTATGGTCTGGTCCGTATCTATTCCCACGGTGGAAAAGAGGCCTTTTTCTCCCTTCCAGTCAATAAACGTTTCCACAATGGCGCCCGTCTGGCCGCCGGGCGGGATCCTGGGCCTGTAATCCGCCAGTTCAGGAAGCTTGATGTTTTTTTTACCTAGGCATTTGTTCAATGCATTCATAATGGCGTCGTACCCGCCGTCACCCATTGCCGTTTCTTCGAAAATTTCATCGTTCAAGTGAATCTTAACGTAACCGATCCGGGCCCCGTTCATGCTGACATCCGCCTTGACTTCCAGGAAAGTAAACGGCAGCTTGCCCGCCCCTTCCTTGGTTTCCGTAAGGCTCATTACCAGAAGATACAGGTCTTCCTGGGTGACAACCTTGCCCAGCCCGCCCAGTTCGCGGATTTTTTTTGTAACCGCATCGATAATTTCCGGGCTGACCTTTTCCATGCCCATTTCCAGTAAATTCATTTCTATGGTGGATTTGCCCGACTGCTTGCCAAGCCCGTAACTCATTTTTTTACCCATCAACTCCGCCGCGATGCTTTTATACACCGAACCCATTTTGTCTCCATGGGCGTGAATGCCTGCCGTGTGTATGATGGCATTCTCCCCGATAAACGGTTCATGAGGCTGCAGCCTGATACGTGAGGTATGTTCAATAATCTGCTTGAGCTTGAAAAACTGCGTCATGTCTATTCCAAGATCCATGTCCAGGCAGAGCTTGGCATCCGCCACGATTTCATAAAGCGACGCGTTCCCCGCCCTTTCACCCAGCCTGTTCAGCGTTACATGTATACCGTGAACTCCGGCCTTGATGGCCGCGATGGAATTAGCCGTGGACATACCGAGATCGTTGTGGGCATGAAAGTCGAAATGGATACCGGGGAATTCCCCGATCCTCCTGCTCACGAAAGATTCCACTTCCCAGAAATTCAAAATACCAAGAGTGTCCGGCAGCATTATCCGCTTGATATTCAATCCCGTAAGCATCTTTATTATGTCATCTACATACCCGGGAGAATACTTTTCCCCGTTTGACCAGTCTTCCAGATACACATTCACACCCAGCCCCTGTTCATTGGCATAGGCGATTGCTTTTTTTAAATCGTTGAAATGCCTTTCAGGCGTTTTGTTGAGTTGTTTACGGCAATGTTCCTCCGACCCCTTGGCCAGAAAATTGACCGTCCTGATTCCCAAAGATTTGATCCAGTTGACGCTTTTTTCATTATCTACAAACCCCAGAATCTCCACCGCTTCCAGCCTGTTCATTTCCTTCGCAACCTTGCAAATGCGTTCTATGGCATCCCTGTCCTGCTCAACAGCATGCGCCGAGGCAATTTCAATCCTGTGTACCCCTATTTTCAACAATTCATGGGCAATGAGCTCCTTCTGGGAGGGAGAAAAAGTGACATCCTTCATCTGCTCGCCATCCCGAAGAGTCGTGTCCATTATTTCACAGGTTACCTTGTTCATTTCCTTTTCCTATTAAAAATTATCCATTAAAGCGTCCCTCCGGGCAGTTACTGCGGCCGGGTAAGAAAGAGTATAAGAAAAAGGGGGGGTATCCGTCAAGACTGACCAAAGGGTATATGGGTTGCCGCGTATGACAAAATCCCAGACTTTTTCATGCTGTTTTTCCCAATAAAACGTTGAAAATGACCCGAATTTGAAAATTCCAGCAGGCTGCAGGAGGTTTTTTTTAATGCTTAGAAATGACTGATTTCAGCCATTTGACCGTATTTTTGTCCATTAAAAAAGAACCATTTTAAATGTAAAAAATTAGCAAATTTGGCATGAATTTTATTCTGAAAAAGGGATAAAACATGATAAATTCTGATTGCACAGCGGTTATGTTTGATGTACAATATATTCCGACATAAGTGACCGGGCAGCATGTTCCGGCTGTGCCTTGGCCCAATTTATCCGTAACCCCGCGTTTCCTATTTTTCCGGATTTTATTAATAAATATTTAAAAATAAAAACATTACAAAATACAGCCTCAACTACACGATACTGACCAGATTGCCGTTTATCCGAAATTCGCTAAAGCGGACTTTTTATGTTTTTGAAAACAGGGTCTGTCAGATGAAGATAGATCATGGTGGTATTCACAGATTTATGACCTAAAAGAGTCTTAATATTTCTAATATCCACACCATTGTCAACCAGATGAGTAGCAAAACTATGCCTGAGAGTATGGCATGTGGCTTTTTTCTTGATACCAGATTTTAATAATGCCTTTTTGAATATTAATTGAACTGTCCTTTTTGAATATTTATTACCGGAAATTGTTTCAAATACGAGTGAATTAGCTTTTCTGTCTTTAATCAGTTCTAATAGATCTTTCAGAATATGATCCGAGATTATAGTAATTCTGTCCTTATGTGCCTTGGAATTGTTTACCCTTAATGTGTTGGCAATTGGATTTATATCCTGAACCCGTATGTTGATAACCTCAGATAATCTTAAACCACTTCCATAGAGGAAGGACATCATTAGCTTATGTTTTTTATTCGGAATGGTATCTAAAATGGACAGTATTTCCTGACGTGAAAGAGTCTGCGGCACCCGTTTCCGCTTTTTAACCCGATTAAGAGAATAAGGGCATTCTTTCTTTAATACGAGTTCATAAAATAATTTGATAGCCTGGTAAGAAAGTCTCGTTTGTTCGACTGTATCCTGAAAACTAAAAAGAAACAATTTTAATCGTTCTGCAGGATTAATTTGACGGTTTTGATCGGAGAAATTTAGATATTGCTGTAACAGGCTGCAGTACGTCTTGATTGAATTGGCAGCATAATTCCTGTTTTTCATCTCAATCCGAAGATTTTGAATATATTTATGCATATGAATAACCTTTCCTAATTTTGTATAAGTACATTATATGAAATTTGGATGAAATTTAAGGTAAATTTTCTAAATTAATTCCTGAGATAATCTCCTATTAAATATATAACTTCGCTTTAACAGTTATTAAATTGAAATTCGTCTACGATATAAAATTTAGAAATTCATACACTTAGAGTTATGTGCCATCGTAATACGTAACAAATTGAATGGACATTATTTTATTAACCAGTAATTGTGTTTTTATAATAAGTGAAAACTGTC
>JAFGKU010000176.1 GCA_016928415.1 Spirochaetales bacterium
CCGGATAACCCCAGGTTTTCAAATCCATTTTTTGTCCGCATCAATTACTCTTTCTGTTCATATCATGATTCCGGATAAAAACGCCTATTGGTTTATTTGCCTGTCCAGCTGCTGGTTTTCGAGTCTCAATGTTTCCGTTTTTGCTTCCTGTTTGCGGATTTCCAACTCCAGAACTTCTTTTTGTAATTTCAGCTTTTCAACTTCTATTTTGTTCTTTTTATTCTTGTAAACGACAAAACCGATGATGCCGGGCAACAGCACAAGTGATGATACTATTCCCAGGATAGGAATAAGCAAAGGTTCCATAACGCTCCTCTCCCTTTATTAAACGTCTGCCATGAAAATATCTGGTATTATTTTACAGGGAAAAATGAAGAAAATCAATAGCCGGAATTTGTTATACAGGGTCTATGATTATGGATTATCATCCTTGTACATGATCAGGCCATTCTGGCCGACGGCTATATTTATACCGCCGTGTGAATCAACCGCCTCTAACGTATAGCTGGTCGGGTTCGAGGAGCTCCAGGATATACCGTCTTCGGAGGTAAGAATGATTCCGTCGCTTCCCACAGCATAGTAACGGTCACCCGTCCAGGTAATATCATAAAGGGAATCAGTGTCACCCTAAACCTGCGTGGTCCATGTCACGTTGTCCGGGGCGGTAAATATATCTCCGCTTGTTCCCGTCGTAACAAACTGGCTTCCTGTCCACACGATATCGTTGAGGTAAGAGGCATCCGTATTGAAGAAGAATCAGTTCAATCCGTCGGGTGAACTGTTGACCCCGACCAGGCAACATCCGTGAACCACTCCGTGGTACCGGACGTTTGTGTGTTCCAGGTTATGCCGTCCGGAGACGTAAGGACTACTCCGCTTTCCCCGACCACAACGGCAACTGATCCGGACCAGCAGATGCCTGCCAGCCATCCGAACCCCATATTATACCTGACAGTCCAGTTGGTGCCGTTTGATGACGTGAAAATCCAGGTCTTGATACTGACGAATTTATCTCCGATCCATAAAACCGATCCGTTGTCCACCGGACTAAAAGAATAATAGCCGGGAGTCCAATGGACCCCGTCGGTGGAACTAAGCATACTCGTACCTTGACCGTAGGCCCTGTATTTGGAGCCGTCCCATGCAACCGCGGTCAGCTCCATGTTGATTCCCCTTTGAATCTGGGTCCATTGATTCGCCGCAGTGGTTGTTCTGCATATCGATGAACATTTCTCGGATTCTTCGCTTGAATCGTTGACTGCTGATATTGCATAGCAGTATTGGGTGCTCGGTGAAAGTCCCGTATCCGATGTTGATGTGGCGCCGACGGTTTTCAGATACGAACCATTCCGGTAAACATAATATTCCACTGCTTCGGCTACGGCATTCCACAAAAGGTCAATCCGGCTTGATGAAATGACATTCACCTGCAGTCCGGTCGGCTTTCCGATTGTCGGAAGAACATTCGATCCGGTGGTATCACCGCATCCGAAAAACATAAACAGAAAAAAAACCATGCCGGTAACAGTCAATATCCGTTTAATGATATTCATAGCCGCTCCTCCGTACCGTAAAAAGCTTTTATTAATAAAAATTTAACCAATAGCAACCATGCTCTGAATCCGCTGAAAAGTTGCCATATAGATAAAAATACATTGAAAAAACCCGGTTACAAGGAAATTCATGAATACAAATTCTTACTTGATTACTTAAATAATGCTATTTTTCATCCAGCAGCCAGTCAGGCAGGTATATCCCGTGAATTCCTTCGTCGTTTCCCGCGGGGGCCCGGTCCATGGTAAGTACGTACTTGGGATGGTTGTCGACCACGCTCCTGGTTAACAGGCCTTTCCTCTCAGACAGCCCCGCTCAATCTTTCCGCCAGTTCAACAATATCATCCTTCCGGGCAATCGGCTCCACCCATTCAGGAGGAATACCTTCCATTCCGTAATAAAGGCCCGCCAGTCCGCCGGCAACAGCCCCGGTTGTGTCGGTATCTTCGCCGAGGTTCACCGCTTTCAAGACCGTTTCGCCGTATGACCGGCTTGTTAAAAGGCACCACAAGGAGGCTTCCAGCGTATGCACAACATACCCGGATGATTTTATCCCGTTTTCCGGATAAGCTGAAATATCATTTTGCAGTATCCTGGAAAAATGCGACAACTCCTTTTCACCGGAATAGAAATCGATTACCGGCTTTTTCATTTTCTGACAGGCATCCTTTAAATCCAGTCCCGATAAAATATTCAAGGCCGTTTCAATATATATCACGCAGGCAATGACGGAACGAAGATGGCCATGGGTAATTGAAGAGACATCGGAAACCATCCTAACCCTCTGCCCGATGGTTTTATCTTTTAACATAAAAGCTACGGGCAGAATTCTCATTAGGGAACCGTTCCCGTTGCTGTATTCCGATCGCCCTCCCGCATCCCGGGGTGCATCCCGGTCATGTTTTAACCGCTCAATCGCATCACGCGTTGCATTGCCGATATCGAACACCTCCCCGTAAGGCGTCCAGAGATTATTGTAATACCACGCCGCAGACTTGTCCGCAACATCGTTCAGATCGTATCCATTGCATAAACTATCAGCTAAACAAAAAGCGAGTGAGCTGTCATCGGACCAGGTCCCCGGCGGCTGATTATGCGTACCGTACCCGCTCATCCCCTTTACGGGATTTCCTTTCAGGTATTCCCTTGATTTGAATTCAACGGGAACCCCGAGAGCATCCCCGACACATAAACCAAAAAGACCGTCTAAAATTTTATTTTTACTCAAGCTATCTCCCTGTTCTTTAAATATTTTAATGTAGAGTAAATAGAAAAGGCAATTGGCGTTATACTTGGGTAAATAAAAAAATGGCAGTGAAAGCTTAAAATTAAAAGGTTGAGTTCCCTTGCATTGCCTTTTTTGAATATGTAAAGTGCCCTTTAAATTGATGAATTCGCGCATTATAATAATTAAAATGCACCATTCACTATTCAGCTTCTTTATCCACCTTGATTATATATTTAACTTGCAGGGTGACTTCACCCACCTCCAGAAGGCTGCCTGATTTCGGCGTTTTTTCGGCGAGGTCCCTTGGAACCTTCGGCGGTAAAAAATTCTTCTCTTCCCCCACCCCAACTTTCATACACCTCCAATAACTGGCACACATGTTCGCCTCACGGTCCTCCTGATTCATCTCTATGAGTAATTCCCGCTGTCCCCTAAATCCAAATAGAACAATGACTTAGGGATTGGATAAAAATCAATTTACCCCAGAAATAATACA
>JAFGKU010000177.1 GCA_016928415.1 Spirochaetales bacterium
GTGTATTGGGTGACAACGGCGCTTGAACCTGCAAACTGGACCCAGCCGGATGCATGGAATGTCAGGTATTTTGTGGATGTCGTGTTGTCGATCAATTTTTCTATTTCCTCGCCGGACGGTGAATCATAATATTGGGCGCTCACTGTACCGGCCAGGTTGGTGATATCCTGAAGGTTCGCCTGCGTTGAGGGTGTCGGTGTTGCCGTATTCGAGGGGCTCGTGGCCGTTGGCGCTGTTGTCCGTGTTGCCGTCGCTGTCGCCGCGGTGGTATTGACGGGTGTGGCCGTTGCCGGTGTTGTGTTTGTCGGTGTAGCCGTTGCCGGCATATCGGTGACCCCGCTCACAGGTTTCCACAGGGTCGGTGTATCAGCGGGATTCCAGTTGGCCCCGCACCAGGCGGTATGGGTCACCAGGGCTTCATAGGTGTTTTCCAGGTATGTCACCACAGTCCCGGCGGTATACGTTACCCCGCATACCCATTCGGCTGCGTTCACGAAAGCTGTAAAAATCATTAAAAAAGCGATCGTAAACAACAGCCATTTCGTTTTTTCCTTCACTTTCATTTTTTTTCTCCTTAAATTATGTACATTAAAAATAGTTATATTATGTTCCTTAACTTACTGCCTCCTTTTTTTACAAATAGAAACAAATATAGATGGATTGTTTATAAACGAGATATTTAGCATATTTTTTTCCCTGCCGTTGGTTGGATTTAAAAATCAACCAACATTTTTAATATTATATACAAATTCTCTAATATCTACAAGTATTGTAACACAGGTGTACTTAAACTCAAAAGGAAATTTTCAATAAATTATCATGCAGGAAAAATTGAGGCCTTCCCACTTCGCCATTAAAGGATTTTTTTGACACCCAATGGAATAATAACTCATACTTAATAATGAATGCCTGATGCAAGGGGAATAAAAAAAAGAATGCTTTTCTCACGAATTTTGCTGCTTTATCCACTTGTCATCGCGTTTGCCTCCCTGTTTAAGGGGCCCTTCGCTTATATGCTTATATTAGGCAGTCACACAGGGCTTACAATTTATGCCGATTTTTCGCCGATGTGGTTTGACGATAATTACCTTAGCAACCTCTTTCCAAAAAATTCATAAAGAATATCATTTCCGGAAGCATAAAAGGGTAGAATTATGAAAACACAGACAAAGAAAATGCAACTAGCTCCCTATCTTTTTGTCAGTCCGTTCCTTATCCTGTTTTTAATTTTCTTCGCATTTCCCGCCCTTTTTACCATTGTAATCTCCGTTTCCGATTGGAAGGAAGTTGGCCAAATCAATTTCAGGGGGTGGGATAATCATATAAATCTTTTTTTATCCGATTCCAATTTCCCTCCTGCCGTTATTGCCACTGTTTTTATCCTTGTTTTCGGTTTTTTACCCCAGCATATGATAGCCCTGCCTCTCGCAATCACCATCAACAATGGAAGGCTTAAGGGACGGACAATCTTCGAGGCCATGTTCCTTTTCCCATACCTTTCCAACACGGTTGTTATCGGATTACTGATGTCCTATTTATTCAACTCCGGCTCTGGATGGGTGATCATCCTGCTTGGATACCTCGGTGTGGAAAAAATCGACTTTTATGAACTTTTGACGCCAATAATAATGCTTTCCATCATTATCAACAGGAAATACATCGGTTTTAATATTCTTCTGTACCTGGCCGGTCTTGCCTCCATATCAAAGGAATTGTACGAGGCAGCCGATATCGCTTTTCTAAACAGGCAGGTGGAAAAACATTTAACCCATGAAGAAAAGGATAAATAGAATTGCCTTAAACCCTTAAAATTTATAGAATCTCTTTATGGACATACCCCATACCATGAAGGCCATGGTCCTGGAAAAACCGGAAAATGAATTAAAGCTGAAACAATTACCCGTACCTGAACCGGGTGAAAAGCAATTACTGGTACAGGTGCTTGCCTGCGGTGTATGCCGTACCGACCTTCATATAATCGACGGAGAGCTTACCTCCCCCAAACTCCCCCTGATACCGGGTCATGAAATAGTGGGAAAAGTTGTCAAAACAGGCCCGGGAGCCATGCGGTTTAAGACAGGCGACCGGGTCGGGATTCCCTGGCTCGGGCGCACATGCGGCCATTGCCGTTTTTGCCTCGATCAAAAGGAAAACCTCTGCGACGCCCCCCTTTTCACCGGCTATACGGTAGACGGCGGTTTTGCCGAATATACCGCGGCGGATGAAAACTACTGTTTCGCCGTTCCCGATTCCCTTTCGGATGCCGAGGCGGCCCCATTGCTTTGCGCCGGCTTCATAGGCTATCGCTCCTACAGGATGATTGATGAGAGTGCCCGGTCGATTGGATTGTACGGATTCGGTGCGGCAGCCCACATCCTGACCCAGATTGCCTGCCGGGAAGGAAAAAAAATATATGCCTTCACGCGGCCCGGGGATATCAAGGCACAGAATTTTGCCCGGGAACTGGGCGCCCGATGGGCCTCGGGTTCTGAGGCCACGCCTCCTGAAAAACTGGATGCAGCCATAATATTTGCGCCTGTCGGTTCCCTGGTTCCTGCGGCATTGAATGTCCTGAAAAAAGGCGGTGAACTGATATGCGGCGGTATTCATATGTCCGATATCCCTTCCTTCCCCTACAGCCTGCTCTGGGAAGAACGAAGCATCAAATCCGTTGCCAATTTGCAGAGACGGGACGGTGAAGAACTGATGCAGGTAGCACAAAAGGTTCCCGTCAAAACAAGAATAATCCCATTCCCGCTTCGCAAAGCCAATGACGCCGTTACGCTGTTGAAACAGGGAAAAGTTGAGGGTGCCGTTGTATTGGAAATATAGTGTTTACACCTTGCGCTCAAGGTATCAATCACATAAGCCGGAACGGAAAAGCATCCATTAATAAAAGCTTCTGCCGGGAGGCTAAAAGCCCCTTTTTATCCCGGCAGTCAATATACAGCACCTGTACCGGTTGTATGTCCGAAGCATGGTACTTGAACCTTCCACCCAGTTCCGGTTTCCGGAATCCCATGGATAAACTGAATTCCGTCAAGGGGTCCGTGGGGGAAGCAATCAGGCAGTAATGGGCCTTTGATTCACTCAAATAGAACAATAATTCCGCACATAAAAGGGGAAAAGCGTTCGTGTCCCCGTATTCCCTTAAAATGGCAACCCTGTTGAATTCCAGCCGTACTGATTTCCCGAGTATTTCAGGCAGGTTGTGATAAAGCTCCATATCCAGTTTACCGTTAACCGGATCAATAACCCGTCCCGTCCCGATCAGGAGAGACCCGTCAAAAACGCCGAACCACCTGGAAACAGGCGAAAAAATATCCTTGAAATATTTTCCCCCGGCATCCTCACATATAATCCATTTTGACGGATTCTCCGGATCAGGCACCCATCCCATTTCACCGGCGTAAACCCGGTATAGCAAGCCCATTGCATCACGATACTCATTGCCCCTTAATAATCGGCTGTGCAATGAAAATCCGCTACCCATTGTCAAGTTGCCGGTACGTCCTCCCGGCTACTCCATCTGTTCACTGACTTCTTCCTGCAGCTTCTTCTCTTTCTGCAAGCGGTTATATTCCCTCATGGCCGTCGGGTTTGCAGTCGCATCAACCACTTCCTTTGCCATTTGTATGGCACCGTCGAGGTCTCCGAGGGCTTCATACATAATACTCGCGTTCACACCGGCTGCCGGGTTCTGCGTTGTTTTCCAGACATCGAGATATATTTTCAGGGCATTGTCAAATATATTATTCTTGACAAATTCATCCGCTTTCTCCATATCAGGGTTCTTGGTTTCATCCGACATCAGGGTCCGGTATACAACGATTTTATACGGTGCTATCTGCCTTGCTATTTTCGGCATCATTTTATTGACCATTTCCTGGAGCACTTCTTCCTGGTCCGGAAGATTTTTCTTTTTATCCTGCTCTATCTCCTTGACATTACTGTCTTTGAATGTTTTTGTGGCCATTATTTCGCCTGTTGTGGTATTGACCGCCCTGTAGGTAAGCTGTATGGATAATGTTCGCTTTACATAATCCACAAATTCAACATACTCCTCTTCCGTGTCAGGGTCTTTTTTTGTAAACTTTTTACTGGAAGTCTCTATATCAACATCACACCTGGTTATATCACCCACAATAATGGCCTGGGCATCAACCATTTGTCCAATTTCAATAGGATTAGGCGCTGACATCCCACTGTCCTGTATGGCCTGCGAAACACTGATCGGGCTGATCACGTCAAAATAATCGGTCTGCTTCAGAACAGTGATGACTTTATCTGTAGCATATTTCGCTATCCTTTCCTGTATGGATTGTTTTTTCGACGGATTTACTCCCATGGACTGGAGTATCAGTAGATTCCATAACTCCTTATACGATAAAGTCTTTCCTTGTTCCGGAGGGTAACCGAAATCCATGATCGCGATTCTTTTGGCTCCAGCCATATTTACTTCTGCAGGTCTCATAACCACCATCCTGACCGATGTTGAACACCCTGCAACAAGTATTATAACAATGATTAATAGCAAATTTACCTGCCATTTTTTTTTCACAATATACCTCCTAAAAAATCCTGATAATAAATTATAAATTTCCTAATTTATAAAATCAAATTAAAATACTTCGAATACTTCAGAACATATCACCGGTATCAAAATAAATCCATCAAAAAACTTACATTAGGATGCCTGATACCTTACAATTAAATCAATAAAGGGAATTTATATGACTAAAAAAAATATCATACTTATTTCACTTTACTTCCTTCTTCTACCGGCTATTTCATTATTGTCCGGTGCGCCACATATGAATTCTTCACAAAAGCCGGACAGCATCACTGCCGGTCAAAGCCAACATGGATTAATCGGCTTCTGGAAACTGGATGAAGGAAAGGGCACCAGGTTTTACGACAGTTCAGGCAATGAGTCCGGTGGTAGCCTGAAAGGGTGTCCCGAGTGGACTGCCGGCATAAAAGGCAACGCTATAAAATGCATCCCGGAAGACGGCTACGATTTCGCGGAACTGGAGAATACTCCTCTCCTGGACAAGGTCCAGGAAGGCGATTACACGCTTTGCGCCTGGTTCAAACCTTTGTCCGTGCCGCGATTGAAGGGTGTCAAACAGGCGTCGTTCGGGATCATCATGAAAGAAGGGTATCACATCGGCCTGATCTATGATGAGGACAAACGGTTCACCATGTATCACTTTCTGGATGGCGGTATTTGGGCGGGAGCCCGCACGTCCATTACTTTTGAACCGGGTGAATTTTACCATATTACAGGTGTTGTACAGCGCTCCAGGGGAATTTCCCGAATATTTGTCAACGGCTTTCTATTGGGAAAAAACACGTTTGAAAAAGGGGCGAAGGTCCAGCCATTGGGGACCAACCCGTGGCGTTTCGGGGTTGGTGCTCCCGATAATCCCGACTATCCTTTCCCCGCCCACGGAATCATAGATGAAGTAAGAATTTATAACACGGCCCTGGGGGATGCTGAAATCGCCTCGCTGGCAGGGAGCGATAGTCCAGAAGCCGCCGACCTCACCGTAACTTTCACAGGCAGCGGGAAACCTTTCGTTAACCATTCCTACGGCACCCTGGATTCCCTGTCCAATAATAATCCCCCGGATAAATACATTGTTCCGCTCAAACCTTCGATGGTACGAAGCACAAATATAGACCTGTATAAGCGGGCAAAAAAACTCAAATCCCAATTCATATATTTCATGCTGATCGCATATGCCAACCGCTACTTTAAAGGGGGGACATATGATACCGGTGTTGGTGACGGCACATGGCCCGGCGACAATGGAAACTGGAACAACTGGGAAACCTATGTGAATGACACAGTAAAAGCTGCTCTAAAAAAAGGTTATGCCGATGTCATCTGGGATATCTGGAACGAACCGGACATCCCAGATTTCTGGAAAAGGGATTTTGACAGGTATCTGGAAACCTACAGGCGGGCGGTACTCATCATCCGTAAAATCAAACCGGACGCCCTTATAACAGGGCCAAGTTATAGTTCATATAGCAGGAAGAAAATGATTTCCTTCATTGATTTCTGCCGGAAGCACAAAGTGCTGCCGGATATCCTTAACTGGCATGAATTAAATCCTGATAAAATGGAAACGATTCCGGAACGGGTAGCGGAAGTAAGGAAGTATTTAAGCGAGAATAATATACCATTAAAACGAATTATGATAGCGGAAATCATCACCTCGGAATACCAGCATTCACCGGGACACGCAGTGGGATACATCGCTAAAATCCACAGGGCAGGGGTGGAAGCATCAGCAAAGAGCTGCTGGAATGAACCGGGCCCTGGCAGGATAAGTAATTGCGGCATCAATTCACTGGACGGCCTCCTTGACCCGGTCCATTTTAAACCCCGGTCTGTCTGGTGGGTATTCAAGGAATATGCCGACATGCGGGGGAGGGAAATCACTGTTGTACCTGAAAACAGGCTGATGACCGTTGAAGGGATTGCCGCCTATGACAGTAAATCCCGAGAAACCCGCATCCTTCTCGGCCGGTATATCAGGGGGGACGGGCTACAAAGGGATGTAAAGGTAAGGATTGAAAAGATACCTGATACCATCGTAAAAAACGGGAAGGTCCAGGTACTGCTTAAAAAAATTCCCGATTCAGGTACGCGTAATCTTTTAGCTTTAAAGGACATCACCAAAACAGTATCCACGGTCAATCAGGGCCAGGCAATGTTACTAATTCCACGAATGGGAGATGAGGATGCCTGCTTAATTATCCTTTCAAAACCCGATTAACCATTTCTGAAAAGCTTCTCTATTTTTTCCAACGATTCAGCCGATATTCAAGTATGATGGAATTCCTTCAATCAATCTTCCGTTTTAAACTCACATTCGGCGAATTTGAGCTGTACCCTGCAATTGTAGTCATCCAGGTGATCGTTCCCATTGCAGGGGCCTATATAATATATAAAACGGTACTATCGCTGTACAAGCGTATTTCGTTTAACTCAAAAAAACTTGATAAAGCGACGAGAGAAAAAACCATAAAACGTCTGCAGTTAATAATGAAACTGTTTGTGTTCACCGTCATTGTTGCCGCGCTTCTTATCTACTTCGGGACCCGTATCCCCCAGTACATAAAAGCCATATGGGAGATATTCCAGAACCCGTTCGTCGTATCCGGTTCCACAAAAATATCCATAATGACCATCATCCTTGCCATCCCCGTGTTTTTAATCGCGTCATGGATTTCAAGGCTTACCAGAGGCGTGATAGACAACAGGCTGCTGTCCCGGGTAAAAGTTGATAAATCAACGAAATTCACCATCTCCAGCCTTATCCGGTACTCCATGCTTATCATTGTTCTCATAATGGGTTTGACGATTATCGGTATTGACCTGTCATCCATTGCCGTTTTACTCGGTGTCCTGGGCATTGCTATTGGATTCGGCCTGCAAAACACCTTTGCCAATATATTCGCCGGTATTGTCATCATCTTCGAGCGGCCTATCAAGGAGGGTGACAGGATCCTGGTGAACGGAATCGAAGGAGACATTATACGGATCAAACTCCGTTCAACAACCATCAACACTTTAACCAATGAAACGATCATCCTTCCCAATTCCCAGCTGGTCGATCACCAGGTTCAAAATTATTCTTTCCATGATCCGGAGATCATCATCATGAACACTGTATCCGTATCTTATTCTACTGACCTTGAAAAGGCGTGCAGGATACTGCTTGGGGTGGCCGGCTCCAATCCATTTTCAGAAGAGGGGCAGACGCATAAAGCCCGGGTTCTGGAATTCGGCAGTTCAGGGATCAGTCTCGAGCTGCGAACCTGGATAAGGGATGCCCACGACAAGCTCGATGCGATTGCCTGGACCAATATGGAAATCTGGAGAAGCTTCAAACGTGAAGGCATTACCATCCCGTTCCCCCAACTGGACGTTCACATGGGTCCGTCACAGACCCTGGCGGGACTTCCCGGAAAAATGAAAAAAGGGTAATAAAAATCGATTTTTCATTTCTTAAATTTTCTCTTACTCATAATTTTATTCCTGACATGTCTTAAAGCCAAAAGCGGATGCCGCAATGGCATTTTGGGGCCTGCAAACCGCATGATGGTTTTTATCTTTTCACGATATTTTTCCTGAAAACAATGGACCTGGCAATCGGAACAAACAGCCTTGTCCGCTTTAAACGGGCATCTATCGATTCTCATTCGGGCATAAGAAAAAATATCATGACAGGATGTACATAAATCCCCATTCGTCCCATGGGTATCCCGGCAGAATATTTCCATCATCGCCCGGATCGTTTTCACTTCATTTTTCAGCGACATAGATAACCGCGAATTCCTTCCCGGTAAAGGGACTTAACCTGTAGTCCGAATAACAATGGATGTTCGAAAACCCTGAATATTCAAGCATACCTATAAGGTGTTGATTCTTCAGGGGAAGTAGATAGACGGACTCGGTTGTCTCCTCACCCTTAAGTTTTAAACCGATTTTAAAAAGGATCCGTTTCTCCTCGAATTTGTATTCCCTTGTAAATGTAAGACCATCTTTTTTAATTACAGGAAAGGAGACGCAACGGTCTGCCAGGATTTTATCATAGTTGAGAACCTGAAATATAAAAATCCCTTTTGGATCAAGAAGGCTTGATACCTGGATAAAGAAATACCTAACGTCGTCCTGGAACCGGAGATGCGGGAGGGTATTACCAAAACAGGTTATCAGGGAAAAACTCCCGTTCTTAAAATGAGTAACGATTTTCAACATGTCCAACACATCAAATCCGGCTTCAATTCTATCCGCTCCGGCCTTGTTCCTGGCCAGGTTTATCATTTTATCATTGAGATCAATGCCATGTACTTTTATGCCGTTTTTAGCCAACTGCAGACAAAACTCACCAGTGGCACATCCGATATCCAAAAGGTTTTGACCGGAACTGAGAAATGACCGGATAAAAGGAGTCCTTCCTGGGTCAAGAGGAAATATTTCACTGTAGTGATCTGCGATACTGTTGTATAAGTCCATTATTATTTCAGCTTCATTAAAGGTATTATAATACTTAAATACCAAATTAGTCAACACTCCCTATCACAAAAAAAATCATTAAGTTTGGTCTATCTATATACTATTCACTTTGAACGAACCTGTACATGATTGATAAAAGGCAATAAAACAGGTAGACAGGACAAAAAACATGTGTTAAAAATAACATAAAAATCGCAGCAGGGAATGCTTATGAAAAAAACGCCTTTATCCTTCGGGATGCGTTTTAAAATTATACTGACGTTTTTTATCACCATTTCGCTTGTCACCATTTTCATGTCCTTTTTTTCCTATTACAACATATCTTACATGCTGTTCAAAGACCTCCAGTCACGGATCAAGCATATTACCCAGCTCTCCAGTGATATAATTAAAAAGGAGCCGCTGGAAAGGCTTGTCAAGCTCATTACCCCGGATTTAAGCGGGGAGCGGATTACGGAAATCGAACATTCGGCTGATTACAAATTAATCAGCGACCAGATGAATAAAATCCGGGACACGGCGCCAGGGCTGATCAGGTATGTCTACACCATTATACCGACGGAAGATGTAAACACGGCACTGTTCGTTGTGGACGCGGACCTCCTGGTGGACAGTGAGCTGGCAAAAACGGAGTCTATAGACGAAGATGAAATATCGCATTTTGCGGAAGAAATGGACATCTCCGGCTTCGTGGTGCTGCGCCAGGCTTTAAAGGAAAAGCGCAGCCTGGTGGAAGAGGAATTCTATTATGATGCCGACCTGAAAATTTATTCTTTCAGCGGCTATGCCCCGATCCGGGATGATAACGGCAGGTTTATTGCATTGATGGGTATAGACATGGGCTCGGAAGACGTTCAGGCCGTATTAAGTTACATCACCTTGATGTTTATTATCATTGCGGTTGCCGCGCTCGTAATTTCCCTCATTTCGGCATTCATTCTCGGGACCATGTTCACGCGGGGAATCAGACACCTCGATAAAATCGTCAACGAATTCGGGAAACAGGAAATGGGTGTCAGGGCGGATGTAAAGTCCAAGGACGAAGTGGGACGGCTGGGACAAAGCTTCAATGTGATGGCCGAAACAATACAGAATTATTCAAACAAACTGCAGGCCCTGCTGAAAGCTTTCAACCATTTTGTTCCGCACGATTTCCTGAACCAGCTTGAAAAGGAAAATATACTGGAAGTCAAACTGGGAGACCAGGTTCAGAAGGAAATGACCGTTCTCTTTTCGGATATCAGTGCATTCACCACCATTTCTGAATCCATGACACCAAAAGAAAATTTCAACTTCATCAACTCTTTTCTCAGCCGCATGGGTCCCGTAATACGGCAGCACAGGGGGTTTATCGTCAAGTACATCGGTGATGGAATAATGGCCCTTTTCCCCCATTCGGTCGATGACGCTGTCAAGGCCGGTATTGACATGCTGGGAAAGCTGGCCGAATACAATGAGCACAGGAAAACCATGGGTTATAAACCGGTAGACATCGGTATTGGCCTTCATATGGGTAAATTAATGCTGGGGACGGTCGGTGAAGAAGAAAGAATGGAAGGAACCGTCATCTCCGATACGGTAAATGTCTGTTCCCGGCTGGAAGGCCTTACAAGAAAATATAATGTCCATATGATCGTAAGCGAGGATGTCATGGAGGGGGTGCTGGACAGCGGGGATTATCTATACCGGTTCCTGGATAAGGTCCAAGTGAAAGGAAAAACAAAACCTGTCATTATTTACGATCTATTCAGCGCGGACAGCAAGCCGTTGCAGGAAGAAAAACTGAAAGCCAGGGATTCCTATGACAATGCCATTCACAATTACCTAAACCGGAAGTTCGATGTTTCCAGGACTGTTTTTCTGAAACTGTCCCAGGACCATCCCGATGATAAAGTGTACTCCCTTTATTTAAAACGTTGTGAAAAATTCCTGACACACGACCCGGGGCCCGGGTGGAACGGTGTGGAAGCCTATGATTCCAAGTAATTAAAAAAGGGACCGGAAGAAAATGAAAATCATCAAAAAGATTATACTGGCTTTGGGCGTTTTTCTTGTTTTTGTACTTGTTCTCGAAGGAATACTGGTCCTTTTTCAGGTGGGCAATCCTACGCAATTATTGCTGACACGGCAAATAGACGGGAAAAATTATTTAACCACCAATGTACAGTACATGGAAAAATATTTCTCTGCATTCACGTTCACCATACCTTCACCCCAGCGTTACTTATTTCCCGAAAAGAAAGGCACCGGGGGCTATAGAATTTATGTTTTAGGAGAATCCACAAGCCAGGGATTCCCTTATACTATGACAGAGTCTTTTGTTTTTCAGCTTGAGCAGATGCTGAATAATGCCGGTCTTGGCCTTCGATTCGAAGTCATCAATTTATCCATGACGGCAACCAATTCCTATACCGGTACGGACATGGCCAAGGAATTAATCAATAATCCCCCCGACCTGGTTATCGTGTATTACGGCCACAATGAATTTATCGGGATCGGCGGAGCCGGCGAGTACTTAAGCCCATTCTTCCAGGCCAACCTGTTTTTCTCCCATTTCCGCATTTACCAGGTACTGAAAAGTATTATCTCCGGTTTTTTTCAAAAGGACGAACGTTCCATCATGGAATTAATGGCGCAAAAAAAGGGGATTACCCTGAAAAGCAATGTCTATGAAAAAACTGTCCGCCTTTTTAATGAAAATTATCATTTTATCCTCGATACGTTCCGAAGCCGGAACATTCCGGTGGTTGCCTGCGGGGTGGTAGCCAATCTCAAGGATTTCAAGCCATTGCGTTCCGAACCCGTTACAACAGATATCAAAACGGGGCTCGAAGAACTGTCGGCCCGGCCGGTGCCCGATACCGGAAAAATGAATACCATGGCGGGAGAAAACGCCGAGGCCCAATACACGGCCGGGAAGCTTCTGCTTAAGCGGGGAATGACCGATGAAGCTTACAGCTTCCTCCTTCGCGCCTGTGATCTTGACGAACTCAAGTTCCGCGCCACATCCGACATTGAGCGGATTATCAGGGAAGAAGCGGTTAAAACAGGGGCCGTTTACGTAGACTTCCAGAAATATTTCGACAGCCGTGACCCGGAAGGAATTTCAGGGAATGACATCCTTTTGGAACATGTTCATCCCACATTGCAGAGCCATAACCTGATTGCCCGCAGGCTCGCCGAAATAATAGGAGAAACAGTATTAAAACAGAAAGTACCGGCAGAGGCCTTTAATGTTTCACCGATGTACACCCTGGTGGATACAATGCTCTCAACAAATAAGATGTTCCGCCTTTACAGCACGTTCCCGCTGTCATCCATACACTATTTCAACAATACCGGATTTAAAGATTTGTATAACATTCAAAATAGCGAACAAAACAAGGATTTTGTATTAAAACCTTCCATAGCGAAGGATGAATTTGAATTTCTGAAAAGCAATATATCCTATTCGGAATCCAACCTCCATGTCAAATTCGGTATTTACCTGTTAACAAAAAAGAACGACATCAACAGGGCCTACAGGGAATTTTTTATTGCGGCGGTCCAGGACCCCCTGAATATTCCGGCGTATAATAATCTGGGTGTATACCACTTCTTTTTCGGCAACAAGATGAAGAGTCTCGAATATCTCTCTTATGCTTCCCGCCTTGGGATTAAACACGTTAATTCATATAAAAATTATTATCTGGTTCTGAAAAAAATGGGGAGAATGGAAGAAGCTGAACTGCTGGAGCCGACCCTGAGGAATATGGGGGTGAATCCTGCCGCTATCGTCAAGGTGTTGTTCTCCGACCTGGAATAGCCGAAACTAAATCAGAAAGCGGGTTCAGGTACGGGATGACCGACCAGGTTGTTAAATTCGTCAAAAAAGCGTCTTTCAATTTTTCCCTGTGAATCGGCAGCAAGGATCTCATCCATCCATTTTTCATTGTGACAGAGGATAGCCATTACAGACAGCAGCCGCAGATACTCCCTGTTCATCCCCGGAGGATCGGCAATGAGAAACAGAAACCGGACGGGCTTCCCGTCCACCGCATCATACTGGATACCTTCCCTGGAAACACCCAAAGCTATGAGAGGCGCCTTCACGGCGTCCGTTCTGCCGTGGGCAAATGCGATGCCGTTGCCCAGACCGGTACTTTGGATCCGCTCCCTTTCCAGAATAGCTTTTTCCAGTTTTTTTACATTTTTAACCTGTTTGAATAAAGACGTTCCGTAAAGAAGTTCCTTGATAGCCCCGATTTTCTCATGGCTTTTAAGGCATTTAACAGAACCGGATTTAAGACAATCCCTTTCCACCATATTTTGACCTGCCTTTCCTTTCGCGTAACAATTCGCTCTATCAGCAGTTCCTGGCCAGGTGCAGCGGTTATTGCCCGAAAAAACACTGTTACTTTATATATCGGTAAAATACAGAAGTGTATAACAGGGACCTCAAAAAACTTACATCTGTTATTGCTGTTTATTTAACGGTTGTCTTTCCCCTTATAAACGAAACAATAGCGCCTGCCGCCGCTATTCCACCGGCAACAAGGAAGGAAACATGGATTGCCGGGAACAATTGTTCGGGTCCGCCTTTGGAGGTAATGCTTGAAAAAACCGCACCGGCCAAGCCGACACCGAGCACCATGCCCACGTTTCTTGCCGTGGCAAGGATGCCGGCGGCAATGCCCTGGCGCTCACGAGGAGCGCTTCCCATCAGGGCACTCGTGTTGGGTGAAATGAAGATACAGGTGCCCAGTCCCGTAACGGATAGTCCCAGGACAATCTCAAAATGTCCCGTGCCCGGCATGAAACCGGACAATAAAAACAATCCAACCATCATGACCAGCATCCCGATTGTTGAAAGAAACCGTGAACCGATCCTGTCGGATAAAAACCCGCTGACAGGAGCGGCAACCGCCATCACCAGGGGCTGTGCCGTTAAAAGCAGTCCCGCTTCGGCTGGGCTGAACCGGCGGCCTTGGATCAGGTAAAAAGGCATCAAAAAAACACCGAAGTACAGGCAAATATAATTCAGCGGGGAATCCCATCCCCATTCATGGCCGCGGTTAAGGGCAAGGAGAAGCATAACCAGACCCGCAGAGAACAGGACAGCCCCGGGGATGTCAAATTTTTTGACGCCGGATTCTTCAGGAGAGTCATTTGTGATGAACAGCAGGCCGAGGAGAAATACCAGGGTGCCGATCGGAACATTGATGTAAAATACGACGCGCCATCCAAAGGTCGTTGTCAGCCAGCCGCCGAAGGAAGGCCCGGCAGCCAGTCCCAGATACGTCATTGTCGCCTGCAGGCCCAATGCCTGGCCCCGCTGACCGCACGGGAAGCTTTTCGTGATAATGGCGGGGGCATTGGAGAAGAGCATCGCCCCCCCGATGCCCTGGAAGGCACGCGCGATAACAAGCCATTCGATACGGAACGCCAGGCCGCAAAGCGCCAACGGCAATAAATACGAGCCATTTATGGTTTGAATTCTTTTCGGATAAAGGTCCGCCGTCCTGATTCATGCCTGGGAATATACTAAATACAGGAATAGTGCTCAAGACAAGGAAACAGGAATGTATTTAGTATGCACATTAATAATTAAAATTTGATTTATGGGATTATTTTAAACTATAATAGAAATGGAATTAAGACTAATTATGGCAAAGAAGAAGATAATCGAACCGAGACTGACAATAGGGGTTTTAATCGACTCGCTGCACACCGAATATCATGCAAATCTCACCAACAGCATTGATGATGAAGCGAGGGCAAGAAACGTCAATCTGCTTTTTTTCGTGGGAGGGCGACTTTCGTCCACAAACCGGTATGAAACACAGCGCAATATTCTTTATGAAATCATCAATAAGAACAATGTCGACGGACTGATAATTTTTTCTCCTGCTCTCAATTTTTTCGTAGGTCATGATAAATTCATTGAATTTTGTAAAATCTACAAGTCGATACCTATTGTCAGTATTGCGTACGAAATGGAAGGAGCCGTATCAATAATCAACGACAACGCGAATGGCGTAATGAAGGCTGTCAAACACCTGGTTGAAGTTCACAATAAAAAAAGAATCGTGTTTATCAAGGGACTGGATACCTATCCGGATGCGGAAGAAAGGTATGAAAGTTATGTAGATTCATTAACCTATTATAATATCCCCATGGACCCGGAGCTCGTGCTTAATGGTGAATTTTCCGATCAAACAAGCCGCAGGGAAATAAAAAAACTCATTCAACAAAAAAAAACAGATTTTGATGCCATTGTTGCCGCCAACGATTATATGGCCATAGGCGCCATGGAGGAATTAAATTTCAATGGTTTCAAAGTCCCGCAAGATATTTCCGTTATCGGCTATGACGACATGTATTCGAGCAGATTCCTGAATCCGAGCCTGTCAACCGTGAACCAGTCCCTGGAAGAACAGGGCAAACAGGCGGTCATAGCCGTTATCAACCAGATAAAGGGAATCCGGCAGCCCGAAAAAATAATTATTGAACCGCACCTTATTTTACGCGAATCCTGCGGATGCACATATAAATTCGCGGATGACATTGCGGTTAATTATTCATCTCTCGCAAAAAAACCGTTTAAAACGGCCTTTTCAGATAATTACAATGACCTGTTTAAAAAAATAGGAGATAAAATCGGGAATTTATTTCAGGTCAAAGATATGAATACAAATTCAATACTTCACAAGCTTTTAGTAGAATTTGAAAAGGATTTACTCGAATCGGATAATAACGGATTTATTAATATATTAAACGAATTAATAGGTCTGGTAATTATTAACAATGAAAAGATTTCAAAATGTCATACGATAATTTCAGAGTTCCGGAAAAACGTTTTACCCCTAATATCCGACAGGAAATTAATGATAAAAGCGGAGGATTTATTCCACCAGGCCCGCTTGATTGTTTATGAAAAATCGACGAATGCACAGACACCGGTATTTTTTCACCTCTTCCATGTAAACAGGGATTTCCTGGATTTAAACGATGAACTGATCATCAACAAGCAGTCATTAACTCAAATAATTACCGTTGTCAGCAAAATACTGGAAATGTTCGAAATAGATATTTGTTTCCTGTCATTATTTGTCCAGGATGTGGATATCAATAAAAGCAAATCGCGGTTGCTATTCGGCATCAATAAAAGCGGCGGTAATAAAAAAATAAAACAACGGACCATATTCCAGACAAACAAACTCATGCCCACCAATATAAAAAACGGCCTGGGAAGGCATTCCCTCGTCATCGAATACTTTAATTATTCCGAGAAACCCATTGGTTTCATCATTTTCGAAATGAAGCAGAACTATGGAGAAATTTACCCCGATTTACGGCGGAAAATCGGGAGCGCCATCGAAGAAGCCCTGTTATATAAAAAGGTAAAATCGCAGACCACAAAGCTGACCAACAACTTGAATTACATAAGGCAGGTAATGGCCGGTTTTATCAAAACCCTTGAGATAACGGTTGAAAAAAGGGACCCTTACACGGCAGGCCACCAGAGGCGTGTGGCCGACCTGGCGCGCGCGATTGCCACGCATATGAATTTCTCCAGCGTGTTCATAGAGACGGTGCGCATGGCCGGCATCGTGCACGACCTTGGCAAGATATACATACCTTCCGAAATCCTGAACAAACCGGGCAAGCTCCACCAGATGGAATTTAACCTGATAAAAATGCATCCCCAGGTTGCCTACGACATATTAAAGGAAATCGATTTCCCATGGCCGATTGCCAAGATTGTCCTGCAGCATCATGAGAAAATAGACGGTTCCGGCTATCCGATGGGTCTGAAAGGCGATGATATAACTATTGAAGCCAGAATCCTTACGGTAGCCGATGTTGTGGAAGCCATGGCCTCCCACCGCCCTTACAGGCCGGCACTGGGTATTCAGCTGGCATTGGACGAAATAGCGGAAAAGAAAGGCTTTCTTTACGATACGGATGTGGTAAATGCCTGTCTGGAGCTTTTTAACACGATCGGGTTTAAATTCAAAATATAAGTTTATAATTCTCTTACCAGGTCAGGCCGCCGTCAATCGATTTGGCTATTTTCACATCCCCATTTGTTTTGTCCCAATAACATATGTAAACGATGGACCCATTGACGGCAATCGAGCTGTACATGCCGACATCTCCCGCGGAATCCACCGTGCGGATGTTGGAGGGATTCCTGTCCTGCCCGTAATTGTACAGGGGATAAAATTTAAGGTCGCCGTTTGCCTCGTCGTAATAACTGAGATTTATTGTCGAGCCATCCATCGCCATTGACGTCCATTTTCCGACCGCTGTTGAAGAGCTGTCAAGAACATACGTGGATGAGGTCGATAATGAATTGTCACTCCAGATAAATTCAAGGCTGGTGGAGGTGGCATTGTAATAGGCGATAAAACGATAGCTTCCCGATGCGGCAATCGAGGAATAATAGCCGGTCTTGTCCGAATCCGCAATCGGCAGGCGATTGCCGGCGGTCCAGGTTGCACCCTTGTTTGATGAAAAATGATATTGAAGGTCTTCCGTCATCACGCCTGCAAAATACTCATGGTAAGCTATGTAAAGATTGTTTCCAGACAGGTACAGAGAAGGCTGGTATCCGCAATCCGAACCGTTGAAAACAGCCCCGTCGGTCCAGGTGTTTCCGGCGTCCGTACTTAAGGCGCAGCGCGGATACAACGCCGTGTCCTGGTAGAGAATGATTAC
Organism: Spirochaetales bacterium; assembly: GCA_016928415.1. Lineage (GTDB taxonomy): Bacteria > Spirochaetota > Spirochaetia > SZUA-6 > JAFGRV01 > JAFGKU01. The sequence goes on from JAFGKU010000177.1 coordinate 17,741, forward strand.
CGCAGAGCCGTCTGTTGCCGCATCGAATCCGCCGGGAGCGGTAAATCCATAGATAGGAAAACCCCCATTGCAGGCGCTCCAGCTTGCTCCCTGGTTGGATGAACGGTAGCAGTAGAGGTCTAAGGCGTCCCTGTAAACAAAATAAATGTTGGACCCATCCGTGGCGATGGCGGAGTTTCTTCCTGTCAAAGACCCAGGCGAATACACGGTGGAAGCATTCATGGAAACGATTTTATACCCGGACCATGTTTCCCCGCCATCCTGTGAACCGTTAAACAAGGCGGCATTGGCCGAATCATTAATATAGGAAACATAGACGGAATCCCCAGAAACCGCAATATCACAATCCATACCCAAAAAGGCCAGACTGCCATCAATCATCGCGGTACCCTGCCAGACACAGGTTGCGGTCAATGTCACAAGATAAGGATTTTCATCCGGATCATCACTAGCGATTGTGAGTGTTATCGATTTGTTCCCCTTGGTAGTGGAGGTAAATCGGACCGTGAAATTTGAAGTCGCCGAAGCGGCGATCGTGGATAAGGGCTGAGTTGGTATACTCGCTATTGATGCGTCGGTACCCCCTATAATTACTGGAGGGAGAGGGGGACCGTTCAGTGTGAGCGTATCCGTACCGGTATTTTCCACCGTGAGGGTAAAGTCCCTCGTTTTATTGAGGGGAATGTATCCCAGGTTGAGGCTTCCATTATTAACGATGTTCGTGGCTCCAAATTTAAGATTGATGTCCGGTATACCGACCACGGTGATGGCAAGGCTCCCTATACCGGACCAGTTGCCCGCCAGATCACGGGCTTGAACTTCAAGGGTATGAACGGCAATGGTCAGGGAAGATCCGGGTGTGAACGATGTGGCTGTTCCGATACTGGTCCATGCCCCCCCATCCAGGCTATACTGGTATTCCGACACGTCATTGGGAGTCACGGACCAGGACCAGGTGGGTGTTGTATCTGTTGTAGGCGATGTACCCGTAACAACAGGAACCGCCGGACCGATAGTATCCACTTCAATGGCCCGGCTGTTTATGGGTGACCAGGTACCGGCCGTGTTTTTTTCCTGCACGTATAATATGTAGGTCCCGTCTGAAAGGGCACTGCCCGGAGTATAGGAGGTATCGGCTACTTCCTGTGCTGATGAGAGGTCAGAATTGTTTATATCGTACCGGAAAATGCCGGCATAATCAGCAGGGTCAAGGCCGGACTGCCATTCCCAAACAGGAGTCTGATCCGTAGTGGGGGATGTCGTCGTATTTACCGTAAACTGCGGGGAGCCTGGCAGGGATGAGTTGACGTTAATCTGATCTGATGAGGTGACCGTATGGTACCCCTCGTCCCGGAATTCGGCGTAAACCGTTTTTAGTCCGTCCAGGGCGCTCAGGTTCCATGTATAATTGACCGAATATTCCGTCCAAACCGACCAGGGGTCCGCTTCATTCCTGAAACGCATTTCAATAGCCCTCGGTACAGCGCTGCTAAGCGTGACATCCCAGTGATTGATGTAAGATGCGCCGTATTCTATCACGAAGGACTCCATGCTGGGACCCGTAACCTTTTCCTCAACCAGGTCGCGGAGTAATCCGTTATCGCAGGAGAAAAAAAAGCCTACTAAAAAAGTCAGAATAATTTGCGTTATACGATTTTTATTCATCGATCCATATAAAATATATCACAAATAAAGCATTAATACAAACAAAAATGTAATTATAATCATTCAAATTATTTTAAAAATTTATAATTTTCTTTTTTATCTCACATACAGCCGAATAGATACAAATAATTTACATTATTTACCGGCCACATACTTAACGGCATTAATAGCCGTCTCCACCATAAAATCAATCTCTCCGCCGTTTATGATGTAAGGAGGGAAGAAGTATAATACATCACCCAGGTTACGCAGAAGAACACCATCCCGTTCCGCCTTTCTGTAGACCCGGTATCCGGTCCTTTCTTTCCAGGCATACGGCTCCTTCGCCCTTTTGTCCGCCACCAGTTCAATGGCCGTCACCATACCGAGGCTCCTCACCTCGCCCACATGCGGATGGTCCGCGATGGCAAGGGCCTTGTCCCGGATCAGGCTTCCCGTTTCCAGTACTCCCGGCAAAACGGATGGGTCATCAAACAAGTCAAACACGCCGCAAGCCGCGGCACAGGCCAGCGGGTTGCCCGTGTACGTGTGGGAATGGAGAAACGCCTTTGATTCCGTGTAGTCGGTATAGAAGGCATCATAAATTTCCCCATTCGTTAACACGGCCGCCAGGGAAAGGAAGCCTCCCGTCAATGCCTTGGAAACCAGGGCAATATCCGGGACTATGGAGGCATGATCGCAGGCCATCATTTTCCCCGTGCGGCCCATCCCGGAGGCGATCTCATCGAAAATCAAGTGCACACCGGACCGGCGGCAGGCATCGGAAAGCTTCACAAGGTAACGGGGTGAATAAAGGGCCATCCCGTTGGCCGCCTGCAGCACCGGCTCGATAATCACGGCACCCACATGCCCGTTGTTTTCTTCAAGGGCATTCTCCATCGAGGTAAAGCATTCGGCATCACAGGTGGTGCGATTCAAACCGAAAGGGCAGCGGTAACAGTCCGGGCCTTCCGCTTCCACCGCCTTGAAAAGAAGGGGTTTGAATGTGTCCCTGTAGAGGCCCAGTGAACCCACACTCAAGGCCCCAACCGTCTCGCCATGATACGCTCCCCTGATGTGGACGAAAAGGTTCCGCTCCGGCCGGCCCCTGTTCCGCCAGTACTGGAAGGAAATTTTCAGCGCCGCTTCCACGGCGGAAGAGCCATTGTCCGTGTAAAATACCCTGGGGAGTCTGTCGCTGAAAAGCCCCCCCAGCCTCTGTGCAAGTTCGATGGCCGGCTCGTGCGTGTAGTTGGCAAAAATCACGTGTTCCAGTTTTTCAAGCTGTTCATTTATCCGGGCCCGGATATGCGGATTGCCATGCCCGAATATCTTGCACCACCAGGAGGAGACGGCATCCAGGATTCTCCTCCCGCCCGCTTCATACAGCCAGACCCCTTCGGCCCGTTCAATCAGCCTGGCCGGATACGCCTCGTAATCCTTCATCTGCGAGCAGGGATGCCAAAGTCTCTTTTTATCCTCGTTCAATAATTCCATTTTGTTCACAATCCGCACCTCTCACTGCTTGCAGGCAAGGCACAACAATACCCGGTAGGTCGCACTTACCTTGTTGTTCCTGTCGGAAAAATTTTCCATGTAGACCTGCATCATCTTTCTCATCACCTTGAAGGGAACAACTTCCCTGTTGAAATGCGCCGCCCCTATTCCTTTAATTGATTTGAGGAATTCTTTGGGGTGGTCAAAATATTCCTGTTGCAGGTCTTCCGAAACAAATACAATGCGGAAGCCGTTCTTTTTCAACAACTTCTCAATATCCCCCCTGTCAAGAAAAGGCAGCAGCACATTCCGGTAATCAAGGCCGTATTCCCTGAAAGCCCTGTCAAGAGCCTGCTCAAGTTCATGAAACGTCCCCGAGATAAAAAGGGAAAATGCGAGGACGCCGCCATCCGACAGTGAAGAATAAATTCGCTCCAGAAGGACATCCAGGTCTCGAATCCATTGGAAAACGGCATTGGCGGCATAGAGATCAAGCTCCCGGGGAAAGGGCATCTCCTCGATGTCTCCCCTGGAGAAGATGATGTCGGGCCTGTTATCCCCTGTTATCCGGCTCCGGACCTCCTTCAGCATGGCAGGTGAAATATCGTTCAAATACATGGTTCCCGGTTCCAACGCATCAAGAAGCATTTGGGAAAACAGCCCCGTACCGCAGCCGGCCTCAAAAATCCTGGAAAATTTCCTGGTCATTTTCTTTAACCCGTTACAAAGCCCGGCCGCCATCTGTTTCTGGACACGGGCAAACTGGTCGTATGTGTGAACATGCTGGTTGAAATTCCGTATCATTTTCCGGTTGTACATTAAGGGTACCTCAAATACTCCTGGCACACGCGGCAAAAAAGCGCCGGTTTCTCGAAAATCAGGCTGTGCCCTCCATGATACGTTACCAGGGCGGCATCAATCAACAGGCTTTGCATGATTCGGGCACCCGCCAACGGGGTGATTTTATCGCCGTCGCCCTGAATAATCATGACAGGTACCTTTAAACCGGGCAGGCCATCGAGAAGGTCTGTCTCCTTCAAGGCATTCAAACCGGCAGACAGGCTTTCAACCGGGCAGGGATCATTCAATAATTGAGAAATTAACCGATCCTTGTCCGGAACCCGTTCCAATATGGAAGCATAAAAGCGGGTCATGACCTGGTCCGGATTCCTGTCCATCAGCTTGATCATGCTTTCCAATGATTTCTCCGGTATCCCATTTTCATATCCCTCTTTTTCACAGAACCGGGCCGTGGCACCGGTCAGGAGAAGGGCTTTTATCCTTGAAGGATTTTCCAGGGCAAACCTGAGTGCGAACAAGGAACCCAGGGACCAGCCGGCTAAAACCGCTTCACCACTTTGAGTATGAGAAGACAGTTTTTCACTGGCTTCACCGTAAGTGAAAGAGGGCACATCCACTAATGTCATTTCAGGCAGGAGGGATAAAATAGAATCATAGGCGGAACCCCTGACGCCGAATCCCCCCAGAAAAAGCAACCTCCCCGGAACACTCACGGCTTTAACTCCTCTACGAGTCGATGGATATCGTCCTCCCGGTGAAAGTGGGACAGGGATACCCGAATCCGGGCCGTATTAAAAGGAACGGTGGGAGGCCGGATGGCCGGTGCGTAAAGGCCCGCTTCCCCGAGTTTATCCATGAGGACAAGGGCTTCCCTGTTGGTGCCGGTTATCACCGGTATGACCTGCGAACGGGAATGGCCCGTGTCCCTGCCTGCGCGTGCCAGCTCTTCCCTTACTCCGGCTGCCATGGCAAGCACTTGTTTACCCCGTCCCTCGGAGCGGATGATTTCCAGGGCGGCTGATACGGCTCCGAGTACAAACGGCGGGAGCGCCGTAGTAAAAATGAACGGCCGTGAAACGTTTACCAGGTATTCCACCAACATGGACGACCCGGCAACAAAGGCGCCGAATGCACCGAAAGCCTTGCTGAAGGTGCCCAGGATAATGTCCACACCGTCATTCAGCCCGAGTCCCCCTGTCAGCCCGTCTCCTTCCGGTCCGAACAGGCCAAGGCCATGGGCCTCATCCACAATGAGGAGAGAGCCTGAATCATGCGCCAAAGACACGAGGTTTTCCAGGGGGGCCAGGTCGCCGTCCATGCTGAAAACCGTGTCCGTGATGATGATTCTTCTTTCCGCCTTGTGTTTATCGAGAAGCATCTTGAGCTTATCCGCATCGCAATGCGGGTACCTGATCATCTGCGCCCGTGACAGGGTTATCCCGTCATAAATGGAGGCATGGTTGAACCGGTCGGTGAAAACGACCGTGTCCCTGTCCGCCAGGGCTCCTAAAAGCCCCAGGTTGGCGGTAAAACCGGAATTGAAGATAAGGGCCTTTTCTTTTTTCATCCAAACGGCAAGGGAAGCCTCCAGTTCGGTAAACAGTCCTGAAGTCCCCGTTACAAGCCGTGACGCTCCTGATCCCGAACCCCATGCATCAGCGGCCGTTTTTCCGGCTGCCGTTACCCGGGAATCATTAGCCAGGCCAAGGTAATTGTTGGAAGCAAAATTGATCAATGCCCGGCTTCCGATAACAATCTCACGGCCCGCATTGACGGAGAGTACCTTGAGTTCCCTGAACTGTTCCTCTTCCTTTTTTTTGTTAAGACTTTTTTCGATGTATCTCGTCCAGGCTTCTTTCATGCCATCCATCCGCGTATTTTATCCAATGGAGGAAACTGATCGATTGATTGTTCCAGCTCACCGGTCAAATTTTTATCCACATCCACCCCGCCGGCAGCGCTGATCAGATAGATATCCTTAATGCCGGTCAATTTAACAAGCACTTCCCTGTTTTCCCGTTCCAGGGGAGTCGGCTGTTCTTCATGAGATATCAGAATCACCGCCCTGACGGGGATATTGCGCCGTCTGGCGAAATCACAACTCAGTCCCGTATGGTTGATCGTCCCGAGACCGGCATTGGCCGCAAGAATAATACCGAGTTCCAGCGCTTCCGGTACATCCGCCATCAAAACGCCGTTGTCATTCAGGGGGACATACAGCCCGCCCGCTCCCTCGACGATGGTATAATCATGGGATTGAGACAGGGAATGGTAATCTGTAATTATGGTTACAAGATTCACATCACCGCTTTCCAGCTTTGCCGCATAATGGGGAGAAGCCGGTTTTTTAAAAAGATAGGTGAAATGTGTTTTTAATCCCCGTGACGCTCCGGCAAAATTCTCCACGAACGCGGCATCCTGCGAAACAAGCCGGCCGCCTGACACAGCAGCCCCTGTCTGGACCGGTTTATAGTAACAGACGGAAAATCCGGCCCTGAGAAGGATACGGCATAATACGGCCGACACAACCGTCTTTCCGATACCCGTGGAAGTAGCTGTTATGAATAATCCGTTAGACATTACCTGTTTAAGTATACCACCCATTAGCCATATACTGTTTTAATATTCCGCCCGATACACATAACCTGTTTCAGTATTCCACCCGCTCAACGACAAAGCCTGCTTCCTCTATCATTTCCCGGGTCTGTTCCATCGATTCGCCGCCCACCGTCAAATACCCCTTTGTGAAAAGGGAATTGGCAGGGTACAGGCAGAAGGGGTTGAGCGACTTAAGGTATTTTTCCCTGCCGGCGGAAGCCCGGATTTCCGTTTCCGGCAGCCCGAGCCTGAAAAGGCAGAGGATCTTCAGGCAATCGACCGGATCGGGGAGACTGAAATTCCTGACCCGGTGTCCCGGCACGGGAATGAAAAAATTGACGGGAACGGAATCGGCCCCCACGCCCCGCAGCTCATCCAGCATGAGTTTATAATCATCAATCGTTTCACCCATTCCCACGATCACACCGCTGCAAATCTCCAGGCCGACGCTTTTTGCATTTTTAATGGTCCGCACCCTGTCCTCGAAAAGATGGGTGGTGCATATTTCCCCGTAATACCGGGACGATGTATTCAGGTTATGATTATAGCGGTTCACGCCGGCCTGCTTCAGCTTCAGGGCATCGGCCTCCGAAAGGATGCCGGCCGAAACGCAGATTTGCATGGGGAACCTTTCCTTTATTTCACGGACAACCCTGCAAATGTTTTCAATACGGGCTTCCCCCAGCTCCTTCCCGGAAAACACAAGGCAATGCCTGAATGCCTGGGCGTCATACGCCTGTTTGGCCTCGGCGAGTATGGCTTTGATTTCCTTGAATGGATGCACCGCATCCCTGTTCCCGGATTCAGCCGACTGGCCGCAGTAGGCGCAGTCCTCGGAACAGGCCCCGCTTTCCACGTTGTCCAGAACATGGATCCTGACATTGTTCCCGAAATACCGGTACCGGACACGGTACGCGGCCTGGAGAAGCGACAGGATCTCCTCCTGCCCGACATTCATGACAAAACGGATGTCTTCCTGCGAGAGAGGTTCTCCCGTAAGTGCTTTGTCCGATAATACATGAAGAATTTTATCATTTCCGTTCATTAAAAGGGATAGTAAACAAAAAACATGAAAAAGGGAAGAGCGAATTTTTTACCACAGTAATCTGGGCTTTAAGTATTTTCGTACCATTTCAGATTTTCTTTAAATGTATTTCCAGACTCCTTACATAGTTTACAATTTCCCATAGTAGTCTTGACTAAACGGTAAAATAGTTATAAATTATAATAGTTATGGAAAATAACTATTATAATTTATCCAAAGTATTCATGATTTTACAGGAGGTAATATGCCGCTTAAGGATAAGGAATATCTGCAAATTAACCAGGCGCTGTTCACCCTGACGCATGCATACGAATCCCGGATGGCAAAAGAAAAAAACCGTAATGAAATGGGTTTGAAAATGTCCGACTGCTCGGTGTTGATGGTAATGGGCCGGTTTGCCCCGATCAATGCCCGCCGTTTGTCGCATTTAATGGATGTCAAGCCGGCCAATGTTTCGGTTTACGTGCAACGGCTGGTTGAAAGGGGACTGGTAAAAAAAAAGCAGGACCCGGAAGACCGGCGCAACTGGCACCTGGCACTTACGGTAATGGGACAACTGGCCGCAAAAGGCGTCATTGCCGGCGCGGTGGAATACACACGTGATTTTATGGCGGCTTTAGACAAAGACGAGCAGCAATCCCTGCACCGACTGCTGCTCAAGGTTTCCCACAGTCTTGGATTTGAATGGCAGTAGGAATGATGAAAAAAAAATTGCTTTTAATCAATCCGGTGAATCCCGCGCGCATCGGCCTGACGGTCAATAAAAGTTCCCGCTTCCCTCCGATCGGCCTTGGCATTGTTTCGGCATTGACCCCCCCGGACTGGGAAGTGGAACTGATTGATGAAAACTGGGAAGCTTTCATTTTTCGGCCGGCCGATCTTGTGGGTATAACGGCGTTTACGGCCTCGGCCAACAGGGCCTACGCAATCGCCGCGAAGTACCGGAAACAGGGTGTTCCCGTGGTAATGGGAGGGATTCACGCCTCGGTACGTACGGAAGAAGCCCTGGAATTCGTGGATGCCGTTGTCGTGGGTGAGGCAGAATCCATCTGGCCCCAGGTGCTGGCGGACGCCCGGGGTAACTGCCTGAAAAAAGTATACCGGGGAACCTGGGGAAGACTCAAAGGTTTACCACCTCCCAGGCGCGACCTTTTTCATCCCGGTTACGTATTCGCCTCCGTCCAGACCTCGCGCGGCTGTCCAATGGACTGCGAGTTCTGCTCGGTAACCGCCTTCAATGGCCGGCGGTACCGGCGCCGTCCACCGGAAGAGGTATTGGACGAAATTCAAAACATACCCCAGAAGTTGCTTTTTTTCGTGGACGATAACATCATCGGATACGGCCGGGAATCGCGCGACCAGGCATTAGAGCTCTTTCGCGGCATGGTGGAAAGGAAGGTAAACAAACTCTGGTTTTGCCAGGCATCGTTAAATTTCGCGGATGACGAGGAGGTACTGCGATGGGCAAGACGGGCCGGCTGCCAAATGGTTTTTCTCGGCCTGGAAGCGGAGGGTGTGGATGCATTGGCGGAAATCAATAAAAGTTTGAACCTTAAACGCGGCGTGCACGCCTATGAACTGGCATTTCACCGGATCCACCGTGCCGGGATAGCCGTATTGGGCGCCTTTATTTTCGGTATGGACAGCGATACACCGGAAAAACTACACCGCCGCGCCAGATATATGGTCGCCAGCGGGGTGGATGTGATGCAGAGAACATTTCTCACTCCATTGCCAGGCACCCGCTTGTTCAAACACCTGTCTGACGAATCCCGGTTGCTGTATACGAATTTTCCGGCCGACTGGAACCGGTACGACATGGGGCAGGCGGTTCACCGCCCGGCAGGCATGACACCTGAAGAACTGACAGAAGCAATGAAAGTATCCGGGGAATGGATGTATGCCTGGCCGACACTTTTACGCAAGGCCTTCCGCACCTTTCGCCGGACATTGAATCCCATGGCGACAATGTTTGCCTGGCAATCCAATATCAATTACCGCAATGTTACACAGATGGGCGCCGGGAATGAATCATCGGCTCCCGACTTTCATTTCACACCAGCCAGAGAATAAGGGCCACCGGAACAACCATGATCAACTCGGAAAGTATAATGCGGGAAAGCACCCTGCCGACAGGTGCATTGAAATAATAAGCCGTAGCCACGGCGCAGAGATGGAGGGGCGTACTCATGACCCCGATAAATCCGGCCATGAATGTGGCGATAATAACCCAGGGATTTGACACTGCCAGTCCCAGGCTTATCAAAACGGGAAAAGAAACGGAGACATAGCTTACCGCTAAACCGGAAAGCAGCGCCGCCGCCAGCGGAAGAATGAAAAACACCACCCTGGATGGTACATGCAGGTTTTCCATCAAGCCGATGATCGAGTTCATGATACCCGACTGAATCAATACTTCCTTGAAAACCATCACTCCCAAAATAATAACGGTGAGTTTAACGGGAAAGGATTTGATGAACAGATCGATGAAATCCTTCCGTGTCTGCCTTGTCCTGATAAAAAGTACGGGAATCACGGATATAACGGCTGTTTCGAGTGCAAAAGTTGATATAACGGGAATAAAGGAAAGGATTATATACATGCCGATCACATAAAGCACGGGCGCCATGGCAACGAGGAATCCTTTCAAACTTTCAAACCATGATAAGCCGCTATCAATAGGTTCATGCTTAAGGCGGCTCAAGCCAAGCAAAGATCCTATCAAAAACGAGAAAAGCATGAATGGCAGGAGATGAAGAAAAAAAACGGCCAGGGGCATTTGGAGCAGGGTACTGGCAAGAATGATACCGGGGTAAAGAAGAAAACCATCATGCCATACATGGCGGAACCAGTAATTCACATAGGCCCTGTCCACGGGTTGATTTTTTGATGCCTGCGTCACTTCATCGACCAGGGGGCATGAAAATCGCGCGCCGCCCGGCGAGGGGAGCATGCCGATTACCATGGGCATGAGCCCGGCCGCCAGACGGTTGTTCCTGACCAGCTTTTTCAGGCTGTCCGCCATCCCTCTAATCATACCAGACTTGCGCATGATCTTTTCGATGACCATGATAAAATAGAGAATGGCGACAATCCGCAGAGTCGATACGGAAAAGATGCCGCCTGCCGCATAACCCAGGGCCGCAAGCGGTTCCACCCTTGCCAGGATACAGGCCAAAACGGCATTGAGAAGCATCAACAGGCCCGTATTCCAGCCCTGTTTCAGGAAGAGGATGGTAAGGATGACCATGGCGGCGATAACACCCGCATTAATGAAATAATCCATTTATAACTTTTTATACCTCCCTGCCGGATAATTACACGATCAAGAGAATCACTCGCCTGTCGATGAATCGAAAAGGTTTTTTAGCATATTAGGCATTCAAAGGAAAAGAATCAAGAGTTTTTATAATAATGATTTTTCAACTCAGGTTTATAATGTTCATAAAACAGCGGAAAGGCATGCCGATGCGGGGCAACCTTTTTTTGTTTCTTATTAAAACCTGATTGGTAAATTTCAATGCGAAGTGCAATATATTTTCAGTTGACAACTTTAATGTCCTGATGTATAAATAGCAGAATATATTACAGAATACCTTGATAAGGCATCGTGTCATTACCGTTCAGACGGTGATTATTTTATACCAGGCTAAGGAGAACATCATGAAATCGACCGGCTTTTTCAAGGCAGTTATCGCATTTCTATTGGCATGCGTTTTTATCCCGGGCTGCGCACCGCCGGATAATTCACCACCGAATGACATAACAGCCCCTACGGCGCAGGTTTATCCCCTGGACGGGTCTGAAATTTCGGAGACAGTGACGGTCGTTGTCACCTTCGATGAGGCAATGGACCCTGATACATTAATACTTACGGGCACTTTGTCGGACGACTGCAACACCCCTTCCTGGAACGGTACCCATGAAATATTAAGCATAGAACCGGCCACCGCATGGCCTCCGGAAGGGGGAAATTTCAACATAGAATGCAAGGACCTGGCCGGCAATTCCGTTATTCCCATAGACCTGAATTACACGATCGACAATACGGCACCCAATGCTACTCCCCTTTATGCGAACAACTCACCCATACCCCACACGGCGGGGGTGGTGATCCATTTTGACGATGAAATGGACATCGATTCACTGTCGGTAGATATCACACCGTCAGGTCTGGACGACGGGGGAAACTGGTCGGAAACAACCTATATAAATGACACGTTGACCATCAACCCAAACACTGCCTGGAGTGGCGACCAGATATCCCTGACTATAGACTGCGACGATAAGACAGGCCATCCCGTTTCACAGATAAACTTATCCTACTATATACTCTACGGCATCGTTTACACGAGAGGGAACGGGAATGATACTAACCCCGGTACGGCAACATTACCCAAACTCACCATACAGGCGGCTATTGACCTGGCCGATTCTCTGTACGATACCGCTGAAGTGCATGTTGCCGGTAATACGATTTATTCGGTCAGTTACCAGTCCGGTACACACATAACGCTGAAGGAAGGAATATCGGTTTACGGGGGGTACAATCCTTCAAACTGGAGTGACCGGAATACGACAACCTATGTGACAACCATATCCGATTCAAGCGCTACGGGGGGAAGTACATTGTCTCCGAACCGGGCTGTTTCATCAGGCGGGGTTACCGTATCCACGATACTGGACGGTTTTACCATCAACGGCGGCGGCGGGTCCTGCTCGAGCGGTATATTCGGTCAGAATTCGGCGTCTCCGACTATCCAGAACTGCATTATAGACGGGGGTTCCGGTACGACATCCAGTTACGGAATTTACCTCTACAGCACCAACCTTTCCCTCCTGTGCAGCCCCGTCATCCAGAACTGCAGCATAAACGGGGGTTCCGGAGGCAGTTCATCCTGCGGGCTGTACAATAATCTTGCCGCACCCACCGTCCAGAACAATACGGAAATAAACGGCGGGTCCGGAAGCACTTCTACATATGGAATTTACAATAATACAAGTTCGGAACCTGTCATCCAGAATAATACGCTTATAACGGGCGGGAACGGCGGTTATTCATACGGCATCTACAGTACCGATGCTGACCCGGATATTTTGTCCAACCAAACCATTTCAGGCGGGAGCGGGGGGCAACATTCCTACGGGATTTACAGCAAAACGAATTCGGTACCCACAATCTCCGGAAACACCCTGATATCGGGTGGCGGCGGGTCCACGGATTCCTGTGCGGTCTATAATTACTCGTATACCGATCCCACGATCCAGAACAATGATACAATCAACGGCGGATCGGGAAATATTTCCTACGGAATTTACTGCGGGTCATACAGTTCAGCCCAGGTAAAGGACAATGATTCGATCAACGGGGGTACCGGTACAACAACGTCTTACGGAATTTATATGGATTCTTCCAGTTCAAATTTGATCGATTCAAATGAAATCGACGGGGGAAGCAGCGGCAGTTCGTACGGCATCTATTACAGCGCCGACAATTCCAACTCCAGCATAATACGTAACAACAAGATTACTGGCGGTAACGGGAGTTCAAATGCTTACGGCGTGTATATATATTTCTGCAGCACCCCCTATGTGTACAACAATGTCATTTCCGGCGGTACCGGTCCGAACACTTACGGATTATTCAATGAGCATTCGGACACGAGAATCCGCAACAACACGGTCGGCAGCGGCACGGGCACCACCAAGGCCAGTTCGGTTTACCTCTACGAGAATTCCGGCTCGAACTCACACCCCAATGTCGATAACAATATCATGTATACATCGGGAAGTTCGGTGAATTATTGCATGGTGGAAGACTATGCCCCATCGCGGAGCTGTACACCCGCATCCCTCCTGAACAACGACTTCCACGGGACCGGAGCCGTCCTGTACTGGGATGAATATAACGATGCGGCCTTATCGGCGATAGGCGACATCAATGCAAAAACCTTTGCCTCCGATAACGTGAATGAGAATCCCTCCTTCGACAGCGGATTTTATTTAACCGGTTCAACACCCGCTTCGGTCACAACGGGCGGGCTTAACGGGGCCCATTCCACTGCTTTATGGAACTTCACCACGGACAAAGACGGTGATCCCCGCTCCCCTCTCGATGATACTTCCACTACCGGGTGGTCCATGGGCGCCTATGAGTATTGACGGCACAGTAAAAAATTATCCGGGTGTTCATGATCGAGTGAAAGGATAAATCCTGTACTCAAGCATATCCATCGTTTTACCACTCTGGTTTTCTTCCCTGAATTTTCTAGTTATTTTTCCGCCCAGCGCCTCCGGTATCCTGCGGCTGGCAAGATTACGCTTCTCAACAGGGTAAACAAGGTATTCATAGGACAGATTTTTGTCCGCCCATTCCTTCAACCCGAAAACAGCTTCCCTTCCCAGTTTCTTCCCATGGGCAGATTCCCTTATCCATATTCCGAGTTCAGGGGTTGGCGTATGAAGCTTATGTAGCCCGGCGCACCCCAGGAAATCCCCGGTTTGTTTATCCAGCACAACGGTTTGAAGGTCCGTTCCCTGCTTCAAATGGTCAATCGCACGTTCGATAAAAGCCTTTGTCTCTCCGATTTCCGACGGTGATTTGGGATACATATAATAAGTGATTCCGGGTGTAAATTCACGGAAAATAATCTCCAGGTAATCAAGAGATATGGGAATAAGGCGGCATCTATTTGTTTCGATTCGCACACCTGATAAATTCATTTAAATTAGCCGCCTCTCCTTCGACCAGGAATAATATATCAATAAATAATGCTATAAAACATAAGCCCCAGAACTTCCCACACCCAGTTCCTGAAACAGGAGAGGGTTCTGGCATCGGGCAGGAAAAAATCGAGCGTGACATTTGTCACTTCCGAGATATAACCGCAGGGAGCGGGGGTGACATTCAACCCGGCCTTTTGAGCCGAAAGAAGCGACCTTGGCATATGGAGGGCGGAAGTAACTAAAACAGGATTCTCCCAATTCATCCGGTCGCAGATTTCCCGGGCGTTTTCAAGGTTTTCCAGGGATGTTTTGCTGGCCCCCTCCGTTACGAGGTGTTCCGCCGGTATACCAAGTTCCTGCAAGGTTTTCATGGCTATATCCGCTTCAGCCAACTGCCCTGGATATACGGCTCCGCCGCAGAGGATAACGGGCGCCGGGTGCTTTCTATAACAACGTACCAATTCGAGGGCCCTCACCTGCGACGCCTCTGACAGGGAATGCCCCGACACTCCTCCTCCCAGGAGAATGTAACTGTCTGTCGTGGCAAGCGTGCTGTCTGCAACCTGCTTATTCTGGTTTTCTATGGTTCCGATTAATGGCCTTACCACAATCGGCATGGAAAAAAGCAGCAGCAAGCCTCCGGTCGCCATAAGAACAATCCCTGAAAATACGGGAGGCCTCTCTCCTTTCCGCCGGATTAAGAGGAATCCTATGAGAAAGAGCGTTATTATGAGAATTCCGGGCAGCATAAAAAGATTAATCATAACCTTATAAAAAATGAAAAATACCACTTACCATCAATATCAACATAAAATTGATAATTGGGCAATCATTGCCAAGGCATGACAGCTGCGTAATAAATAAAAAAATACTTGCATGAATCCTAAAAATGGGATTTAATGGGAAGATGTGAAATATTCCTGGATAATTTTATACTATACGTTACATGAAAAAGAAGCTGTAACATATAATGCTGAAATTACAAGGGAAGGTCATGAAAAATTAAAAGGAGGTTGTTTATGAAACGCATAATTACATCATTGATCTGTCTTCTTATGTTTGCTAGTTTCGCTTTTGCCACTGGTCAGGGTGATGGAACATCCGCGGCCAAGGGCGGGGAAGTAGAAGTATTGCATTGGTGGACATCAGGCGGAGAAGCCGCCGCTGTTGCCGTATTAAAGCAATTACTGGAAGCGGAAGGATACACATGGAAAGATTTTGCGGTAGCCGGTGGCGGCGGAGATAACGCCATGACGGTTCTTAAGTCACGCGCGCTTGCCGGAAATCCTCCTGCCGCAGCCCAGGTAAAAGGTCCCCAAATTCAGCTTTGGGGCGATGAGGGTGTTCTTACGAATTTGAATGACGTTGCTAAAGCTGAAGACTGGGATAATCTGCTCCCGAAAGTCGTTGCCGATGTCATGAAATACAAGGGAAATTATGTTGCCGTCCCGGTGAATGTCCACAGGATCAACTGGATGTGGTGCAATCCGGCCGTATTCAAAAAAGCCGGCGCTACCATTCCCAAAACCTGGGAAGAGTTTGAAGCCGCGGCTAAGAAAATCAAGGCGGCCGGACTCATTCCCGTTGCCTGGGGTGGGCAACCCTGGCAGGAAGCTACCGTATTTGAAATTATTGTTGCCGGTGTAGGCGGTACCGATTTCTACAAGAAAGCTCTGGTAGACGCTGACGTCAACACATTAAAAAGCGCAACAATGGTGAAAGTATTCAAAACATTGAGAATGGTCCTGCAGTACATCGACCCGGGTGCCCCGAACAGGGATTGGAACCTGGCTACTTCCATGGTAATCAATGGAGAAGCCGGCATGCAGTTCATGGGTGACTGGGCAAAAGGTGAATTTACAGCCGCAAAAAAAGCTCCGGACAAGGACTATATTGCAGCTACAGCGCCACAGACAAGCAAACAATTCATTTTCAATATTGACAGTTTTATCATGTTCAATGTTGCCGACAAAGACAAGAATGCTCAAAAGGCAATGGCCCGGTTAATAGTGCAGCCTAAATTCCAGGAAGTTTTCAATATCAACAAAGGCTCCATTCCCGTTCGCCTGGGCATGTCCGAGGAACCGTTTGATATTCCGGCACGCCTTGCAATGAAAGATTTTGTCGCTACGTCTAAAAGTGGTGACCTGGTCCCAAGCATGGCCCATGAAATGGCCGTAATGCCCGATATAAAAGGCGCCATGGTTGATACTGTCACCAATTTCTGTAATTCAGACATGAGTGCTGAAGATGCCGCAGCCCAGCTGGCCAGCGCGGTAGCCGCTGTAAAATAAGAATCAAGAAATTACAGTTGTTAAAAATATGGGTACCAACTTACGGTTGGTACCCATTTATCTTTAGCTGAAGAAAGTATACATGGGAAAAGAAACATCAAAAGCAAACGATAAAAAATTAAGAAATATCAAATTTCGGAATCGCCTGGGTAATTTAATACCCAAAATAATGATTGCTCCCACATTTACAGTGTCGCTGGTTTGCGTTTACGGATTTATTCTATGGACAATCTGGATTTCATTCACCAGCTCCAAAATTCTACCTAAATACGATTTTGTCGGGTTTGAGCAGTATAATATTCTCTTTACCCAGGAACCCCGCTGGTGGGTAGCAAGTCTTAATTTATTTATTTTCAGCGGCCTGTTCATAGCAATCTGTATTGCACTGGGTTTAACATTGGCCATTTTTATTGACCAGCGACTCCGTGGAGAGGGTGTTTTCAGGACGATTTATCTTTATCCCATGGCTCTTTCATTTATCGTAACAGGTACCGCCTGGAGATGGATAATGAACCCAAGCCTGGGTCTGGAAAGACTCGTACAGCAATTGGGATTTTCAGATTTTACATTTCGATTGTTGGTAGAGTCCAACGTGGCCATTTATGCCGTGGTCATTGCGGCGGTATGGCAATCCACGGGTTTTATGTTTGCCCTTTTCATTGCCGGTCTGCGCGGTATCGACAATTCCATTATCAAGGCGGCACAGATCGACGGCGCCAGCCTGAAAAAAATATACCTGCGCATTATCATACCCAGTTTGAGGCCCGTATTTTTAAGCGCCGTTATTATTTTATTGCATCTTTCAATAAAATGTTTCGACCTTGTCATGGCTCTCACCAGCGGCGGACCGGGATATTCCACTGACATGCCGGCAACATTTATGTACGCCTTTGCCTTTAACAGGGGGCGCCTGGCATTCGGTGCCGCCAGCGCGGTAATAATGTTCATTACCGTGATGGCAATCATTATTCCTTATCTATATACAGAGCTCAAAGGAACACGCAATGCCAGGTAAAATGAATGTAATGGTCGGTGAAAAAAGCCCGGGAATGATTGCCGGAAGAATTATTGTATATACGCTGTCAATTCTTGCCGCGGTTTATTTTTTGATACCCTTTTTTGTCATGGTCATGACTTCCGTTAAAACCCTGGAAGACATTAAAAGCGGCAACCTCATCTCCTGGCCCCGCGAATTCACACTTGATGCCTGGATAAAAGCATGGGACAGCGCCTGTACGGGCATTAACTGCGAAGGCGTCAAAGGTTATTTTTTCAATTCCATACTCATGGTTGTACCATCCGTGGCCATTT
The DNA here is from genome assembly GCA_016928415.1 of Spirochaetales bacterium. Taxonomy (GTDB): domain Bacteria; phylum Spirochaetota; class Spirochaetia; order SZUA-6; family JAFGRV01; genus JAFGKU01. The sequence continues at coordinate 35,657 of JAFGKU010000177.1, forward strand.
CCACCATCATTGGAGCCGTTAACGGATACGTCTTTTCAAAGTGGCGGTTTAAAGGAAGTGAAGTTCTTTTTACTTTTCTGCTGCTTGGATGCTTTATTCCGTTTCAGATCATACTTCTGCCGATGTCCGGCATGCTGGGTTGGCTTAAAATTTCACAGACGATCTTCGGACTGGCCCTGGTTCATATTATCTACGGCCTTTCTTTTACATCCCTGTTTTTCCGTAATTACTATGTAGCCATCCCTGATGAAATAATAAAAGCCGCCAAAATAGACGGCGCCGGATTCTTTAGAATTTTCTGGAAGTGTATCCTTCCCGTTTCCGCCCCCATCTTCATGGTGGTTATCATCTGGCAGACCACGCAGATATGGAATGATTTCCTCTTTGGCGTGGCTTTTTCAGGAAGCGAAAGTCAACCCGTCACGGTGGCATTGAACAATATAGTCAATACGACAACAGGCGTAAAGGAATACAATGTGGACATGGCTGCCGCCCTGATAGCAGGGTTACCCACCCTCCTTGTCTATATTATATCCGGTAAATACTTTTTACGGGGATTAACGGCAGGGGCGGTTAAAGGATAATATAAAACTTGAAATAAGTTAGGATTGATAATTATGGCATCGTTAACTATTACAGATATTAGAAAAAAATTCGGCTCACAGGAAGTTTTAAAGGGGATATCCCTTTCAATAAACGCGAGTGAATTCGTTGTCCTTGTCGGACCGTCCGGCTGCGGCAAATCAACCCTGCTAAACCTGATCGCAGGATTAGAGACCATAAACAGCGGTGAAATCAAAATCGGAGACGATGTTGTCAATGATGTTCAACCCAAAGACAGAAATATCGCCATGGTCTTCCAATCCTATGCCCTCTATCCCAACATGAATGTCGAAAAAAACCTCTCTTTCGGGCTTGAAACGAGGAAAGTTCCCAGGGATGAAATTAAAAAAACCGTTGACCACGTTGCCAACATGCTTCAAATAAGCGAATTGCTTAAACGCAAACCGGCCGAACTATCCGGTGGACAACGGCAGCGCGTGGCCATGGGACGGGCCCTGGCCAGGGACCCCGCCATTTTTTTATTTGATGAACCCCTGAGTAACCTGGATGCAAAATTACGTGTTGATATGCGTACGGAAATTAAAATGCTTCATCAGCGTATCAAGACGACAATCGTGTATGTAACACACGATCAGATTGAAGCCATGACCCTGGCCGACCGCATAGCCATTATGAAAGACGGTGTCATCCAGCAATTCGACACACCCCAACAGGTTTACGATAATCCAAGCAACCTGTTTGTAGCCGGTTTTATCGGATCACCTTCCATGAATTTCATTCCCTGCACGGTTATAAAACAAAATGAAGATACGGGTGTCATTTTTAAAACAGGTGAAGAAACCTCTTTTTTCATACCCATCAAGAGGACCGATCTGTCATTAACCGAATGGATCGATAAAGATGTCATTATAGGTGTCAGGCCGGAACAGATTGCCAGCGGCTTCCATCTTCAGGAGGGGAATAAACAGATCCATGAAATCATGTGCACGGTTCAAGTCCTTGAACCGACCGGCCCGGACACGCTTGTCTTTGTCAATATTAACGATACAAAAGTGACCTGCCGGGTTAACCCGCTGGACGCAAAACAACCGGGAGAAAATATGAAGCTGATGGTGGATATATCAAAAGTCCTGGTATTTGATCCTGATACTAAAATGCGGATAGGAAACGTCGCATAAGCGGGCCGCTCCTCCCTTGCCTGTGAACCGTAAAGGACAAGCGCCCTCACCTGCTTTTCATCCCTGCTCCAGGCCGTTATTTTTTCAATAATAACGGTATATTGTATTTGCATGCCTATTGTTTCAGATATTTACCGTACCGTTCAATCCTCATCTTCAGCCTTTCGGCAAGAACGGCATTACAGGATTGAAGCTTTTCGAGTATCAATCCGGCTTCCTTCCTGTATTTCGCGATTTTTTCCTGATCCCAGGAATGGGGCGGTTCCTGCAGGTTGACAATCCGGTCCGCCATTTTTACCATCCCCACCTCCAACGGATTCTTCAGAATACGGTTCAGGCTGTCTTCCATCCGTTGATCCTTCGGCAGGTCCTTGTTCTTGGTCAAGGCAAGCACACCCCGTGCCACATCCGTGCCGAATTCCTTTTCCACCTCTTCGTATTTTATTTCCGTGTCTTCTATCACATCATGGAGGAGGGCACATTGAACGGCCAGGTCCGGGTTCCCGACAGGAGCACCATTCAATGCCGTCAATACCTCGATACATACCTGCGTGAAATGAGCAATATAAGCATATGGTTTACCGGGTACCTTCTGGTCCTTGTGGGTGAGGCAGGCAAACAGGAGAGCCTGTTCATATTTGTCCGGATTTAATTTCATGGAATCCTCCTCAAAATAACTGAAAACGAGTATAGCCTTTTACGGTTTATCCATGCAAGGGGCTGTCAGTCACCACGTTTTGTTCGATTGACTATATTGCCGTACTCAATTATCATAACGGCGATATCAAATAATATGAGGAGAAATAAAATGGCAAAATCAAAATTACCGACGTCTTCCTTCTTTTTGAAACTGGCCACCGCGGCCTTTTTTCTGGTACTTGGACTCTGCGGTATTTTCCCGAATGTGGAAGAATCGATTTTCTCTCTCAATAATACAAATCACGTTATTGAAGTGATTTTCGGAATTCTCGAACTTATCTGCGCACTCGTTATCTTTGCCGGGTTATTTACAAAACTCAGGCGGAACTGGATGTCGCTTGCCAGTCTTGTTATCTTTATCTTCTGGGTCCTCCGGGTCTTTTATACGCAATTTTTCAATAAATTCCATATAACGGGTAGTAGTATTACATTTTTACCAGATACCATGCAATGGATTCTCAATTTTACGCTGGAACTCGTCGTTCTTGCGGCCATCTGGACCATTAACAGGACCTATAATGACTGATTTTATCTGTTAAGAAGGTTTTTTACCCGTTTAAGTAATTCCACCGGGTCTACCGGCTTTTCAAGGTAATCGTCCGGCTTCCATCACCATGCCTTCCTGTATGGTCAGGTCCGTCCCCTGTCAGTTATCTGGGTAGGACGTCAGCATGATCACGGGAGTCCTGAAATAGCCATTTGAAATCGGAATTATTTTTCAACTCGTCACTCGCTTCTTTAATTACTCAGGAATGCAACAAATCAATAATCACGAACAATTAATGGATATTTGGCCAAAATATGTTCACTTTCTTAAAAAAAATTTGAGTGATTCTGGTTTTTCAAACGCCCTTAATCATAAACGGGCGAAAATCATATATTTCGCTCCCAATAAATACCAAGAAGGAGTCAAAAATGAAAAAAAGTGTTGTATTACTGACCGCATTGTCAATAATGATCTTCTTTTCAGCCTGTTCGATACAGGAAGAAGTTCCGGAACCGGTAAATCCCGATTCAGTTGCGGTTCCCGTGGGACCAGCCCACCTGGTGGATATGGGTGATTATTACCTCGTTAATAATGACGACATCCTCCTGGACAAAAACGATGTAAACCAACAGGCCTTGATAGAAGCAATCAAGGAAGCCAACGAAGCCCAGGAAACAGGGGTGGAGGCTACGGACAGGGGCGTCCGGGAATTGAGGATCAGCCTCTGGCCCAAAGGGATTGTGAAATATAACCTGTCCTCGGATTTTTCGGAAAGCCAGAGACAATCCATACTGAATGCCATGTTTACCATTGAAAGTATCTGCGACGTCAGGTTTCTGGCATATCCCCCGGGCAGCTACGTGTACGCCATCAGCCGGAGTTCGGACAGAAACGTGTGCGGGCTTTCAACACTCGGCTATACGAGGAATGCCTACTGCGAACTGGTGTGCTTTGATGCCGGCACCATTCTACACGAGTTTCTTCATGGTTTAGGTATGACCCACGAGCACCAAAGAAGCGACCGGGACGGCTATATCACCATCCTCTGGGATAATATTATTCCCCAATATAAATCCGCCTTTGATAAATGCCGGCTCGGAAGCGATTCGCATCTCTCCGGCTATGATTACGATTCTATCATGCATTACGGCAATTATGCCTTCAGCAAAAACGGGCAAAAAACAATAGATTCCGGAACGCATGTAACGGGGAGAAGAGCGTTAAGCGGCGGCGACATGTCAAGTTTAATACGTTTATACGGAGTGCCCGACATTGAGGTTATACTGACGACCTATGATGAATCGGGAAACATGGATGCACGATTGATCGATGACTTGACTTCATCGAGTGTTCTGCAGATCTGCACGGCCCCATCCTACCGTATTGGACCACCCGGTTCAACCAACTATGTCCAATTTTACATGTGGCAGGCATCGGACGGTATGACCATTGACGATCCCTACGCTTACTGCACAACCGCAAGAAATTTCACGAGTGATGGAAGCATCACGGCTACGTACAACTTAGGCGGGACACCCACCCCCTCAACCAGTATTAAACCGCCCCCCACCGTCACTCCCAAACCGGAAACCTATTGCCTGACCACCCGTCTTATAGACGAAACCGGAAATTACTACGATATTATTCGATGCGAGCTGGACGATCCGAGTGTTGTTACCGTCTGCGCCCCGGCAACCGTGCTGGTCGGCAGTCCATATAACAAGATAACCCTGTATTTCAGGGAATGGCACATGACGGGAGAAGCCATTATCGACAACCCCTATTCAAACTGTGCGGTAATTACCGAAATTAAAAGCTATGTAATTATGACCGCGTATTATGCAGCGGTGACACCCACACCTTCCTACTCTGCGACTCCAACCGACACCCCCTTTCCCACGCCGGCGAAATATACACTTACCGTCCGTAAAATGAACACTTCCGGGCAGTTTGATGAAACCATTTACCGGGACTTGACTTACGACAGTACGGTAAACATTTCGGCACCATCAACCCTGTTGATAGGCAATCCCAATAATCCCACGCTAATGAATTTCAGGCAATGGCAACTCTCGGGCGGGGCAATGATTGACAATCCCGGATCATGCAGCACAACAGTGAGGCATTTCACATCAAATGCCACTGTCACAACCAACTATGTACCGGCTACCGTGACGATACCTCCTACGGCAACGCCTACAAACTCGCTTGCACCCACAATTACGCAGACCCCGACCCCGTTTCCGACGCCGACACATACGCAGCCACCGCCGGTATTCTATACCATGTCAGTCACCTATGTGTCCGCGTCAGGGAGTTCGGTAACGGAAACATACGGGAATTTGACAGCATCAAGCGTGATCAACATCTCAGCGCCCCCACAGGTCCAGGTGGGACCTTACCAGACAATTTACTTTAAAAGGTGGTATGTAAGCGGTACGGCAACCATCGCCAATGTAAACAGCAGTTCCACAACGGTTACCAATTTTGGAAGCAATGTGACCGTAAGTGCCAGCTATTAATTCCTGAAGGGAACAACAACCGCGCCTGGCCTCGATATGAGGCCAGCGCGCGATTTTACTTTCCAACTTTCGTTTTAATTTCTACCGGTTCACTTTCCAGTTTCCCGTCCGAAGTATACACCCTGCAAATCAAGGTATCTCCCGCACCGGTGGTATTTGCAGGCAGGTAATCCAGTCTCGATGCATTGGTTACATCCCTCATTTTCTTGCCATTGACAATCCATTCAAACCGGAACCTCTCCTTGTCCAGGTCCGGGTCAAGATTGGTGTTTGAAACAGCCACCGTGCAGGAAACACAATCCCCGGGCCGGGGATACTCGGGAAAGAGAACAACACCGGGCGGCGGGGACGGAGGTCTGTTTTTACCGTATTTATCAAGAACATCGATTAGCAATTCCTTGGCAACCCGCCCGTCATGGGAAATCACCATTTTCCATTTCCCCTTTCCCGATTTTTCGGAAAAGGACATGGAATAAGTATACAGCCATTGGGCCGCTCCCAATCCGTGCCATTGCCTGGACCCGTCGATTGTATCTTCCCATTCATTTATTTTCTTGCCACCGGGTGAATAGAGGGACCAGGTTCTCTTATAAGTGCGATCAGGCACATTTAAAACCTGGATCCAGAGCTTTAAATCATCGGCCTTGCTCTTTCCCCTCAGGACGGCCGGTTCCCTCGGAGAAATATACGGGGGTTGGGCCATTTCAGACTTGTAGGTAAGCCCCCAGTCCACGATTGTCATGGGAAAATCATACCCGGGCTGGACGGCCCACCGGGATTCGATAGGATTGACCGGCCCTGAAAACGGGTCTACGCTTTTTTCATTTTCGCGCCATTCAAAATGCAGATGCGGCCAGGTTGAATTACCGGAGCTTCCTAACAGCCCGACTTGTTCTCCTTCTTTCACAACCTGTCCGGGCTTCACGCATACCGACCCTTTTTTCAAATGATTGTAATAGCTCTGAGTTCCGGAACCATGGTCAATAACGACATAGTTTCCGGTCAGATCACTTTTTTTCAATTGTTTATCGTATTCACCGTCATGGACCTCAAGTACCGTCCCTTTTAGAACAGCCACTATTGGCACGCCTATGTCCTGGACCTCAAACGAATAAATGCTTATATCGGTTCCCATGTGCCCGTCATAGGTACGATCCCCTCCCATGTAATCCTTAATGTGGTTGTTTCCGAATCCAAGGGCAGAGAATTCGGTGGCTTTTTCAGGGTCATGGTCATAATGTGAATTGATGCTCCTTAAGTCCGTACCCAGGACACCGGCAAGGGGGAACACCTTGATCAGTAAAAATTCCTGTTCCCCGGCATGGAGATCAATCCTGCCCTGAAAACAAACCAGGACTGCTAAAATATAAAGGAGTGTTTGAGTCTTTAAACCAGCGAATCTTCTCTTCATATTAACGGTTCCTTTCAACCTTATACAATCTTACATCAAGAAGTATATGATTTTTTTATATCTTGACCACAGCACATAATACTATAATCAATATCTCTGGATTATATCCACTGTTTCTGATATATTTTCCCTCAATAATGGAACCGGATTTCAAACAACAGAATTTCAGGCTTGCCGCCGTACTCTATACGGATATCTACGGGTTCAGCCGGATGATGGAAACAAATGAATCGGCAACCCTTACCTTGCTGGAATACTTTGCATCTCTCACTAAAGAAGCCGTCGCACAATTCAGCGGGAATATCATAAAATATACGGGTGACGGTTTCCTCGTTGATTTCAACAATACATACAATGCCGTATCCTGTGCCATCCATATTCAAAAGGAACTGGATGAACGAAATAAAGGCCTTGTGAACGGGGAGAAACTATTGATACGCATAGGAATCCACCTGGGCGACATAAGGTTTTTTGAAAAGGACGCTATTGGGGAAGGTATAAATATCGCCTCGCGGCTGCAGGCCCTGGCAGCCCCGGGAAGCATCTGTATTTCCGAAGAAGTATACAACAGCGTATCCAATAAGGTGGAAGCTAATATAGTCAGGCTTGGCCAGGTCAATCTTAAAAACATAACCAAACCGGTTATCGCCTATGAAATCAGTATTAATGAGATTGACGGGATACTCTCCCCTGAAAAGCCGGCCGAGCAGCCGCCCGTCCAAAACGCTGAACCCGCCTCCGCCCCTCGAACGGGTTTCATGCAGGATTTACGGCAGAAATATCCCAAAACACATTTCAGTATCTATAACGCCCTCGAATCGCTTTCCCGAAACGGAGTCATAACCAAGACAAAACAGGAGGACGGAAGCATTGGGTATTCAATAAAAACAGGTAAGGATCTGGCCAATTTCAAAAATTATTTTGAGAAATCCGAAGAGGTTAAAAAATACAATTTCTTCCCTACTCCCTATGAAGCACCCATAAAAATACATCCATCAATTCTCGCGGCCCTGGGTGTGGCCGGTGCGGCCTTATTCTTCATAACACAGGGTATGCTTTTCCCCATTCTGCTTGTCGGGGTCATTATCTGGAGGATAAGGGAAAACAAGGCACGGAAAAACCTGGATTTTGATCCGGACAATGCAAAGAATTTGTCCCATTCCGTTTTCTTTAATATCAAGAACAAGCCCTTATCCGCCAAAACGGAAAACGAATTGTTCCTTAAAAAAGCAAAGGTATTACGGGATAATGTCATACAGGAACTTAAAAAATCGAAAGAATTGAAAAAAGAATGGGGGCCGGAGTTAATCCCGGCAATGAACAACTTTTTGAAGCAGATAGAAAACCTGACAAATCAGAACAGGGAAATGGACAAGGTGTTGACAACGATTCCCGTACGTCAAATAGAGGAAGAAATCAAATCACTGACCGGTAAACTTGAAAACACCTCTGATGAACGTATGCGGCGGGAATATGAAAGATACCTGTCGGAAGCAAAGAAACACAAACACTCGTACGACCAGCTGTTGAACCAGAAGGAATTAATAAGACTGCGGTTGAATTCCGCCGTAACGTCGCTGAAGCAGATACAGATTAACCTGGCCCGTTTAAGGAGCATCGGCTCCACGGAAGATCCGGCTGTCACGGGTATGTTGAAGGAAAAATCATCGGAACTATCCGAGTACATCGATGATTTGAAAAGCAGCTACGAAAAATTATAACTGTCAATATGAGCAATAAAAATTTGATAGACGATTTATGCACATCAAAACGTACCGATGTAAGAGCGTATGCGGCAAAGGCGCTGGGAGGTTTACAGGACAATGAAGCGATTAAACCCCTGATTGAAGCCTTTCTCAGGGACCCGGACCAGTACGTACGCGAAATGGCCATAAAGGCTTTGGCCCGGTTCCGTGACAGTGACGCTGTCGGTACGCTAATGAAAACCGTGGCCGGCTATAAAAACAAGGACATCATCAGGGCCGTTACCCAGGCACTCGGTCTCGTTCAGGACGGCCATGCCGATGAACCGCTTCTTAACCTGTACTTCTTGACAGGGGATCCCGAACTCAAGGATGCCTGCATATGGGCGCTCGGCAACCAGAAAATGAAAGCAGCCGCCGCGGTCTTTTGTGAATCCATGCTCGTAGAGAAAAAAAAGCATATAGTCAAGACCATCGCCGGCGCCTTGAACAAGTTCGATGATCCGAACATCATCGATATGATAGCCGTAAAGCTGCTGCACGAAAAGGATGAAAATAAAAGGGAGAATGCGGCAATCGCCCTGGGAGAATTCCCTGACGCCCGTGTCCATTCGTTCCTGCTTCGTTCCCTCCGGGAGGATGCCGATCCGGATGTACGTTTTGAAGCGGCCGAATCTCTATCCAGGTCCGGCTGGACACCGGACATAAAGGGTGAAGCGGTTTACTTCTACCTTGCAAAACGCCATTGGAGAAAAATAAAGGAATTAGGGGCCTTTTCAATCAATCCCATAGTCCGGATACTGAAAATCACAAATTTCCCGTTTGATGACGAAAAAATTTCAAAACCGGTTTTCTCCCGCTATCTCAGCATACTCTATTCATGCGTAAAAACGGTTGTATTCGGGGAGGGTGAATTGGAGGATGAATATTCAACCCTGCAAAACCCCGATGTAAAATACCTGGATGGCCCCCTTAAATACCTGGAGCGGGTGATTATCCGTGCCGACACATATCATCAAAAGACCGTGGAAAGCTTTATTACATATGCCGTCAACCATATTGATGATGCCGTCCTTAAAAACCGGGTCGATGTATTGATCGAAGGGGAACGGGAAAAAATCTACCCGAATCTGTATAACCTGATTTCCAACCATTTTCAGAACATAAAGCCGGAATGATGAATACCGATGATGTTATAAAAGATCTGCAATATTCGATACGTCCGGATGTGCGTGGCTATGCCGCAAAAATACTGGGCTGCACAAAGGATAAAAATGGTCTGAAGCCATTAATAAATGCCGCCATGAAAGATCCCGATAAATATGTACGGGAAACAGCCATACTGGCCCTTGCCCAATACCGCGATCCTGAAGCGGTAGAGCCTTTACTGAAGGCATTGGTATTCTCCAAAAGCCAGGATATTGTTGAAGCCGCAGGTGACGCCCTGGGACTCATTCAGGATGAGCGTGCCGTGGACCCCGTATTCACCCTGTTTAAAATGACGAACGATCCCGAAATCCTGGCAACTTGTATTTGGGTACTCGGCGCTATGAAGGTGGAAGGGGCAAAAACAACACTTTGTGAAATCCTGTTCCGTGAAAAAAACAGGTTTATAAAGGAACTTGCCGCACGGGCATTGGTAAAATTCAATGACGAGGGTATTTTTAATCTGCTGACTGACGGGTTGTTCAATGGCAGGGACCAGGCCTACAGGTTGACGGCAGCTGCCGCCTTGTATGAATATCCGGATGGGCGGGGCAGGCCGTTTTTTATACGCTGTTTGCATGACAATCCCGATACGGAAGTGCGCCTGAAAGCCGCCGGATATCTTATGAAATCCGGATGGAAACCGGAAACTAAAATTGAAAGAGTTTATTACACCATCGCGATGCGCAACTGGAATGAAGTGAAAGGGTTCGGTACCCTGGCCATAAAACCTGCGGAACATATATTTAGCTTAACGATCTCGGGGAATATTCACTTTCAGAAAGAATTGGCCAATGTCATAACCGAGTTGTACTATAAAATCACTTGTATAATTTTTGACAGGGATTCCGGTGAACCGGCCGATACCTATTCGGAATTCCTGAATCCGGATTCAAAAGCCATGAAAATCCCCTTGAACAATCTGAAAAAAATCATCATTAAATCCGAAAACCACAATCCCATGGAAATTGAAAAATTTGTTACCTATGCCATTAACCATATGGATGAGAATTTACTTAAAGACCGGATTGAGGTTGAGATACGTGGTGATCGGAGTAAAATCAAGCCGAATCTTCTTAACCTGCTGAAAAGCCATTTTAAAAGCGTTCAATAATTCCCTTACCTGCCCCGGAGGTCCTCATCTTTATACTGTTTCTGCCGATATTCAACACAGGTGGTATTATGTTTCATGAATTAAGACGGCATTTACTCAATTTAAAGGAAATACATTCACTGGCTAAAATTAAAGCGGGGACGGAGGTCGAAGCCATGACCTTTGACGAGATCCGGCAGATGCGGCAGATTTCCCACAATATTGTACCGATGGTCGTTAAAATAGGCGGCCCGGAAGCCCGAAACGATATTGCCTTCATGATGTCTCTGGGCGTAAACATGATCCTGGCTCCCATGGTGGAATCGGTGTACGGCCTTAAAAACTTCATCGAAACAATGGCGGCCATGGATAAAAAAGGAACTCTATTGCTGGCCATCAATATCGAAACAATCACCGCCTATGAGAATCTGGAAAAAATGTGCCAATTACCTCACTTTAACCGGCTTAATCAGGTCACGGTCGGCAGAAGCGACTTTTCCGGTTCCCTTGAAAAAGACGCGGATGATCCCTATGTTTTCGAACTGGTTGCGCGGATTACCAAAACAGCCCACCAGTACGGAAAAAATGTGTCCATCGGCGGCAAGGTTACCCCGGTTAATTGTCAAAAGATAAAGGACGTAATAAATCCTGATTTTATAAACACCCGGCACATGGTGATCAGCTGCCATTCATCGAATCTGGCCCAGGACATCCATGCCGCCCTTGAATGGGAAGAGAATTTTTACAGTTACCTCCAGGATCTGTATCCCATGAGAAACGAATTCTACATCAAGCGTATGATTACGACAAGGGAAAGAAGTTACCTGAGGGGAATTGCCTAAAAAAGCTTGCAAAAAATTATTAATACTCCTATTATTAATTATTAAGGGAACCTTTAAACCGTTGACCTTGTATTAACGACTCGCGAAATAATATCTCCGGGAAAATGCAAAATAAATGAGGTCGTTATCGGGCACATTCCCATTCCTGGGTCGAAATATATGAAGGTGACTTATGCCAGATACCACGTTTGAATCAGAAGACAGATATCAAATACTTTTTGAACAGGCGGGTGAGGCCATCGCGCTTGTCGATCCTGCAAGCGGGAAAATCCTGGAGACAAACAGGAATGCCACGGCTCTACTGGGGTTTACCAAAGAAGAGCTGTGCAAAATGCACATCGCGGACCTGGACGTCAATGAATCCAATGAGCAGGTTATATATCACGCAAAAGCCGTAGTAAAAGCCGGCAATGAGACGTTCGAAACAAAGAAAAGGTGCAAGGACGGCAGGATTATAGACGTCGAAGTCAGCTCCAAGCGCATTCAATTCCACGGCAAGACGGTCCTGCAGTCAATCTGGCGCGACGTAACGGAGCAGAAGCACATCCGGGAAAAACTGGTGGAACAGGAACGTAAATTCCGCTCACTCATCGAGAACAGCACCGACGCCATTTCGCTTATAGACATTAACGGCCGCGTGCTTTATAACAGCCCGTCCTACCACCGGATGATGGGATATCCGGAAGAAGACAGAATCGGTCAGAACACATTTGATCTGGTCCACCCCGATGATCGCGAAAACCTTCTGAAACTGTTCCGGGATATAATCGCAAAACCGGCCTATACCGGCATTCCCCCGACACGTGTGCGTCATAAGAACGGCTCCTGGCGATGGATTGAGGGGGTAGCGAACAACCAGCTCGCCGTACCGGGCGTGAATGCCATTGTCGTCAATTACCGCGACATCACGAAGCGGAGACAGACGGAACAGGCCCTTCAACAGACCCAAAAAATCGAGGCACTCGGGGTTTTGGCCGGCGGTATTGCCCATGATTTCAATAATCTGCTTGGCGGTATTTTCGGTTTTATCGAACTGGCGGCTGAATTGACCAAGGAAAAGGAAGTCGGTATTTTTCTTGCCAAGGCACTCGGAACGGTCGATCGTGCACGGGGCCTGACACATCAGCTTCTAACCTTTGCCAAGGGTGGCGTTCCCATTAAGCGGCTGGAAAATATAACAACCTTTATACATGAAACGGTGCAATTCGCACTGAGCGGATCGCGGCTGAGTTGTGAATTCAACATCCCGGAAAATCTCTGGGCGTGCGAATTCGACCGGAACCAGATTGAACAGGTCTCTGACAACCTCATTATCAATGCGCAGCAGGCCATGCCTGACGGGGGCAGAATCGAGGTTATGGCAGAAAACATAGTCATCAAAGGAAAGAAGCACCCCATTCTTGACCCGGGCAACTATGTGAAAATATCCATTTCCGATCAAGGAATAGGCATGCCAGGGGATATTCTGCCACGTATTTTTGACCCGTTCTACACAACCAAACCCAAGGGGCACGGACTCGGTCTTGCCACCTGCTATTCAATCATCAACCGGCACGGAGGGTGCATCGAGGTTGAATCGGAACCGGGAAAAGGCAGTACGTTTCATGTTTTTCTTCCCGCCCTGCCGAAGTCTGCCGTTAAGAAGGCCACGCGCTATCAATCAGGGTACAGGGGTGCCGGCACGATTCTGGTCATGGATGATGAGGCTGTTATCCGTGAAACGACGGAAGTGATGCTGAAATCATTTGGATTCAGCGTCATCTGCACAAAAGACGGCTCCGAAGTCATGCAATATCTTTCCTCGGAAATTACCGGAATTATACTTGACCTGACCATTCCTGGGGGGAGAGGGGGAAAGGACACGGTTACCGAGATCAGGAAAATAGATTCGGGAATACCCGTATTCGTGATGAGCGGATATGCCGATGATCCAATCATGGCCAGCCCGGGAGAATACGGTTTCACGGCAAGCATCTGCAAACCGTTCACCAAAATCGAGCTTGCCGAAATGCTGGATAAGCACCTTGGGAAAGAAAATAGTGGTTAAGCACCGTCCGATCGTGACATGAGATACCAATCCTCCAGGGCATTTTAAAATCTCGGCTTCCAATATTGAATCTTATCAAGGTGTTTACTATGATTATAGGGGCATATAAATCTAATACTCGCTAAAAGGAGTCTATTACGATGAAAGTAATGTATGTTTTTGTTCTTTTTATGATGGTAACAATGTTTCTTCCTGCCAATCCCCTGGATGCCGCTCTTTGTGATGCAGCAGGGCAGGGAGACATGACACGGGTAAAGGAATTGATAGAAGGAGGCGCAAATATTAATAACCATGACGGCGGAAACGGCGCAACACCGCTTCATCTTGCCGCCAGGTATAACAGGGTTGAAATTATCAAATACCTGCTTAAAAATGGTGCAATCCTGGATGCACAAATGGGTTATGACATAACTCCCCTTCACTGGGCCGCATCCTCGTGTAATCCCGAAGCCGTGGATGTGCTTATCGGTGCAGGGGCAAACCTGGAAGCGAGGGATTCCCATGAAAAGAATACCCCCCTTATTGCCATCTGCTGGGGTGGGAACAACGAGTGCGGCTACAAAACAGTAAAACTCCTTCTTGAAGCGGGGGCTGACCCGAATGCAAGACGGGTCGAAAACAGCACGGCCCTGATCTTTGTGGCACGTTATGGAAACGTGGCAATGATACGGCTTCTTCTTGATCATGGCGCCGACCCCGCTTTAAAGCGAAAGGACGGGATGAATGCCTATCAAATAGCCCTTGCCGGCAACCACAGTGAAGCCGCCAGGCTCTTAAAACTGGCATTGGCCGGGGACTATCCACCGGATGATGATGACCAGGGGGCAAGCCAGTCTGTTGTTAAAGAAAGAGAACCGAATGATACAATCAAAAAAGCCCAGAACCTTGATAAGTATTTCAATAAAACAGGCAATCCCGTAATTCAGAAAACCGAAAAAAGGAACAACAAGCTTGCCTGGGTTGCATGCGGGTATCCGTGGGTCTCCATTGCCGGAAGCGGGAAAAATGAGGATACGAAAAAGAAAGACTATTTTGACTACTATTCCTTTACCGTTGAAACCAATACGGAAGGGGTGTTTGACATCGATAAAGGAATAAAAACCTCCGAGCGCAAAAGCATGGATGTGGTCCTCATCCTCTTTGATTCCCGGGGGACACCCCTGGGCGGTAATGATAATTGCAGCAATTATTCCTGGTATTTTGGCGCCGATAAAGGCAGCGAAGAAGATACAAACGGAAAGGACAGCTACTTTACCTGGAAATTTAAAAAATCCGGTTTATACTATCTTGGGGTCGCGGCGGCCGGAACGGAAGCGGAGGAAGGGGGATTCCTGCCAAATGAGCCATTGAACGAGGAGGGATCCTATATCCTCAACATAGCCATTGAATCCCGTGGTACACCGTCTCCAACAGACAGCAATGCCATGGATGATATGATAGATGATCCCAGCATGATGGACGGCTCGGATTATTCGGATGACTCGTATGGAGGACTGTGCCCCTATATTTATGTATTTGACGGTAAAGAATTTATACAGGATGTTGAAATTATCCCGAATCAAATTGGAAAAAAGTCAGATAGATTTTCTACTGTTGAGATCCAAAAGCCGGTGATCATTAATGGAAAACTTACCTTGCAGATAAGAGAAATAAAGAACGAAACAAGTTATCTTGATTGTATTTCTGTCTGGATTGGTTCCCGTGAATTAAATCCGGATTCCATTCCTTTTCAACTGGTAAAAGAAGACAGCCAATACCTGATAATGAAAAAAGGAGACATCGTTTCTCTCATTATTACTGTCGGTGACATTGCTCCGGGACAGGTGACCGTGCGGGCAAAGGGGTATTATATACCGGAATAAAAACAGTCAATTACTGCCGACAGTATACACGGAGAGTGCTCATCCTTCCGCACTCCCCCGCTTTATATATTCCATCATTTTCTCCCAGGCGGGCAGGGGAACCGATGATTGCCTCAGAAGATCGGTAAACTCATAGGCCAGGGACTTCATCTCCGTTTGGCCGCTTGCTGAGTTGGCGTGACCGAAAATCCCAATTTCTGCCCCCTTTGAGGCAAGTGCCTTTTTTATAAGGGGCACCATTAAAAACATTGGCACTTTTGAAAAAAATACAAACTTTTTGGGGTCCACCGGAACCTTCAGGACCTTGAAAGCCCTGACCATTTCCCTGAAGGCCCTGATGCCCAGCTTAATGCTCTGCGTATCCTTCACTACCGCCTTCTGTTCCCAGCCGGCCATGTGAAGCAATCCCATGATGGGCATGATGACGATCATGTGCGATTTGAGCCACGACACGGCATCCTTGAATATCCAGACAGGATACCCCGCTTTACCGAAAATATCCCTGATCTGCCGGCAGCGCTCTGTTTCACGGCCATCCAGTTCTCCAATGCAGAAATGGTTTTTCTTTTTGTCCTCCGCATCGGAATCACAATAATGGATGGTGTGCCCTTCCCTGTAACCGGCCACCCCCCCGAAACCAAGCATCACCCGATCCTTGCCAAGCGCATCGATCAGCTCATCCGGGTCCCTGGGATTGTTGCCTACAAAAAGGAAGGTCTTTGTATTTTTGCATCGAGTAAGGACCGTCAGGGCGTCCTGCCATTGGTCACCCCTGATTATTATGATAATCAGGTCATAATCACGGTTTTCATCGAGGCTGTCGATGACTTTCACGTGTGTAACGGTAGACTTCCCGGTAAAATAGTGCTTTAAAACTATGCCATTCTTTTGAATATCTTCAAGGCGTCTGCCCCGGGCAAAAAGGGCGACATCAACCCCGGCCTCATGCAATTTGGCGGCATAGACACTTCCGATGACACCGCCTCCAAAAATGAGAATTTTCATGATTCACTCCTTCAAGACTTTATGCCTTCTGCATGATATAAAAAATAGAAGCAAAGCTTTTCGGGCTTTTATTGAACTGTTCAATCTCGGCGGCTTCCCCTTCCAGGAAGTTCATGATTTTCGCATCTTTTTTATATTTTATTTTCAAGCTCTCTATGCGCTTTTCCAGTGGTGAAAAATATTCATCAAGCCACACCCGCTCCGGTATGATAAAATGATCCAGCAACGTGTAATGAAGGCCGGGTATCCGGTTTATTTTTTGCTCATGATTTTTTATTTCGTCATGAACAACGAGGTATCCCCCGGGTTTAAGGTATTTATGCCATTCCGATAATCCCTTTTCAAACCCGATCACCGCAATCGAGCCTTCCGCCCAGATGATGTCAAATGATTCCGTTTTAAATCCTAATTTAAACAATGAACGCCTGATTGTTTTGATATGACCGGATAAACGCAATGCATTTATTTTTTCATTCAAGGTGTTAAGCGCTCCCCCGTCAATATCCACGGCGGTAATCATTCCCTTGCTTAAAACGGCCAGTTCTATAGTGGGATTACCCGAACCGCAGCCGATATCGAGTATGGCCGGTGCCTTGATTTGAGGAATGGTATTATAGGCCTGCCAGGTAAAACGGATAAGATTTTTCCTGAAGGAATCCTTGTCTATTTCTTTTATAATTGACTTTTTCATTCCCCACATGATAATTTCCTATAAAACACTCTATCACGGGAAATAAATTTTTACCACCAGCCTGCATCAAAGGAGAAAACAAATGAACAAGGGTTTTATAAAAGGCATGCAGCTTTGCCGGTTGTTTTATGAAGAAACCGTCAAGCCCATGCTTGAAAGGCACTTCCCCGGTTTAGCCTGGTCCGCCGGCAGGCTGGATCAGGGTTCGGATGTTCTCGGGTTCGACACAGCCCAATCCATGGACCACCACTGGGGTCCGAAAACAATGCTTTTTCTGGATGAAAATGACGCCTCCCGGTACGGGCAGCAGATAAACGATATTTTTGCCAATGAGTTACCGTTTGAATTCCACGGGTTCCCGACGCATTTCCACGAAATCCACATAGACGGTGGAGTACTCCAGAAAAAGAATGAATACCCCATTGCCCATTGTGTTACCGTGCACACCATCCCTGGCTTTTTTACCGGTTATATAGGGGTGGATCCCACAGGACCCATCACGGAAAAGGACTGGCTGTCCATGCCTCAACAGGCTCTCTGCACGATCGCCAGGGGCGAAGTTTTTCACGACGGCCTTGAACAACTCAACCGGATCAAGAAAAAATTGAAATGGTATCCTGAAGAGATCCGGTATTACGTGCTGATGTGCCAATGGCAGCGGATAAGCCAGGAAGAACCTTTTATGGCGCGCTGCGGGGACGTGGGTGATGATCTCGGCTCCAGGATCGTTGCCGCCCGGATGGTGACGGAAATCATGAGGCTGGCCTTTCTCATGGAACGGCGATACACCCCCTATTTCAAATGGTTCGGGTCGGCCTTTGCGGAGCTTTCCTGCGCCAGGGACCTGTCGCCGGTTCTTCAAAATGTACTTGCAGCCCAAAACTGGAAGGACCGTGAATCACATCTTTCCCGTGCTTACGAACACCTCGCCCGTATGCATAACGATATGCGAATCACGAAATACATCGATCCCCATGTCTCGCTGTTTCATAAAAGACCCTACCAGGTGATCCATGCGGACCGCTTTGTGAATGCGCTGTATGAAAAAATCAACTCACCGGTTCTCTGCTCCATGGAACGCAAAATAGGGGCTATAGGCCAATTCACCGATTCCACGGACATTCAATGCTGGACCGCGGCCCGTAAAAAACTGGCGAGTGTTTACGAGGCGGCTTATGGATAATCATTTACCTTTGGCGTATAGGAGCAATTAACCCCGGTCGAATCTCCCGTATCATTAATGACATGGGTGATTTCACCTTTTTCTCCTATGCATACAGTGATCATGTGATGGAAATTGACATTGGCCGTATCCGGCACTTCTATGGCCCTGCTCAGTTTTACTCCCAAATTCGAGAATACGCTGTAAATCCCCAGGCCCCAGGCTTCATGGCTGGTGACGCTGTCCACCACCTTGTACGAAGCCCAGCCGTTCACCCCGGTATCGGAACGCCAGGCATCCTGGTTCGGCGGATCGTAGGGAATCTCGGACTGATAAAAGTACACGCGACCTCCGTCCCCGTTCCAGACAGTCTGGAATTCCTGGTAATGCTCAACGAACAATCCGTAAATCGTCACATTTTCCCCGTTCACAACCAGCCCGTTGGCAGCCGTGTTGCTGGTCCAGCCCACCCCGAAGCCATGGTCCGCGCGCCAGACCCATGTATGGTCTACAATCGTGTCATAGGCATTTATCATGAAGCTTATCGCGGCCTTTCCGGCAGCCGCTCCGCCCACACGGAAGATAAGGTCATGAAGAACGATCGGATTGGAGACATGACTCGTCGTGTTCCCTTCCGTCCCCACCTTCAATAACACGGGAGAACTGATCGTACCGGCATCGAAAAGAACGCCCGAAACCGTTACCCCGTCAACATCCGCAATCGTCATTGCCGCAAGGCCGGTAGTCGGTTTGAGTGTGGCAAGACCCATCCCCAGCACCACCGTGTTGGCATTGGCAATATTGATGGTTTCACTCAAGTTGTAAATGCCGGGAGTAAGGATCAAGTTTTTGCCAGCGGTAAGTTGGGTATTGATACTGGCGGCAGTGTCCGTTCCCGCCATAGCTATATAAAAATCATCGATGGGTATCGTTGTCCCGGGAACCGAACCGCCGGCCCAGTCGTACCCGGAGGTGTTCGATTTAAGGGAGGGAACGCGTACGCTGTAAATACCCCCGGAATCAACCTGGATGAAAGGTTTCTCGCGCACAATGGGAACCAATGCGATCTTGGTATAAACGGGACTCGGCCAGTCACCAGGAGGCGCATTGGCGACACCGACAAAAACCATGTTCCAGTTGCTCCCTGTCCAACTGTTCCACGTTGTATTGCGGGATATCCATTGCTGCTGGGGACCGGAATCCACGGTACCATTCACCAATGTATTGGCCATCCAGCCGCCGCTTGCCCAACCCCCGTTCTGGTGAAGCGCCATATTACCCTGGACATGCATCTGGCGGAACCAGATTGCCTGGGAAACGGCCCACTTGACCGAGCCGTTGGACGGGTTTACCGAGAAATTCGTTGCACCCCGCCAGAAATTGCAGGTTGAGTTGTTGTTTGGAAGATACGCATCGGAATGCAGGTATCCCGTAATGGATACTTCATCTGGATATTCTCCTAGTCCAAGCACCTCGGTATAGTACCCAACCCCTATATTTACACTATAAGTTCCCGGTTTAAAGAGCAACGCAAAACGGTTTGAGCCGAATTGACTGTTTTGCTGGTTATTATACACGGTGTCAATTGTTTTCTGGACCGATATGATATCCATTGACGTGTCAAAAACATATACATTCGGACCAAAGATCGAATCAGCGGCGATAAGGGGTATCTGCGGCCCGAGATTACAACCTGTTAATAATGCAAATATAAATAAGCAGATAAATACTAAAACTATTAATTTTTTCAAAAAATTCCCCCAAATGTTGTTCTGTAGGTATATTTAACTAAGCATATATGAATAATTTACTACGTTTTTTCCCTGATATCAATGAAAAATGATATAATTCATTAATCGAAAAATAATATTTAAACGGATAACAACAAGTATATGAAAGAAAAGGTTAATTCAATTTTGACACTAACAGAGTAAAAGGTATATAGTGTTATTTGGTACAAGGAGATTATTGATATGAAGAAACTTATTTTTATCTCTGTATTTTTAATATTTTTCACCGGCAGCCTTTTCTCTGAAACAAACACCTTTGCCAAAACAATCGGCGGCAAAAATATCGATATGGCAAAATGCATCCAGCCCACGGAAGATGGCGGCTATATCATCGCCGGGTACACCAATTCATCGGGAGCGGGTAAATATGACGCTTACCTGGTAAAAATAAATGCAAACGGTGAAAAAATATGGGCCGAAACTTACGGCGGAAAACTGGATGATTATGCGTATTATGTAGAACAAGCCAAAGATGGGGGATATATTCTCACCGGCTCAACCGAATCGATAATTCCCGAAGGAATGACAGCCGGTTCGAGGTACGCCTACCTGGTAAAGACCGATGCAAAAGGCAAAGAAATGTGGTCAAAGAGTTTCGGTCAGGGTACGACGGATATCGGGTATTCCGTTTTCCAAAATTCAAAGGGAGGATATATTGTCGCCGGCTTAACCGGGTCCTATGCCATGAGTATCAACATGATGGTCCTGGAAACCGATGCAAACGGAAAGCTTCTTGAGAAAAAAAAAGGCAGTACAGGAGCAATATCGATTTACACCCCGGGCGGCGCCGGCGGAAGCGATGTTTATTTGATCAAGACCGATGCAAACGGCAAAATAATCTGGTCGAAAACATACGGCGGGAAAGGATATGACGGTGCAAACAGTATCAGGAAGACAGCCGACGGAGGCTTTATAATAGCCGGATATACATGGGCAGGTGAAGAAAGCAATACGGACATGTATGTTTTTAAAATCGATAATCCGGCAAAAATTAAAATTAAAAATAAAGATTATAGTTTCCAGGACTTTCTCGAAGCCGGTAAAAACAGGAATTTTGCGAGGATTACGGATTATATCGGTGAATCGACAACATTTATATTTTATGACAGCAGCTACCAGACAACTACTTCTAAAATAGAAAAAGAGGAAATCATGAAATGGTTCATCAATCTTTTTCGTAAAAAAAAGCTCACCTGGAAATACATAGAAAAAGACGAAAAACATGTTGCCTGCTGGGATGACTATCCCATCACCAACCGTTTCTATTTTGAAAAAAACGGCGACAAGCTGGCCCTTGTGAAAATAGAAGAATATTTCCCGGGACTTTAGGATATCAGTTTAAAATCCTGTTGATTAAATCCCGATATTGTAAGAGAATGGTACTTTATCCGGAAATCTCAACCAGGCAATTTGCATCAATTAAAAAAATTATCGAAGGGATAAAACGAGTTTTGAAATGAAACATAATTTTAGACATATCAAAATTCATGGATTGACATTATTTTTACTGCTATTTTTTTCATTAAGCCTGTTCAGCGTTGAAATCCGGATTGATGACGCACATAAAAACTATAAAATCATAAAAAAAGATATATATGTCGACGACACTAAAGACATTACAATAGATGATATTCTCTCTTCCCCGGGAAAATATCCTTTTAATGAATCTGACAAGATCAATTTTGGATTCACGGACAGTGCCTACTGGGTGAAATTTAAAATAGATAACGTGTCACAGGATTCAAAATTTCAAATTCTTTTTGACAGCCATTTATTTAAAAAATTATCCCTGTTTCTTGTTGATTCCCAGGGAGCCGTTTCCCAAAGAATATACCACGATATTTCAGACAGGTCGAAACTGAACCAGAGGGACAGGACACCTCATTTCCTGCTTAATATAGATAAAAACAAAGAATACACTCTTTTTATCCGGTTCGAAAACGACTATGCCAACATGATTCTATCGATAGAAATACATACCTTATCTTCGTTTGCCGAATGGTTTGCCACAGAATCCTATATATTCGGATTTTTATTCGGATTCATCATCGTCATCCTTCTATACAATGCCTGTCTCCTCTTTTCTTTAAGGGACAAATCGTATTTCTACTATGTTATCTTTTTATTCTTCAACCTGCTTTTCCAGATGCTTTACACCGGCGCCGGTTACCAGTTTCTGTTCTATCCGGTTGCCTTTGAATATTTTAAGTATTTCGAGCTGGTTTTTGTGATTGTATATATCCTGTTCAGTTGCAGTATCATTCTTTTCACCAAGGAATTCCTCAATATAAAAAGAAAATGGATACAAATAATTTTTATTTCCTATATTTCAACCTTTACACTTTTTTCAATACTAATGCTTGTAGGGGTGCTCCCCGAGAGTATTGTCAACGTTGTTGTGAATGTTGAGAGCGCCTTTTTCGGTATCTTCCTGATAGTCATGAGTTTCCTATTGTATGTTAAGGGGAACAAATCCGCCATATTCTA
>JAFGKU010000178.1 GCA_016928415.1 Spirochaetales bacterium
ATACTTTAATATTTTTTATATACTTATATTGAAATGGAAATGATTCAGTTGAAAGAGGCTATAAATGGATTCAATTGATGAAAAAATTGGTGCGGGATTGATCAGAATTGGAGCCATGACAAAACAACAGGTGTCCGAGGTGCTGAAACATCAAAAAGCGGGTGATTCCCGCCTATTTGGTGAAATCGCGGTTGATTTGGGATTTGTAGACGTGGATGCCATCATCAATTACCTGAAATCAAAGAATAAGGAATAATGAATATGTTGATACCGGCTGAAGTTTGGACATTGGCAAAAACAGACCAGGGACACGCAGTACTCGTAAGACCCAAAGGCTCTGAAATCGCGGTACCTATTTTCATCGGGTATCCCGAAGCCCAGTCTATTTTTATTGGATTAGGCAACCTTGAAATGCCCAGGCCCCTCACGCATGACCTCATCATTTCCACACTGAAGCATCTCAATATAAATATTAAAAGGATTGAAATAACCGACCTGACGGACCACACTTTTTATGCCCGTCTTATCATTGACAACCAGGGCAGTGAAATAAGCATTGATTCACGTCCTTCCGACTGCATTGCCATCGCCGTAAGGATAAAATGCGATATATTCATAGATGAACAGGTTGTGGATGAAGCGGGAATTTCGATTAATATAATTGATGAAGAATCCCATATGACATCGCAAAAAAATGACGCGGAAATTGCCAAATTGAAACAACTCCTCGATATTGCCGTTGAGGAAGAAAATTATGAGGAAGCGGCCCGTTTACGCGATGCCATCAAAGACCTGGAAAACAAAAATTCCTGATAATTCCGTTTCAAGTCAATGAATGGTTACGGAGAGGGGATCAACCTTCTTTTTTTCAGCCGCCACGCGGGGTTTTGCCGGAGACTCATTCGCCTTGAAAACCAGGCCCGCCAATAAATACAGTACAATGGCTATTGTCAATACCACGGGGAATCCCGCGGAAATTGAGACAAGCTTGGCAATCACCGAACCGGTGACAGAAAGGGCTCCGTTCATTCCCCAGGCCCACGGCAGCAGTCTCTGACGGTTTGCAGAAAGGGTGGATAATCCTGTAGGAAACGGCATACCCATGAAAAACGCCGCCGGGGCAATAAAAACAATGGCCAGCAATCCCTTTATGATTCCCGGAACACCAAGCAGAAGGTTCAGGCAGAACGTCAGTCCGAATATATAAAATAGAAGGCTCAAACCGATACCGGACACGGCCATCAATATAAAACGTGATTTATTCCTGGCAAATTTATCACTGGTAAGGCTTCCGAGACCTGAAATAACCAGCATACTCGTTATAACGACGGAAGTGGAAAAAATGGGATCACCCAGGAAAAAGACAAGTCTTTGCATCAAAAATATTTCAACGAGCATGTACCCCAGCCCCAGGCAGGCATAATAGAGAATAACGCCGAAGGTGCCTTTCCTTCCCTTGAACAATTCCTGCCTTCTGCCGATCATGGGTATGATGATGATCAATATACCGAAAATAATGGACTGGACAAGCGTTCCCAGAAGCAGAAGATAGCCCCACTCCTCTGAAATATCACCCAGCTGGTCCATGAACATGCCGATACTCTCCGGCTTGAGATAGGCCGTGTAATACGGCTTGTCATCCACGGCCGGCCTGATATCAAACACGTATTTGTCGAACAATTCCCTGCTCTTCCCCTTATTCAGCCATTGAATGGTAAAGTGGTATAAATCGTTCTGGTCAAGGATGAGCCCCCCGTCCGGACCGGCATCCGGTGTGCTTGCAACCGGGGCGTTCTCCGTATCCGCGTTCCCGGATAAATCCAGGGAATGCCTGTTGGCCGCGTTTTTTTCGACCGAGAACTGCTTTACGTATTCAACAAGGATTGCGTTGAAATCCTTGTTGCGTTCCGGCATGCCGGGATAATAACCTGCATTAAAGGATTTTGCACGGCAGAATTGCCTTAATGAATCGATTTCCTGCTCCGTAAAGGGACTTTTCTTTATAAGAACCGTGGCCGTGGAAAGGAGGACATCAAACACGAATAAATGTTTTCCCGGCTCCGCTATATTATTGTCTTCCAATGACTTGTAAATGGTGGTAAGCAGCCTGGGGACATTTCTCGGAGGTGTCAGGCGGTTCCAGACAGTTACCGATACGAGGCCGTCCCGGTCAAGACATTTAAAATAATCGGAAAAAGCCTCCGCGGTATATGTGTAATTCTCATTAACAGGGTATCCGCCCGTATCGGAGAGGCCCACCGAATCAATCAATCCAATTTCAACAATATCGTACTTATCTCTAGTCGTGGCACAAAACGCCCTTGGCTCACCGGATACAATGTTTACCTTTTTATTGTCCAGCAGTCCGCCATTGTAATTGCGGATCAAATCAACATTGCCTATCAGGTTTATGATGGCAGGATCGTTTTCAAGGACGGTTATGGCCTGTGAATCAAAATGAAGGGCGGTGAATATTCCCGTCCCTCCTCCCAATCTAATGAGAAGCACTTTGGGTTTGTTTTTTAGACGGTAACTCGAAGCCATGGGCAGGTAATTGAAATAACCTTCTTCGTCCCTGTCGAGTTTCCTTTGAATGCCGATGGGCCCATTGCCGTCTATGTAAAGCCCCTTGAACGCGTTTTCAGGTATCTTGGCCAGTTCTACACCGGCCATATCGCTCAACCCGGGAGCAAAATGGAAATAGGAGCTTGAATAAACATACATTTCACCCGTCGGACCGAATGAATGATAATCCGGTTTTCCTCCCCTGTCCTTGATGTCCTTGTATTGCCTGGCATAACTGATCGGTTTGAATTCGGAAACCTTTATTTTCCCAAGGAAAATGACGGAAACGAAGGAAACGGCAAAAACAAGGAAACATATCAATACAACAACAGGATTCAATACCAGCCGGTTCAATTCCATATCGAACCGTATAAAACAGAGAATGGCGGTGATAAGGGAAATGAATAAAAGAGGAAGAATCAAAAGATCCGGGGGAAGGAGGTACATACTGGCCAGCACCACGAAACCGCCTATTCCCGAACCGACCATATTCCAGAAATACAATTGATAGATCTGGCTGCTGAGCACGATAAAGGCGACACCTATGAATAAGGCACCGATAAAAAAAGGCACGGCATAAATGAGATAATAGGCGCCTATCCAGAGGAACTGCGTGGCATCCACCGTGATCATCACAGGATTGAACGGCACCAACTGCGTAAGAATATGCGCCAGGGCCATGGCAGGCATGAAAAGAATAGCGGTCGTGGCCAGCCAGGCATTGGGTGCTTTCTTGATTTTCTTCTGTAAA
Source organism: Spirochaetales bacterium (assembly GCA_016928415.1). GTDB lineage: Bacteria > Spirochaetota > Spirochaetia > SZUA-6 > JAFGRV01 > JAFGKU01. The sequence goes on from JAFGKU010000178.1 coordinate 3,317, forward strand.
AAGGTAAGAAGCGTGCCGGAAAGCCCGAAACCCAAAAGGGCGATGCTTATGACCATTGAACCGAAATTGGACCAGCTTCCGACGGAAAAGGTTCTCATGACGGCAATCTCGTAGGCGATCAATGCAACGGACAACAGGAATAAAGCGGCAAGCTTAAAATAGGATTGTTTCATGTATATCTCCAACCATTCCCTTCCCTCTAAACAGGGATCGTATTTTATTCGTGAGTACTATAATATTTTTCTTAAGTCTATACAATGGGGTTCCTATAAACTGTGGTCGTTCCTGATGCTTTTGAAATTCTTGCTCATGGGAATCTCGATGCGGGCAATGGTTAAATTCTCATGGATGGATATCCGAAAAAGGTTAGGATCAATGCCCTCCCCCTTTAAAAGGATAACAACCAGGGCAATACCCATCCCGGCCCCCTCCGTATCGTCCTCATTATCCAGGTAATACTGCATAAGGTCTTCATATTCCATTGTTTTTGCCAGTTTTTCGCGCAGCCTTGTTTCTTCCTGGTTCGTTATTTCGGTATTGTTGGAAACCTCGATCTTGAGCACGTCTTTACTGTAATAAAGGCTTATTTTTACAAGCAGGCCCTGGTTTTTCGCCTTTTTGCCGTATTCCAGCGTTTTTTCCTCCCGCATCTGCTTCTTGTATTCCGCCATTCCTTTTTCATAGTCCTCATCTTTGTTGATATCCAGCCCCTGGTCCTTGAAAAAAATCCTCTTTAAGTTCGCTTTTGTCCCGTTCATGGCCAATTCCTTGGTACAGGTATATACAAGGCCCTTTAAATCAACCCTGTCGAATTTCCTTAAAATCTGATCTATAATTTTATCGAGCGTGTTTTCCACATCGGAAGACATGGCATAAGAAATAAGCCGGATCACCCTGCCGTCATCGATCGCAATCTTCAAATTCTGCTCAACATCAAAGTAGTTGTATGTCTTAGAAACTATTTCCACAAAAGCACCTTAACTCAATCCACCTATGAAATAAAGTGTAAAAAATAATGTTAAAAAGTCAAGAGAAAAAAATTTCACGCAAATACGCAGCCCGTAAAGACCGTACGAATGTAAAAGGAACTTTGATAAACAAAAAAAATTATAAATAATTTACTTAGAATATTTAATATGCTATTTAAATATTATCTATAAATTGAATTATAATATATGGATAGATGAATAAATATTATGAATGTCCTAAAAAGCCTTCTTTAACTTTGCGTCTTTGCGAGACATATTCTTCCCCTTAAGAGTATTTTTACACTCGGTACATTGGCAAAAAAAAGCCGCCTTTTACGGCGGCCTTTTCGTTAAGCTGTATTAACTTATTTCTTTTTTCTTGCCCTTATGATGGCCTGCGCACCGGCTAACCGGGCAATAGGCACCCGGTACGGCGAACAGGACACGTAGTTCAATCCCACGTTGTAGCAGAATTCCACGGAAGACGGTTCACCGCCGTGTTCACCGCAGATACCCGTTTTTAAATTGGGTTTTGTTGAACGGCCCCTGGATACTCCGAATTCCACCATCTGGCCGACGCCCTCCTGGTCGAGAACCTGGAACGGGTCCTTCTCAAGAACATTCTTTTCCAAGTAATCGGGCAGGAATACACCCGCATCGTCACGGGAATAACCGAACGTCATCTGTGTCAGGTCATTGGTGCCGAACGAAAAGAAATCAGCCACCTCGGCGATTTTATCCGCCACCAGAGCGGCGCGCGGAATCTCGATCATTGTTCCTATCTTGTAATCAACGGTCATTTTTTTCTTTTCAAATACCGTTTTGATCACGGCTTCGGCATTTTTACGGAGTATGGACAGCTCGTTTTGAGTCCCCACGAGGGGAATCATGATTTCCGGATGGACTTTCACCCCTTCTTTGGCTGCTTCACACGCCGCGTTCATGATGGCGTCAACCTGCATGTCGTATATTTCCGGGTACGTGATGCCGAGACGGCAGCCCCTGTGACCGAGCATGGGATTCAATTCATGAAGCGACTCGGTCTTGGTGACGAGCTTTTTAACCGATACACCCGTTTTTTCGGAAAGTCTTTGAATATCCTGCTTTGTCTTGGGAACAAATTCATGGAGAGGCGGGTCAAGAAGACGGATGGTAACCGGCAGGCCGTTCATTGCTTTGAAAATACCCTTGAAATCCTTTTTCTGTAATACCCCAAGCTTTTTCAAGACCTTCTTGCGGGTATCCACGTCTTCGGCGACGATCATTTCCTGGAATATATCAAGTTTTTCCTTGTCGAAAAACATATGTTCCGTACGGCATAAACCGATGCCTTCCGCACCGAAATCACGCGCTGTTTTTGCGTCACCGGGGAGGTCGGCATTTGTCCGGACGCCGAAGCCTTTGCCGCTGATTCCTTTCCTCTCGGCAGAATGCCTGATTTTATCCGTCCAGGAAAGGAATGTTTTGAAATTACCCGATATTTTGGGCAGAATGAGGGAAACTTCACCATCAAAAACTTCCCCGGTTGAACCGTCAATGGTAAGCCACGAACCCTGCTTGTACTTCTTTCCCAATATGGTCGCGGTATTTCCGGAAATGACCATCTCCTTGCAGCCGGCTACACAGGGTGTTCCCATGCCGCGGGCCACGACAGCGGCGTGCGAGGTCATTCCGCCGGTCGACGTGAGGATTCCCTGGGATACATGCATGCCGCCTATATCATCGGGGGATGTTTCCCGCCTAACAAGCAGTATTTTCTTCCCCTCTTTGGCCCATTTCTCCGCTTCGGCCGCATCAAATACGATCTGTCCACTGGCGGCGCCAGGGGATGCGTTCAATCCCTTTGCCAGGGCCTTGAGGACTTTCTTGGCCTTGGGATCGATCATGGGGTGAAGAAGCTGGTCCAGCTGTTCCGGCGAAACTCTCATTACCGCTTCTTCTTCCGTGATTAACTTTTCCTTTACCATATCCACCGCGATATTGATGGCGGCGGGTCCGGTCCGTTTACCGGTACGGGTTTGCAGGAGATAAAGTATGCCCTGCTGTACGGTAAACTCCATGTCCTGCATGTCCTTGTAATGCTTTTCAAGATTTGAGCGGAACTGGAGGAGCTGATTGTATATCGCGGGATTCTTGTTCTTCAACTTGGATATATGCTGCGGCGTCCTGATGCCGGCCACGACATCTTCTCCCTGTGCATTGATGAGGTATTCGCCGTAGAAAAGGTTCTGTCCCGTGGAGGGGTCTCTCGTGAAGCAGACACCGGTACCGGAATCTTCCCCGAAATTCCCGAACACCATGCACTGCACGTTCACCGCCGTGCCGAGCAGGCCCTTGATATCATTGATCTGCCTGTACTTAATGGCCCTTGAATTGTTCCATGAACCGAACACGGCGTTTATCGCCCCCCATAACTGGGTTTTCGGATTTTCAGGAAAATCCTGCTTTGTATGATTTTTATACAGAGCCTTGAATTTCTTGACCACTTCCTGCAAATCCGCGGGACGCAGGTCTATATCATTCTGCACCTTTTTTAATTTCCTCATTTTATGAAGGATTTCCTCGTATTCCTCATGGGGAACACCCATAACCACATCACCGTACATCTGGATAAACCTTCGGTAGGCATCCCAGGCAAACCTTTCATTTCCCGTCTTCTTGATAAGGCCGTTCACAGCTTTTTCATTCAAACCGAGATTCAGAACCGTATCCATCATACCCGGCATGGATATGGCGGCACCTGAACGGACGGAAACCAACAAGGGGTCCACAGGATCGCCGAGTTTTTTGCCCATGAGGGTTTCCAGTTTCTGCAGATGGCTGGCCACTTCCTCTTCAAGTCCCGCGGGATACTTGTTCTTGTTTTTGTAATATAAGTCACAAACTTCCGTCGAAATTGTGAACCCGGGCGGAACAGGAATACCGAGATTCGTCATTTCCGCCAGATTGGCGCCTTTCCCGCCCAGAAAATTTTTCATACCGGCATTGCCTTCCGCTTTGCCATCTCCGAAAAAATATACGAATTTTTTAGCCATTTATAATAACCTCCGATAAAGTTAGTAAGGCGCCCTGAAGAATATCCGCCTTAAAAGCGCCTAAAAATTTTAAAAAGTCAAGTCTTGAAAACAATTTGCTATATTGCCTCTTGGTTCCGGTTAGATAATCAATGATAATTTTATTGTTAATCGAATCTAACAATAAAGAGAAACTAATGTCAATAAAACTCCATGAGTTATTGGATAAAATTAAGAAATTATAGCAGCTATTCGATCAGGTATGTTTTCAGCAATTCCGCTTTTGACGGATGCTTCAGCCTTTTCAGGGCCATTCTTTCAATTTGCCGTATCCGCTCCTTGGACAGATTGAACTTCTCACCTATTTCCTTGAGGGAAAGCGGTTTCCTTCCGTTCAATCCAAACCGGTCCATGATGACCTCGGCCTCTTTTACAGAGAGCGTTTTTAAAACATTATTGATGTCTTCCTTCAAACCCTTCTGGATCATTGTTTGATCCGGCGTCTTATACTGGCTCCCTTCAATAAAGTCGCTCAGGGTCGTTGAATCCTTCTCGATAAAAACGGGTGTTTCCAGGGAAATAAGGTCGCGGGAAATGTTTACCAGCCTGGCAACGTAATCCGGGTCCATATTTAAATATTTGGCGATATCCTTGATTTCCGGAACCACACCGTTTTCCTTCAACAGCTCCTTTTTCGCCTTTTCTATCTGGACCAGTTCGTTCGCCTTATTGAGCGGAAGCTTGATCATACGGGATTTTTCACAAATGGCTTTTAAAATGGCCTGGCGGATCCACCAGACGGCGTAGGAAATAAAATGGTATCCCCTGTTTATATCATATTTATCAATGGCAGTGAGTAATCCGATATTTCCTTCACTTATAAGGTCGATCAGGGGAATGCCGTGATTCTGGTATCTTTTAGCCACATTGACGACAAACCGGAGATTTGCCTTGACCAGTTTTTTTTTAGCCGAATCGTCTCCGGTAGCAGCCTTTCTTGCATAAAAATCCTCCTCTTCCTTTGTAAGAAGAGGTATCTGGTTGATTTCCTTGAGATAAATGGCTATGACATTTTCATCGTCAGTGTCCGCTTTATTCTTCTTCATAAAAAAATATCACATTTCCCTATTCCTTATCATAAACCAAATTCCCTTTTTTTGCAATAAATGCCGTTCGAAAAACCGGATAAAGCAAATTCCCCGTGTTATGCCTTTACAGAATTCTTCCGCATATTGACGATGAATTGTTCCATTTCATCAAATAGGTATTTTTGATCTTTAAGGCAACGGTAGGTTATGGGGAGGGAATTGAGGAAATGGCTGCCGTAGCTTTTCCTGACAAGACGCGAATCGAGGATCAGAACAAGGCCCTTGTCGCTTTTTCTCCGCATCAGTCTGCCGAATCCCTGCTTGAGTTTTATGCACGCCTCGGGAAGCAGGAATTCCATGAAGGGGTTGCCTCCCCTCTCCCTGATAGCCTCCATGCGGGCCTTGGTAACCGGTTCCGAGGGCACGCGAAACGGCAGCTTGCAGAGAACAAGCAATTCCAGGGTTTCACCGGGAGAGTCCACACCCTCCCAAAAGGAATCCGTGGCGAACAGGACACTTCCCACATCCTCCTTGAAACGCGTTAACAGCCTGGCGCGGTCATCTTCACCCTGCTTAAAGATATGGATGCCGTGACCGTTTAAGTCATCGTAAATTTCGCCGTAAACCCGGTTGAGCATCACGTAGGACGTGAATAGAACCAGGGCCCTGCCCTCGCTGAGCAGGATGGCTTCCCTTAAAAAAGGGGACAGGAATTCCATGAATTCTTCCCTGTCAGGTTCCGGGGCGCTGACCGGTACACCTAGAAAAACTTGTTCCCTGTAATTAAACGGGGAATCGAAACTCGCTTCTACTATTTCAGACTTGATACCCAGCCGTGATTTCCAGTATCCGAAGCTCTTGTTGACGGTAAGGGTCGCGCTGGTGAATATTATGGATTCATACGGTTTATACAGCGCATTATTCAATAACTCCCCGATTTCCAGGGGGGTGATCGTGTAAATGACGTATTTTACGCCTGAATAACTTTTCTCTCTTTGCAGCCAGAAAATTTTATCCCTGTTTTTTTTAATGAATTTAAACTGGTCGCATGTCTCGGCGATATTTTTCAACCGCCTCACCTGCATCCTGCATTCGTATAAATCGCTTGAATCGTATCCCACATCATCGAACTGGCCGAAAATTTCGGAAAAAACATGCACAAGTTTCAATATGTCGGTTTCCAGCTCCAGAAGCGGATCGAAAAAATGATCCCTTATATAGGGATTTTCATCCTCAACCAGGTGAAATGACGATTCCCTTTCCATGAGCGACAGCGCCATTTCATTCAGTATTTTTGCCTTATCGCTAACGGCATCCACCAATGCCGGCAGCCGGGCAAAAGGTTTTTTGTCGTGGGCCTCCTTTTCCAGCTTGACGATCAGTCCGTACCGCCGGCCCTTCCTTTTTTTTAAAAGGCGCCCCAGGTATTTCATGACGGTAAAAAGACTGAACGATTCGGAAAAAAAGGATGTGGCGCTTGATTCTATGTTATGCGCTTCATCGAACACGACGCGCTGAAACGGCGGAAGGACGGCCGTGGCTTCATGCCCCATTCCCGAAAGGCGCATGGAGAGGTCTGAAAAAAGAAGGTGGTGGTTCACGACCAGTAATTTCCCCGCGGCCGCTTCCTTTCTTGCCTTCAGGACAAAACATTTTTCCCGGTGGCGGCAGTACAATCCCATGCAGAGGTCTGTTTCGGAACAGACACGGGACCAGGCGCTTGCCGAAGGAAGGAAGGCAAGGTCACTCTTGGAGCCCGTCTCCGATGTTTTTGCCCACTCATAGATGGTCCGTACCTGTTCGTCATCTTCCTCGAAAAGGGTTTTGTCCTCCAGGGCATCGTACAGCCTGTAAAGGCAGACGTAGTTGCCCCTTCCCTTGACCAGCACCGCTTTTACCCGGACCCCAAGAAGTTTCATGACAAGGGGAATGTCTTTTTCCAGAAGCTGCTGTTGTAAATTGATTGTTCCGGTTGAAACCACGACGCGTTCATCATTTTTTGAAATCCACTTGACGGCCGGAATCAGGTAGGCGAGCGATTTTCCAATGCCTGTGCCAGCTTCGGCTATCAGTATGAAATCTTCGTTAAAGGAACGGCAGACCAGTTTGAGCATTTCTATCTGGTTGGGCCGTTCCTCGTAAAAATCGGATTTTTTTTCAAGTTCCCCGTCCGGGGAAATGATCGAGGCGAGTTCCTCCGCGTCAAGGGGAACCTTTTCCTTGAGTAAAACGGGTTCGGCAACCACATAGATATTTTCAACATCGTTATCGATGATATAGAAACCGATACCGTGGTCACCAAGGCGGGAAGCTATATTCAAGTCATTCTCGCTGGGGGAAAGGTTTCCGGACGGGTGGTTGTGCATCACCACATCCCCTTTTTCAGAGTAGGATCTGAGGGCCGGTACGGAACCGCTGTCCCCCCGGGCGACCGTTTTAACTTCCGCGACAATGCCGTCCACATCACAGCTTCCGATAATGAAAATCTCATTTCCGGATGCCTCAACGATATCAGAGTGAATTGCCGTTATTACGGAAGGGGAAAGCCTTTCATCAGTTTTCATACTATTGTGCCGTTATGGCCTGTTCAATGGATACAGGATTTCAGGTAAATTTGCAAGGGATAGACAATACGATTTCATTTATACAATTTGAATGACGCCTACAATTTACTTTCTCGGATTCAAATGGCACTTTCCATTTTATGCGCGTACAACAACAGCTCCTCGGTCTCGTCCCAGCCGATGCACCCGTCGGTCACCGACTGGCCATATACAAGTTCCTGTTTATCATCAGGAATTTTCTGAAAGCCCGATACCAGATTACTTTCCAGCATGAATCCCGCGATGGAGGATCTCCCCCGTTTCCTCTGGTCAAGGATGGAATGGAGGACCCTTTGCTGCCGGTCATACTGCTTGCCTGAATTGCCATGGCTGCAGTCAATCAGGATGGCCGGTTCGATACCCAGCTTCAAGATCAAATTTTCGGCACGCTCCACATCCTCCTCATAATAGTTGGGATGATTTCTTCCCCCCCTTAAAATAATGTGCGTTGAAGAATTTCCCGATGTTTTACATATAGACGTTTTACCGTATTGATCGATCCCTATAAAACTGTGGGGGTGCCGGGCCGATTCCATGGCGTTTACGGCAAGTTCAAGATTACCGCTTGTCCCGTTTTTAAACCCTACCGGCATCGAGAGGCCGCTGGCCATTTCCCGGTGCGTCTGGCTTTCCGTCGTCCGCGCTCCAATGGAAGCCCAGCTTATCAGGTCAGCTATATATTGGGGAACAATCGGATCGAGCATCTCGGATGCACAGGGTATGCCCATCGCCGTTATATCAAGGAGAAGTATCCTGGCCGTTTTAAGCCCCGAGGCTATATCATAACTCCCGTCCAGATGGGGATCGGTGATCAATCCTTTCCACCCTATAGTGGTCCTCGGTTTTTCAAAATACGTCCTCATTAAAATAAATATTTTGTCGGAAATTTTGCCGCTTAATGTTTTAAGTTTTCCCGCGTATTCCAATGCGGCCCGGGGGTCGTGAATGGAACAAGGCCCCACGATGGCCATAAGTCTGCCGTCCTTTTTATTCAAAACATCCGCGATAATTTTCCTGCTGTCTACTACCGTTTTACTGCTCTCTTCTCTTATTGAAAAATCCTTTTTCAATTCCATGGGTGAAACAAGAGGGCTGATCCCGGTAATGTGAAGGTCGTTTGTATTCTGCATATTGCCGCCTCTGGTTATTTTTCCCGCGTATACGGCCAGGCCATTATACCGCCTTCCATTACCTTTACATTGGTATACCCGGCATTCTCGATAATAAGGGCGGCTTCGTATCCCCGAAGGGATATTTTACAATAACATATGATCTCGGTGTTCCTGTCGGCGGGTAATTCTTCCAGTCTTTTGCGAAGACCTCCAAGGGGAATGAGGGTTTCTCCTATTCCCAGCCGCATTTGTTCGTATTCATCCGAACCCCTGACATCTAAAATGTAAACATTCTCTTTATTATCGGCTTTCGTTTTTACCTCTTTGGCGGAAATGCCTTTCAGTCTTCCCTTCATCTTGTTTTGAAGCAGGTGCGCCGTTGTTATTGAATGATCGATCGCGAGAGAAAACGGCGGGGCATAGGGAAGATCGGCATCCACCATGTCTTCCACGGTAAGCTTTCCCTTTATGGCCACGGCCCATGTGGCAATTTGCCTGTTGACATCTCCCGGGCCGACACATTGGGCGCCCAATATCTTTCCCGATGCCCTATCGGCTATCAGCTTTGTCACGAGTAATTTTCCGCCCATGAAAGCTGGTTTATCCGGACTGGCATTTATTACTGACACGGTATCCATATTCAATTCCTTGGCCAAACGCTCCGTGACGCCCGTGAATCCCGCCTTAAAATCAAATATCTTGCAGATCCCCGTCTGCAGTGTCCCCTGAAAGGTTACCGCATTCCCGATCGCGGCGTTCTCTCCGGCGACTCTTCCTTCCAGGTTTGCCAGATCGCCCAATGGCGCAAATACTTTGCGGCCGGTAACACTGTTTGTCAGCTCCACGCAGTCTCCGGCGGCATAAATACTGGGGTCACTGGTTTGCATGTATTCGTTGACGACAATCCCGCCAGTAACGCCTATCTCCAGGCCGGCGTCTTTGGCGAGTTTCCCGTTCGGCCTTACGCCTATGGCTATAACCGCCAGTTCACAATCAAGCTCGATTCCATTTGAAAGTTTAACCGCCTTTAGCTTGTTATTTTCATCTCCTATGAATTCCGCCACCCCATTGCCCGTGATGACGTTCGCATTTTTCGATTTGATGTGATTCTCGGAAAGCATGGCCATTTCCCAATCCAAAAATGTCAGAATTTGGGGTAAAAGTTCGACAACCGTTATCTCGATCCCGGCCAGATGCAATGCCTCGCATGTCTCAAGGCCTATCAATCCCCCGCCGATGACAACCGCTTTTTTAATTTTCTTTTCATCCCTGATTTTACGGAGATACTCCGCGTCATCCATGCTCCGCAGCGTCGTGACTCCCTCCAGGTCAATCCCGCGAACAGGCGGAAGTTTTGAAACAGACCCGGTAGCCAGGATCAGCTTGCTGTATTCCAGAATGCCGGTTTCATCTGTTTCCGTATTCCGGAACTCAAGTTTCTTACTGGTCCTGTCGATTCGAAGCACCTCGGTACAAATCCTTGCATCTATCCCTTTCGCGTTAAGATAGAATTTGGGATCCCTGATGACGCCGGTTGGTGTGCTTAAAAGCATATTTCTGTTATCAAATGTGCCCCCGATATAATAAGGGTATCCGCAGGAAGCCATCGACAGGTCCTTCTCTTTTTGTAAAATAATGATCTCCGCGTTTTGATCCAGCCTTCTTGCCTTTGCCGCTGCCTTGGGACCCGCGGCGGATCCTCCTACGATTACTATTCTTTGCGTCTTTTCCATGATAGATTCTCCTTAAGGAAATTTATTTAATTGTTTGTTTATTTTGGATATTACCTTATCCGGCAGCTTCCCCCGTCATCCAGGTCCACATCCGAAGCAAGAAGATGCTGCTTCTCGGTATATTTCCTGAAAAAACCGACGGCATAGGAACAGGTGGGGAAAACCTTCAATTTTTCCTTTCCCGCAAATTCTATTGCCCTATCCATCAGAGCCTTGGCTATTCCTTTACCCCTGAGGCCGGGGTCCACAAACGTCCTGTAAATGTTAATCGCATCCTTTCCCTTGAATTCATAATTCAATTCGGCGTGCAATTCTCCGTCCGTAAATATAAAAAGGCAGTCATCCCTGTCATGCCTGATTTCAATGGCATCATGGTTCATTAGACGTCCCCTTCATTATTTTGTCCGTTATCTGGTTTAATATTTTTCCCGTCTCCGATTCCTTCTTAAAATAAACATACGGTTTTCCGGCGTCACCGGAAATAACCAGGTCGGGTTCAAAGGGAATTTGTCCCAGGAAAGGTACATTCAAATCTTCAGCGGCGCGTTTCCCTCCGTCAACGCCGAACAAATTTGTTTTAGCACCGCAATGCGGACAGATATACCCGCTCATATTTTCGATTATTCCGATAACGGGCACGTTCAACTGCCTGGCAAACAGGACGGTCTTTCTGGAATCGAGAACGGCCACATCCTGGGGTGTCGTAATGATGACGGCACCGGTAATATCCGGGATAAGCTGGCAGGTGCTGAGTGGTTCATCCCCCGTACCGGGCGGTGAATCGATTATGAGGTAATCCAGGTCTTCCCAGTTGACGTCACTTATGAACTGCTTTATGGCCGCCATTTTTAACGGTCCCCTCCAGATAATGGGGCTGTCCTGGTTCGTACTGAGGAGGGCGATGCTGACGGCCTTCAAATTTGGCAGTACGGGAAACGGTTCTATTCCTGATTCCCCTGCTGCAAGCTGCCTCCCCTCAATACCGAGCATCTTGGCAATATTGGGACCGTGAATATCAACATCCATTATACCCACCCTCAGGTTTTTCTTTGCCAATGCAAAGGCCAGATTTACCGACAGGGTGGTTTTTCCCACACCGCCTTTTCCGCTTATCACTATGATTTTATTTTTGATGCGGCTTAAATTCTCCTTTAAGCGTTTATCCTGCATCATTTGTTCATGTTTGTCATTCGCCATACTGATTTTCCTTTAATCGAAAATTATCCTGGAACCATCTTCGTACCTTGACATAATACCAATAAAAAAATAAAGTGTCAATAATGGAATTGAAAACCATTTTCAAAAACAGGTTTTAAATGGCATGCCATGGCTTTTTACAGAAGATTAAAATAAGCGCACGGGGTGCGTGGCATGCAGGTAAATATATACGAAGGAATCAAGATGGACAACGTAATGACCTTAACACAATTACCTCAGGGGACAAAGGCCCTGATTGTTTCCATTCAAGGCGGACATGGACTCATTCGAAAACTTAACGCACTGGGAATAAGGGAAGGGGTGGAAATTCAGAAAATTTCCACCGGGATTGCCAGGGGGCCCGTCGTTATAAGGTGCGGGAACACCGAAGCGGCAATCGGACACGGTATGGCTCAAAAGGTCTTTGTTAAAAAAAAATAAAACGGGAATATTGCCATGAAAAGGAAATATCGAGGTGCTTATGAAAATATTGTTGATGGGTAACCCCAATGTCGGGAAAAGCGTGGTTTTTAACCGTTTGACAGGCGTCGATGTCATTTCCTCCAACTATCCAGGCACCACCATCGGCTTCACAAAAGGATGCATCAATATTGAAGGGAACAGGCATGAGGTCGTTGACGTTCCCGGTACATATACTCTTGAACCCACATGTAAGGCGGAGGAAATCGCCGTTCAAATGATCAACGAGGGTGATGTGATTATCAATGTCATCGATTCGACAAACCTGGAAAGAAACCTGAACCTGACTCTCCAGCTGATTAAACAGAAGAAACCCCTCATTGTCTGTCTGAACCTCTGGGATGAAACAAAGCATACGGGAATAGTGATTGACAGGGAAAAACTGGAAAAAATACTGGACCTTCCCTGCGTCCCCTGCTGCGCCGTAACGGGCCAGGGGATAAAGGAACTTGTTGATAAAATTGCAGAAGCCCGCCTGTCTCGGTTCAATTTCAATCCATCGGACCGATGGAACGTAATAGGCGGCATTACGGACAAGGTCCAGAGAATCACTCACAAGCACCATACGTTTATGGAAAAAATAAGTGATATCTCCATCAGGCCGCTCACAGGTATCCCGATCGCCATAGGAGTGCTTTTCTTAACCTTTTCGCTTATCCGTTTTATCGGTGAAAGCCTTATAGGGTATGTTTTCGAGCCCCTTTTTGAAAATATATGGTCGCCGTTGATTTTAAAATTATCCGCATTGTTAGGCGGCGGAGGTTTTTTTCACGATCTTCTCGTCGGGAAACTCATCGAAGGACAAATTGATTACGGGCAGTCTTTCGGCCTGTTGACCACCGGTCTTTTTGTTCCATTGGGAGCCGTTTTGCCGTATGTACTGGGCTTTTATATCGTGCTCTCCATTCTGGAGGATTCCGGCTACCTCCCCCGCGTGGCGGTGATGGTGGATGTCATCATGCATAAGCTGGGGCTGCACGGCCTTTCAATAATCCCCATGCTGCTGGCCTTCGGGTGCAATGTCCCGGGCGCCCTGGCCACGCGAATCCTCGAAACAAGGAAAGAGCGGTTTATTTCGGCAACCCTGATGTCCATCGCCGTCCCCTGCATGGCATTGCAGGCAATGATCATAGGCCTGATCGGCAAACACGGATTTATCGGACTGGGTATCGTGTTCGGTACGTTGTTCGTGGTCTGGCTCGTGTTAGGCATTATTTTAAAATACACCGTAAAAGGAACCGCGCCGGAAATATTCATAGAAATACCCCATTACAGGCTCCCCTACTTCCCGGGCCTGTTGAAAAAATTATGGATGAGGATGAAATGGTTTTTAAAGGAAGCGCTGCCCTTCGTTTTTCTGGGAGTAGTACTGGTCAACCTGATGTATTCCCTCGGCATCATCCAGTTAATCGGGAAAGGCGCGGCTCCCGTTGTCAGCACACTCCTGGGACTGCCCAAAGAGGCTGCCGGTGCATTGTTCATAGGCTTTTTACGCAAGGACCTGGCCGTGGGAATGCTCGCACCGATGCACCTCTCATTAAAACAACTTATCGTCGCCAGTGTTGTTCTGTCCATGTATTTTCCCTGCGTCGCCACATTCACAACCTTGATAAAGGAACTGGGTTTCAGGGATATGATGAAATCCGCGGCCATAATGGTACTGTCCAGCATCATTGTCGGGAGTCTTTTAAACCTGATTTTATTTGCCCTATAGGAAACAGGACTTATGAAGCACCGGATAAAAAAACTTTTACTGTTTTTTCTGTTATTTTTATGCAATACGTACATATTCAGCCATCCCCATATTTTTATTGAAAATTCATTTGACTTTGTTTTCAACAAGGATTCAACCGGTATAACTATTACATGGGTTTTCGACGAGATGTTCAGCGCGTCAATCCTGATGGATTTTGACAAAAACAAAAACCGGATAATCGAAGAAAAGGAAATGAAAAAGATTGAAAAGGATGCGTTCTCCAACCTGAAAAATTATGGTTACTTTCTGCACATCAGCGTTGATAATAAAAAATACGGCATCAAGTCGATCGAAAATTTTAAGGCGGAAGTGGAAGGTGATAAAATCGTATACCGTTTCTTCGTCCCGGTAAAACTCGATTCAACATCGAAGGAACACCTGTTGTTGGCCGGCTGTTATGATTCGACATATTACTGCCATATATCCTATGCAGACGAAAAACCGGTCATGCTTTCCGTCGATGCCGATATGGACTGTTCCTGGGAAATTATCAAGGATAAAAATAATGCCTACTGGGGAAATACCATTATTCCCGAAGTCGTATATTTGAGGTTCAGGAAAAAATTATGAACAGGATAATCTTCTTCATACTATTTTTACTGGTTATTCCTGCAGGCACATGCTTTTCACAGGACAACCCCTTCCTGTCAAAAGGGACAAAAGATACGGAAAAAGAGGTTACCCTCCCCCAATACCCGGATTTTATACGGAAATTATTCAACACCATAAACGATTTTCAAAAGGAACTGACGAACAACCTGAGTACATTGTCAAAAAAAATTAATGAAGAAAAAGATCTTTCCCTTCTTGTTCTTTTACTGGGAATCGCATTATTTTACGGCTTCGTACATGGATTGGGACCGGGTCACGGAAAAATAGTCATGGTTTCCTTTGCCTTATCCCGCCCCCTGAAGGCGTGGCAAGGCATAGCCCTTGGAGGGCTTATTGCCGTTATACACACCTTTTCCGCCATAGTCCTGGTATCCCTTCTCTATTTTATTTTAAACAATACATACACAAATTTCTCACAGGAACCTAAAAAAATTATATCACTTGTCAGTTACGGATTAATAGCCGGAATGGGCGCTTTTTTACTCATCAGGGCAGTGGTCTCCAATGCATCTGGGGAAAAAACCGGGAATAACGGGGAAAACAACGTAAAAATAGCGAAACACGGAATTCGGGATATCATCATCCCGGCCCTTATAATAGGACTGGTTCCGTGTGAAGGCGCGATTCTCATCCTTATATTCTCCATTTCCATCAATGCATTCTGGCTGGGTGTGGTCATGGCCGTCGCCATGTCAGCAGGGATAGCCATTACTGTTTCCGTAACGGGAATATTGGCCATATATTCAAAAAAGGGCGTTGTCAAGCTGGCATCCGCCGGGTCAGGGGCTGCAAAAGCAGTCGGGATTGCCTTCCAGGTCATTGGTGCCGTTATTATCCTCGCTTTTGGATTACTCCTGTTTTTTTCACAATTATAATTTGAGGCACACTATTGACAATTTAAAAATCTTGTAGTAAATTAATAATGAAAATGGTTTTCATTTTCGTTATTGGAGGAATATGGGACATTGTCATAAATGGGGTCAAAAATTTATTGATTTCGGTTTCAGGCTGACGGCGGCCAGGGAGTGCATTTTCGAAATTCTGTTAAAAACAGACGCGCACCTCAGTGCCGAGGACATTTATATGGCCATACATAAAATAAATCCGGCAATCGGCCTGACCACCATATACAGGACATTGGAATTACTGGAACAAAACGGGATTGTACGCAAATTTGAATTCGGCCATGGACGGGCCAAATATGAATTGAACGAGGAATACGAGGGCAAGAAACATCACCATCACCTGATTTGTGAAAAATGCCATAAAATAGTCGATTATTCGGAATTTGTAAAGGAAGAAAAGGAATACATAAAAAAAGCGGAAAACGGACTGGAAAAAAAATACGGTTTCAGCATCAAAGATCATTTGATTGATTTCTATGGAATATGTCCAGACTGTAAAAAAGAATAATATTTTTTTTATAATGGTAATGAAAATGGTTTTCAATACCATTTATTGTGCATAAAGGAGGTTATGTTATGCCAAGAGGAGACAGAACAGGTCCCAATGGACTGGGACCGATGACAGGAAGAGCCGCAGGTTACTGCGCGGGCTTTCCCGTACCGGGCTTTCTTAATCCGCGGGGCGGATTCGGAAGAGGGTTCGGATGGTTCGGCAGAGGCAGGGGCCGGGGTTTCAGGCACAGGTACTTCGCAACCGGGATGCCGGGCTGGGCCGTATACAATGCCAACGCGGACTATACGATGCCTGCCGATTTTGCAGGCCAGGAAGCGGAAATGCTGAAAAACCAGGCAAAAATCATGCAGGAGAATTTGAACGCCCTGAACAAAAGGATCGAGGAACTGGAAAAAATCGAAGCGGAAAAAGGAGAATAATTAATGAGAGTAGCCATATCAACGGACGGGGATTTTGTCTCCGCCCATTTCGGAAGATGTCCTGCCTTTACTATCGTGGACATCCAGGACGGTAAAATTGCGGCAACCGAAACGATCAATAATCCCGGGCACCATCCGGGATATTTACCGCAATTTCTCAGGGAGAAAGGGGCGGAATACATCATTGCCGGCGGGATGGGCCAAAGGGCACAGATATTGTTTAATGAAAGCAGTATAAAAACCATCATGGGAATCACAGGCAAGATCAATGACGTGCTTGACCAGATCTGCGCCGGAACGCTGAAAGGCGGGGAGTCATTGTGCAAACCCGGTGCAGGAAAGGGTTATGGGCTGGATAAAAGCGAATGTGATCACGGCAACCACGACCATTAAAAGATAAGGAGGGATACAATATGAAAATATGTGTAACGGCGCTCGGGAAAGACCTTGAATCACAGGTGGATCCGAAATTTGGACGCTGCGCTTATTTTATCATCATAGAAACCGAAACCATGGATTTTGAGGTAATTGAAAACGCTAGTGCCGGTTCGGGCGGCGGAGCAGGAATTCAATCGGGCCAATTAATGAGTGAAAAAAATGTAAAAACCCTGTTAACGGGAAATGTCGGCCCCAATGCCTTCCAGACATTGAAAGCGGCCGGCATTGAAATCATTACCGGCGTTTCCGGGAAAATATCGGACGTCATTGAAAAATACAAAACGGGTGAATATAAACCGGTGAACTCCGCGACGGTGGAATCTCATTTCGGCATGCAGGGGGGAAACTGAACATGCCGGGTAAAGACGGAACGGGCCCTTCGGGATTCGGTCCCGGCAGCGGGAGGGGAAACGGCTACGGAAGGAACCACGGAAGACAAGGGGGATACGGCCCGGACGCGGGAATAACCGGCAGCTGTGTTTGCCCCGCCTGCGGCGAGAAGATAACCCACCGGCAGGGGGTTCCCTGTTATAAGGAACACTGCCCGAAATGCGGCACAAAAATGATCCGGGGCGAATAAAGAAGCCTGTTATCTCAGCCGGATATCTTGAGTAAACCGTGAATGAAACGGAAAAGGGTGCATACATGACAATACAATTAATAATTTGTGGCTCTACCAGATTCGAACGGTGGCGGAAAAAATGGGGGCTGTCGATGCTGATCGACGGCGATGTACTTTTCGATACATTTTGTAATGCCCGCTATTTGAGTAACAGCCTTAAAAAATTCGGTATTGCCCCTGGGACAATCAGGCATATTGTCATTTCACATGAACATTGGGACCACACGGGCGGGTTGTGGTGGCTTTTACAGAACACGGTAAACGCCAAGGTATACGTGTGCGGCGGATTCAGCGAGGATTTCAAAAACCGGGTAAAAGAGTACGGCGGAACCTTAATGGAGGCAGTAGATCCGGTCACCATCAAGGACAACATTACCACAACAGGGGAAATCAAAACAATTTATAAGGGGGAGGCCCTTTATGAACAGAGTCTGCTTATTGAACAAAACGGCAGACTGGCCGTCCTTACAGGGTGCTCCCATCCCGGAATTTTAAAAATACTGGACCGTATAACAATGTTGGGAAAAAATGAAATTGATCTTCTTGCCGGCGGCCTGCATCTCCTGCACAAAACGGATAAGGAACTGGGTGAAATCGCGGCAAAGCTCGATTCGGATTATAAAATCAAGGCTATCGCGCCCATCCATTGTTCAGGGAAAAAAGCGGTCGCCTATTTTAAAAATAACATGCCGCATAAATTTGTAAAGATATCGCCGGGAGGCTGTTTTAATTACAATGGGGAAACCTCCTCCCGGAAACAATGAAAACATCGGGAACGGTCTGATGGCGAAAACTAAACCCTTTGACGATAATTTCCTCAGATACGAGGACTGGTTCGAAAAAAACAGGTATGCCTATGAATCCGAGCTGGCTGCGATATCCACGGTCCTGCCCCAAAAAGGAGAGGGGGTAGAGATCGGTGTCGGGACCGGCAGGTTTGCTGGTCCCCTGGGTATCAGGTGGGGGATTGATCCGTCGAGGGAAATGCGGCGTATAGCGGCCTCCAAAGGAATTTTTGTGCTGAACGGTACGGCTGAAAATATTCCGTTCCCGGACAATTCCTTTGATTTTGCGCTTATTGTAACTACTGTCTGTTTTCTGGATAATGTCCCGAAGGCATTCCGGGAAATTTTCAGAATAGTAAAGACCAGGGGTTCCGTCATCGTCGGTTTCGTCGACAAGGAAAGTTCCCTGGGCAGGGTCTACCTGGAACATAAAAATAATAACGTGTTTTACCGTGAGGCGAAATTCATAACAACCATCGAGATAACCGGCTGCCTGAACGGGGCGGGTTTCAGAAAATTTTCATTTTACCAGACCATTTTCAAAGATCCAGGTAAAATAAGGGAAATCGAGCCGGTCCTCAAAGGATATGGCCTGGGATCTTTTATAGTTATAAAGGGTGTAAAATAGGGGAGATGTAATGGATAAATACAAACAAACAAGGGATGCAATGGCTCTGTTTGGCTTGAACGAATCAGAAACCGTACACAGTATAAAATCAAAAATCAGCAACCGAATCAGGGAATGGCATCCCGACACGGGTAACAGGGAAGCAAAAGAAAGCAAGGAGCACTCAATACGGTTGATTGAGGCACGGCAGTTGATTCTGGACTATATTGAGAATTACCCTGTTTCGTTCAAAAAGGAGGATGTTAAGCGGCATCTTTCTCCCGAGGAATTGTGGCAACAACAGTTCGGGAATGATCCCCTTTGGGGGAGCGGAGAAAACAGATAAAAGTTATGCGATAAACCGCATGAAAAATAACAAAAAGGAGTCTCAAGTGCAAACGACCATAGCGATATCGAGCGGAAAAGGCGGAACGGGAAAAACCTTTATTGCCACGAACATTGCCAGGGTTCTTGAAAAATCGGGCCGGGCGGTCAGATACCTCGACTGTGATGTCGAGGAACCTAACGGCCATCTCTTCCTCAAGCCGGCAATAGACAAACGGGAAGACGTCATGCTCCTGTCCCCCCACGAGGTGGATGAAACAAAATGCGATGCCTGCGGGGAATGCGTGAAAGCCTGCCAGTACTCGGCCCTGGCCCTTATCAAGAAGTCCGTCCTGGTCTTTAAGAATTTATGCCATGCATGCGGCGCCTGTTCAATCGTCTGCCCGCATAACGCCATCATAAAAAAGGAAAGAAAAATAGGGGAAATGCTTTCAGGTAACAGTGGGTCCATTGATTTTCACTATGCCCTTCTGGAAACGGGTGAAGGGGGTATGACTCCCCGCCTGATAAAAAAGGTGAAGGGGTATATCGGCGACGGGATCAATATTCTCGATTCACCTCCCGGCACTTCCTGTCCCGTGGTGGAAACGGTAAAGGATGCCGGCCTTTGTGTTCTCGTTACCGATCCCACACCGTTCGGCATTAACGACCTGAAACTCGCCGTAGACATGTGCCGGGAACTGGGTAAAGAGCCGGCAATACTGGTAAACCGGGCGGAATACAGCGACAACAGCCTGAAAAACTACTGCCGCGACAAAGGATTGAAAATCATCGGGGAAATTCCGGATGAACGCCGTATCGCGGAATGTTACTCCACGGGCGATCTTGTCGTGGACCGTTTCCCCGATCTTAATGATGTGTTCATGAAACTCGCGGACAATATCCTAAAGGAAGCAATGAGCGAGCGGGTTGTTAAACAAAAAATTCTGAAACCGCAGGTAAAATCGAATCCCGGGACAGAGAAAAATCCCAAAACCGCAACGGAATCAAATCCCGCTAACGGCAGGGAACTGGTCGTTATCAGCGGGAAAGGAGGCACGGGGAAAACATCGCTCGTTGCCGCTTTCTGCGCACTTGAAAAGAATATCGCCATCTCGGACTGCGACGTGGACGCCGCCGACCTCCACCTTGTATTGAATCCGGAAATACTGGAAAAAGGCGATTTCTCAGGCGGCAAAATCGCTTCAATCGACCCGGAAAAATGCACTTCCTGCGGCGCCTGTCTGGAGGCCTGCCGGTTTGACGCGGTCAGGGAGATGGAAATAAACGATGCAACAACCTACGGGGTCGAGGCCGTATCGTGCGAGGGTTGTGCCGTATGCCGGCTCGTTTGCCGGTTCGATGCCGTTACCCTTAAAACGGTAGTGAACGGTGAATGGTTTTCATCACAGACCCGGTTCGGACCCATGAGTCATGCGAAACTGGGAATTGCCGAGGAAAATTCCGGAAAACTCGTCACATTGATCAGGAACAAAAAAAATGAGATGGCATCCCGGCATGGCCTGCAACTGTCAATAATCGACGGTTCACCGGGTACGGGCTGCCCGGTAATAGCCTCTGTCGTGGGGAGCGACTACGCATTGGTTGTGACGGAACCGACGGTGTCTGGCGTGCATGACCTGAAACGGATATTGGATGTTATCCGGTTTTTCAAAATAAAATCCGGTATCATTGTCAACAAGGCCGATTTAAACAGTGGAAAAACCGCCGAAATAAGGGAAATTGCCGGACAATCCGGGTCTGACTTTATAGGGGAAATTCCGTTTGACAAGTCCTTTACAAGGGCACAGATGGAAAAACTTTCCGTTATCGAATACGCTCATTCCCCTTTAACCGAAAAGATTACCGCAATTTGGCAAATTGTCAGGGAAAGGGTATTTCAAGACAATGGTTGATAAAAGCGGAAAAGATGATAGTTTACTCAATCATGTTTTCGGGCCGGTTCCCTCAAGACGACTGGGGTTTTCTTTGGGCATCGATGTCCTGCCGTATAAAACCTGCTCCTATGACTGTATATATTGTCAACTCGGTAAAACAACCTCAAAGACGATCGAGAGAAAAAATTATATACCGGTCCGGGAAATCATCAAAGAAGTTGCCATTAAATTAAGCCGGAATCCGCAGATTGATTACATCACTCTTTCCGGTTCAGGCGAACCGACCTTATATTCCGATATGGGCAAATTAATCTGCGAAATCAAACAACTTTCCGATAAACCGGTAGCGGTGCTGACCAATGGCTCTCTGCTTTGGGACAAAGATGTCCGGGATCATTTAAAATACGCCGACCTGGTCATTCCATCCCTTGATGCAGGAGACGAAACGCTGTTCCGCTATATCAACCGGCCCTGCGAAGAATTGAAATTCGAAAAAATCGTTGACGGCTTGATCCGTTTTTCTGAAAGTTACAGGGGCCCCATTTGGCTCGAGGTCTTCCTGTTGAACGGCGTGACATCCATGGAGAGTGAAATACAGGCCCTTAACACGGTCATTGAGAAAATCAAGCCGTCTAAAATCCAGTTAAATACGGTGATGCGGCCCCCTACGGAACACTTCGCCTTTCCCGTGCCTGAAGAACAAATGCGGGAATTGGCCGCTTATTTCAAAAGGAAAGTTGAAATCATTGCGGATTTCAAAAAAAATGATGTTGCTAATCACTTCCAACCAGCCATGGATGAAATACTCAACCTGATCAAACGCCGGCCCTGCACGTTTGACGACATACTGAAGGGCCTCCAATACCACAGGAATGAATTGATAAAATATATCGAGGAGTTAACGAGAGACGGTTTAATAACCGAGATAAATCAAAACTGCATCATTTATTATATAAGCACCTCTAAAAGCCATCATTATGGATAGCTTAAAAAAAGGGATTTTTAGAGGTCCTTTCAATATAAAAAATTCCGAGAGGGACATACATGAGCGAAATAGAAAGAGTGTTAAAATTGTCGGGGTATTCCGAAAAGGCGATCGATTATTATATAAATAAAAAAAATTTGTATAAAATCGAAAATGCGGATGCCACTTTCCTGTACAACGGACCCTGCGGCGACACCATGGAATTTTTCCTGGAAATAAAGGATAGAGTGATAACGGACGCGTCCTTTCTGACTATCGGATGTGTCGGGGCCCATGTGGCCGGCTCCACTCTCACCGAAATGATAAAAAGCAGGACATTGGCCGAAGCAGAAAATATAACCGAGGATCAAATCCTGACGGAGATAGGGGGCTTGCCCAAGGATAAAAAAGACTGCATCTGCCTGGCCAAAAGGACATTGATAAAAGCATTGAAAAAATATAAAAACAATGATAAAGACTGCGCATCTTTTCATACTAAAAACAAGGATGTAACCGGTTTATGAAAACATATTTTGAATGTATTCCCTGTTTTTTCAAACAGGCAATGGAAGCATGCAAGATGATCAATTTACCTGCGGAAAAAACCAAGGCGGTAATGGACGCAGTGGCATTGGAAATACCGCGCCTTGATATGACGGCATCTCCACCTGAAATGGCCATGATTATTTACAGGATAATCCGGGAGAAATCGAATAACCGCGATCCCTATTTAAGGATCAAGCGGAAAAGCAATGAAACGGCCCTGGCCGTCTACCCCGGGTTAAAAAAAATCGTAAAGCGTTCCCGGAACCGGCTTTTAAAGGCGGTCGAAATCGCCATCGCGGGTAACATCATCGATTACGGGGCTCTCTCCGATCTGGATCTGAACAAGGAAATCCGCGCGGTATTGAATTCCGAGGAAAAAACCCTGGAAAAAGAGAAAAATATTTATTTCAATTTTGACGGATTCAGGGATTCACTTGAAAAGGCCAAATCCGTATTTTATCTTGCCGATAATGCCGGTGAACTTGTTTTCGACCGTATCCTGATTGAAGAAATCAGGGATATGTATCCTGATATTAAAATCTTCTGCGCCGTACGGGGATATCCCGCCATCAACGATTGCCTGATGCAGGATGCCATTACATGCGGGATCGACAGGCTCGCTACCGTCGTTTCCAACGGTTCGGACGCTCCCGGTACACTGCTGGAATCCTGTTCCAGGGAATTCCTGGATATATGGAAATCCAGTGATTTAATCATCAGTAAGGGCCAGGGTAATTTTGAAAGCATTGCCGATCAAAAGGAAAATATTTTCTTCCTCTTCATAGTTAAATGCGGCGTTTTAGCCCGGGATATCGGCTGCCGTCTGCGGGACGTGATATTATACAGGGGGAATTTATAATCAGTCCTGATCGATTCCTTTACCGGTAAGACAAGGTATTTCCAATCCGCCGCAAACCCTGCAAAGAATCCGTGAATCCCTTTCCACAGCCTTTGATCCCATGAACCGTTCCCCGCATTGGGAACAGGTCAGGCTGTCGACAATGGGGGCATAGGCGGGAATTTCAGGCTCTATTTCAGCGCAGTCGAAGCATGCGTCAAAAGGAAGCTCCAAAAGACCGAACGAAGCTTCCCTGCCCTTGATTTTGAAGGCGGTCATATCCTCTTCGGTACCGGACCTGTCACGGACGACTTTCTGGAAGAGCCCTGAATATTCCGGGTATCGTTCCGACAGGACATCGTAAAAATCCGGTTTCACAGTGATGCGGATTCCCTTTTTGCTTCCACGGAAGGCAAAAGTTACCGCCGTTTTGCCGATGTCCCGGTAAATCAGCGAATTATTGCCGAACGTGCAGCCGGTGACGGCCTGGATTCCGTCCGCAAAACAACTGTTAATCTCTATGATGGCGAGCATTTGCTCCATGCCGTCGGAAAAGTGTACGGACATTCTTTTCATACCTTCAACCGAAGCGTAAATACCGGAGGAAAGTCCCGGGCAGAAATGTCCGTGCAGCGTCCCTGCCAGCAGCAGACAGGCTTTCAGGTCACCGCCCCGAACGAGTTTTATCATTTCACTGCGGGGTTCCGTGTAGGCCCATTGCCTGTCAACATCCCCTGTCCCCGCTTCGTCAAACACGGATGCATGCGGTTTTATGTCATAGACGGGGGAGCCGTCGACCGCATCGAGTCCCTTGACGACAAGCCTGTTGCCTTCGATGTTCAGCAGTTCCACGGTAGTAACGCCCAGGGGCGAAGGCCTGTGCGGACTCCTGGACGCAAAAACGCCCTTTATTTCACCGGAATAAACCGGGCCCTTCAGCGAATATCCTTTTGAAAGGTGAAAGCCGTAAACAACCTGTATGTATCTGCTTTCGGAGAGGCGGTAAAGTCCCTCCGTATATTCCTTAGCCAGGACAATGCCGCTTTCCTTTTTCCTCATGACAAAGGGATCAGCCATTTCCTTGAACCCGCTCTCCACCCTTCCTATTTCCTTCAAAGACTCCATATCACTCTCCTCTCTCAGTATTAATACCGGGCCGGAATGACCACGGGATAATCTTCCGTGTAATGCAGGGTAACCTCTATACCGTACACATCCCTGATCGTCTCAACCGTGATCTCGTTTTTCCGGCAAACGGCGTGTATCTGCCCCTCCCGTATGAAAACAATCCTGTCCGCATAATGAATGGCCGTGTTTATGTCGTGCAGGCTCATCACGGCCGATACATCATGGCCGTCCACGATTGTCCTGATCAGACGAAGTATCTCAACCTGATTTTTCAAGTCGAGGCTGCCGGTTGGCTCATCAAGCAGCAAAACAGAAGGTTCCTGGACAAGCGCCCTCGCTATGCAAACCTTCTGAAGTTCACCGCCGCTCAGCTGGTCTATGTACCGAAGGGACAATTCTTTCATGTGAAGCCTGTCGATAATGGCATTGCAGACGAGTATGTCCTTTTTGGATATTCCGTATTTAACATGGGGGTGCCGGCCAAGCAGAATCGCGTCAAAGGCGGTGAGCCGTGCCGTTTCGTTTCTCTGGGCAACATAACCCATTCGCCGCGCAATCCCGACCCTGGAAAGGCTTTTAATATCCTCGTTCCCGACCAGAATCGAGCCCTTGTTAAGATCGAGCACGCGGTTCATGCACTTCAATAATGTGGATTTTCCGGCGCCGTTCGGCCCTAGAACGGCGACAATTTCATGTTCGGCCACGGAAAAAGATATATCCCTCAGTGCCTGCTTGAGCCTGTATTCAAAAGATAAATTCCTTATCTCTACCCTCATCTTTTGTATCCCCTGATTATTAGAAATATGAACACAGGCACACCCAGGAAGGATGTGAGAATTGCTACGGGGAAAACATGGGGAATCAATATCAATCTTGCCAGCGTATCCGCGGCAAGGAGTATAATTCCGCCCGTAATGCAGGAACCGGGAATCAGGAAACGGTGGTCATCCCCGATAAGCCGGCGCACCATATGGGGACAGACGAGACCGATAAAACCGATTATTCCCACAAAGGAAATGATAACAGCCGTTACCAATGACGACACCGTCAAGCCGATGATGCCGACGCGCTCCACCGGTACACCGAGGCTTTTTGCCGTATCGCTCCCGGCATCAAGAGCATTGTATTTCCATCTCTGTGAAACGAAGAAGATTACACTTACCGTTACCGTTGCCATGATGATGAAAAATTCGTTCCAGTTTGTCCTGCCCACATCGCCGAACGTCCAGAATACCATGGCGGCAAGCTGTACATCGTCGGCGAAAAACTGTAAAAACATGGTGCCTGCCTGGAACAACGAACCAAGGGCTACACCGGTCAGTACCATCGCCATTGGTGACGAACGTTTCAACCTGGATATTGCCATCAGGACACCTGTTGTCAGAAGGCAGAAAATAAAGGCGGATACGGTGGTAAGATAGGGATTGGTAATGTTAACGGCAGCACTGCCTGTTGAACGCATGACCCCCGTACCGAGAAGCATGACGGACAGCGCTGCTCCGAAGGCGGCGGCCTGGGAAATACCGAGCGTAAACGGCGAGCCGAGGGGATTCCGCAAAAGCGATTGCATGGCCACGCCGCTCACAGAAAGACCTATTCCTGCAAAAACCGCGGTCAGTACTCTCGGCAGGCGGATATTGAACAGGATCGTATTCCATTTATCCACATCGTTTGCCCCGAATAACGCTTTAATAACGTAAAAAACGGGAACCCCGACTGACCCAAGGCAGACGGATATAAGGATTGTAACAAGCAGAAGAACCGACCCCGCCGTCAGGAACACGATTTTTTTCTTGATGTACCGGGAATACTCAGCCGGGAACTGCGCCTTATCAATGTGCACCGCTATATTTCCATTTTCCCGTATGCCCTGCCGCCAAACGAGGCGTTCATTGCATCAAAGACCGGCTTGCCGACGAGAAAGGTATAAATCTCATCCGCTTTTTTTACGGGATCGATATCGGCAAACCTGTCTGGATACAGCACCTTTCCTATGTAATAGGTATTGGCCAGGGTGGATCCATGGTTCTGGGTGTACCAGTTATAGGGAAGGACCCCGTAAACATTCCCCGATTGAGCGGCCCGCAGGCCCTTGTATGCCGGGTCAGCGGACAATTCGTAGACGGCATTGGCCTTGGGATCGGATTGAAAGGTGGCCAGGTCTATGAAAATGATATCAGGGTCCCATTCCACAATTTTCTCCTTGGAAACATTCATATGGGCAAAATCACCCTGTTCCGGTTCAATAGCCGCGTTCGGTGTATTAAGAAAAAGGAAGGGAGGATACCCCGGTTCGGTAGACTGGAGACCTAACGGCCCCCTGTATGCCACGCCCCCTATATAACAGGTTTTTCGGTCCTGTATATCCCTTGTGCGTTTGTCAAGATCGGCAATGATACCATCGATAAACCGCTCAATATCCCCGGCTCTTTTTTCTTTTTTCATCACTTTACCGATCAGATTGAGCGATTGATAAAACGCGGGCCTGTTTTTTCCCAGGTCGCCGTAATCCAGTACAAAAACGGGAATGCCGGTTTTCTCCGTCAGCTCATCCGGGTTGAAGCCCATCTCCGCGTATGTTTTGAACACAAGATCCGGTTGAGGGTCCAATGCTGATATCAATTCCGGATTATCCTGGCCGCGGAATTCCCCAAAAAGGGGCAACTCCATGAACCGTGGGTTTGCAAAGGTATAAGGCCGGGCATCAAACGGCTGCTGTTTTTTTTCAAGATCATCAACCGCGATTACCTTGTCCTGACATTCCATATAAGTGATATAACGGAGAGCTCCCGCACCTGAACAGATGATCCTTGAAACCGTCGCGGGTATTTTCAATTCCCTGTTCAAACCGTCCTTGACCGATACCAGGTCACTATTGACGGAATTACCCGTTTTCCCTCCGCAGGAGAATAATAAAGCCAATAAGAAAAGCAAGAGTAAGACTTTTTTATTTTTTTTCACCATTTCAGACTCTCTTTCATTCGTGTTACTATTTATATAATCGTGTTATCAATGATAATCATGGAAAGATCACGTGTCAAGGATGTCCAATAAAAAATGTTCTTTATCAGGGGGATTTGACAAAACTCCCTGTATAAAATAATTTATGGAGAGCTTTAAAAACCACCTCTTTTTATTAGTTTAAGAGGTGCTTTTATACCAAGCACAGGAGGTCACGTCATGCTTACACGTTTCGGAATCTCACTTGAGAATAACCTTCTCAAGCAGTTTGATAAACATATCCAGAAAAAAGGGTATTTAAACCGGTCGGAAGCTTTAAGGGACCTGATCCGGGACGCTTTGGTCAATGATGAATGGCTTAAAGGTGATAAGGAAACAACCGCGATTGTCATCATCATATTCGATCATCATCAATACACCCTTGCGCAGAAAATAACGGGAATACAGCACGATCATTTCATTAATATCATTGCATCCATGCATTCGCACCTTGATGAACACAATTGCCTTGAAGTGATTCTTTTAAAAGGAAAAGGCCATGTAATACAGGAGATGGCCAACAACATCATCAGCATGAACGGAGTAAAATTCGGAAGGTTTATACCGGCATCAGCCGGAAAGAATTTGGAATAAACCTTTATGCCAATCCAGCTTTAAATCACATAAAAGAACAAAATAAATCTAAATATTACTAATTTTGTTTCATTTTAATACACTTTCCGTTTAACTTTTAATAAATGTGTAAAAATGACACAAATATAAAAATTATAAAATCAGAAAAAAAATACAACTTTTTAATTCTTTGTCCTGAAAGGAATTATAAATTCACCAAAACAGAGCTGTTGGCATGGTAATTGCATCAATATTATCAGAAAGGTTAGGATAAAATGAAAAAAAATACAGTACATACAAAAAAAGTGAGAAAAAGAAGAACCGACGATGATATTCTGGCCATCTACTTGAATGAAATCAACAAGATTAACCTGATGAGCCGGGAAGAAGAAGAGAAGTACGCAAGAAGGGCGGCGAAAGGGGACGAGAAGGCTAAACGAAAACTGATCAACGCTAATCTGAGATTTGTCGTCAATGTAGCCAAAAGATACCAGAACCAGGGCCTGCCCATTGAAGATCTCATCAGTGAAGGCAATATCGGACTTATGAACGCCATAGATAAATTTGACGTTGACATGGGTTACCATTTTATTTCATACGCGGTCTGGTGGATCAGACAATCCATACTCAAGTCCATCTGTGAGAAGAAGCGGATGATACGCCTGCCCATGAACAGGGTTTATGAAATTTCAAAAATTGAAAAGGCAAAGGACCAGCTGCAGAATGTGGACAGCATGGACAAGAAAATTGAAGAGATAGCAAAACAGTTGAATATGGATAAAAAGGAAGTGGCCGACCTGATGAATATCTCCCGTGACATGATTTCATTGGAAATGCCCATTTACATAGAAACGGATTCCGCCTCGCTTATTAATTTTATCGAAGATAAGTCAACCGAGAACCCGACCGATTTTGTGATCAACCGGTTCCTGCAGGACGATATAAACCATATTCTCAAAGACCTGCCTGGAAAGGAGGCGGCCGTGCTGGAAAGGCGCTTTGGACTGAACGGAAAACCATCCGGCTCCTTGACGGAAGTGGGGAATGAATTCAAGCTTACCAAGGAAAGAATAAGACAGATTGAAGCCCGTGCCATTGAACGGCTCAAAGCGGATAAAAGAATGGACAAGTTGAAAATTTACATGTCCTGACAAGGGCAATAACAAGGATTGCCTTTTTATATAGAGAAGCCGTATATTTTTGAGTGGATATACGGCTTTTTTTTATTCCACGACAACCACATCTATGACATTGTCTTTTTCAACCACATCGACTTTCGGGTGAATGATCCTCGTGGTGCAGGGACGGATGGAAAGGCGGGGAAGGGCTTCCCTGTAATGAAATTTCAGGTCAAGGGCGGGCATGTCATAGGCAAAGATGGTACTCCGCAGTACCCAGACGCAATCAGAATCAGGACTCCAATATCGCCAGAGTCCCGTCCCGTACTGCCTCGGGTCCTCCACCTCAAGGGGCAGGCCCGTTGATAAATCTATTTTCTCCGGATTGATCAATCCGGGTTCACCTTTTAAAACAGTCACCAATTTTTTCGTCCCCCCTTCATAATCAAAACCGGGCGGACTAAACCGGATAACCGGGTGTTCGACCAATACCTTCCTGTTTTCCACAATGGCGTCCAATGTTTCGAGGTACCGGGAGTTCGTTAAATGCTTCTGCATCCTCTGGTCCCTGATTCTTACCGCGTCAAAATACGCCTTGAAAAACTCCGAAGGACTGGCGCAGAGGAATCCCGTTTCCTGCAGGAAAAACTTTAATTCCGCAGGATTCCCGACCAATACACCCTCCCCGGATACATGCGGCTTGATCCCGTCACGCAGGGCAATCTCCTCTATTTTCCTGTCCATGCGCAGGAAATCTCTTTTAAAATAAAGCCCGGTGGAAGGGGAATAGAAATACCGGTTAAAGGCGTTGACCACGAGCTCCAGAACGGGCGCCAGTTTCTTGCGCGACAACTGGGTCCCGACGCCCCAATACTCGATACAATCACCGTCCGTTTTTATCATCACGTTTTTGCCGGACTCATGCTTTATGACGGTAATAATCGTTTTGAAAACCGCATCCTTCATTTCCGGGGCCGCTTCATCGGAAAAGACCGGGCAGGCCCGTTCACGGCGGATGGTTTCCCCGTCCCTGTCATAATCCACGATTTTCACGAGGGTAAGCGGTAAATTTTGGGATGTATTGTTGATGCGGGCCAGCTCCGTCAGGCGTCTTATGACCGGGCGGTTCCTTTCATCCATTATTTCTATACCCTTGGCAACGGCAAATCCGAAAAAACTCCAGTCTTCCTTATAATCACGGTAAAACAATTCATCGGGATCATAACACGAGACAAGTTTTTTCATCAGTCTCCTGTAGAATCCCGCCTCGTCATCCATACCGGAAATTCGTTTAAGAGAATCCATGACAATTTCATCAAGCATGGTCATCTTGCCGGTGAACCTGTTTTCGGTGTCCATCAAGGCGGCGCCGTGAAAAATTCCTGCCAGGAGGGGAGGAATGTCTATGCCCATGCCATACAGCTTCTGTGCTACCAGCGCCGTGGTTGACCCTGCAAAAATGATCCGCCTGGGAATCTGCTGCATCAAACATACGTCTGACGGGTAATGATGGTCGATGATGGCCCTTGTATCGGGCTGCTCCGGTCCGACATTCCGGTCAACCATGATCCATTCCGGCCGGCCCGAGTTTTTTGCCATTTTATAGAGGGAAGAATCTGTCAGGACCAGGCACCCCGATACATCCTTCCCCAGGAGTTCGCTTATTTCCTCCGGGATGGAGTTACCGGGCACGACGGGCACGAAAACCGCGTCTCCGTCACCATGTAAAAGGTACTGCCTGAATGATTCCCCAAGGGCGCTCACCACGGTGTCCGTGTCCGGGTTCCGGTGCCCCATGACGAAAACGATTCCCCTTTTTTCCGCCACGGCCCCGCTCAATACGTCTTTGCGGGTCCTTACAAAATCGAGGAACATATCGTCTGTCACCTGCCCGCCGCTTATTCCGGAGAATTCCAGGGCGGCACTCTTCAAAGCCGGTTCTTTTCCTTCGTTTTTCCCTTCAGCCCTGATCCTGAGAACACCCAGCACATCGTAAATATCCTCCCTGAGCACCAGGGCTGCAGCATCCTTTGCGGATGTAATGGCCTGCCTTCTTGAGCCGATAAAGGAAAGGAAATCAGCCGTCCACGGGACATCTTGTGTAAAAAAAGTGCCGTCTTCAACAGAAGCATAATACCGTGACAGAATCGCCTTAGCCTCTTCCAGGGTATTCTCATCCAGAGCACTTGACGGCAGGGTTTTCCGGCACTCCCGGATGGAGAGTTTATGCGAAATGGCATCCGCGGGTATACCCAGGTCTATGGAAATTTTACCCACGGAAGTAACAAAACCCCTCATTGCCATGAGCACGCCCTGCCGGCCTATGTCCGTATGCGTGTCCCAATACTTGAATGTATTGTCCTCAATATTTCTTATCTTCCCCACTTCTTCCGGCAAACCCGTTTCCAGGCTGACCTTGCCGGGATCGATCCACCCGTAGCGGCCTTCCGGCGTTTTAACGGGAATTTCTTCACCCGTGAACTTAAGCGGGCCCAGGGGTTCGGGATGATGAATCATGCTGCTGTCCCTGATGAACACGGTGGAAAGCATTTCGATAAAACGGTCCGATTCAAGGGAATCAAGCATCTGGCTGTCTTCCGCTTCGATAACGTCCTTTCGCACCTGAAAATATTCCGGAAGGCTCAAGGCGGTTGAACCGAGAAGCGACAGGATTTTAAGGCAATCGGCCAAACGGGTATTTACGAGCCATTTTTCAGGGCTGGCCTGGACCCTGATGGATAAATCGGCGGCTGCGGCGAGAACCCTTTCATCCACCACCAGGGGATGCCTGAAAACATACAATCCGGTTGACGGCGAATAAAAAAAGTCTTCAACAACGTCCGTCAATTTCAGGGAACCGTTAAAATTATAATCAATTTCCATATCAAAATTAATTTTATGCTTTTTTCAAATAAATTCCAGGCTGAAAATCCTGCCTATCGGGGAGGCATTTCCTTTCATCCCTGATTAAAAACCTGCTTGAAAATAAGGCGAAAATTCACAACCATTATATTATGAGCTTTTCATCACATACCTGTTTTACAGGAGACAATCCCGGGCCGGTGAAAAGGGCCGGTTATTTATTTACATCCTTTCTACAGGGAGGCAGCCGGATTTGAAAGTACTCTGGAAGCTTTTTATCCCGGTCTACTTATTCTTCGTGGTGCTATTGACTTTTATTTCGCATTTCTACGCCGACAGCAGGATGAAAATCGCGAGGGAACATGTAATCGAGCAGCATAAAACCATTGGCCGGTACGTGATAAAGCGCCTGGAATCGGGTTTCCTTGAATCAAAATGGCCGTTCGACAGCCTGAAAGAGTTATCCAGCCAGAAGGATTTCATGTTCTGGTGGATTACCAATGAAGATAACATTATCTATATTTCACATAACATGGATCTTGCGGGAACGAGCCCCTTTGACCACATTTCCATCCCGAATAAAAATTATCAATCCGCAGAACTCATTTTGAACAAAGAGAGGGAATACGGCATACTTGTATATCCCATTACAGCCGCCCATAATGAATGGCATTTCTGGACGGGTTTTACATTCAAAAACATCAACGAATTCCGGCAGACCATGGTTTTTATTTTTCTGATCATAATAATCTCGGCGCTTATTCTTCTCTGGGTCCTTCTCTATGTATTGTTGAAAATAGTGCTGAAACCCGTGGAAAAACTGATGAAGGGCATTGAAATGACGGGCAAGGGAGAACTTACCCACAGGGTCGAAATAATTTCGCGGGATGAAATTGGGTCCATCGCGCATTCCTATAACAAAATGATAAATGATTTACAGAAAATTACCGTGTCAAAGCTTTATATGGACGCCATCATTGAAAACATGCTCGATACGTTAACGGTCCTGGACAAGGATTTTAATATTGTGATGGCCAATTCTTCCTTCCTGAATTTACTGCATTACAAAAAGGAGGAAATAATAGGGGCATCCATGCAGTCCATTTTCCGTGATGAAGTTGAGAATCCGTTCAACCTTCCCATTTCCCTTTTATTGATCGAAAAGGGAATCTATAAAAATTATGAAACATTTTACCTTACCAGGGACGGCAATGAAATAGCCATCCTGTTCAACTGCTCGCTGACAAGGGGCGAAGACGGCGAGGTTAAAAATATCATCTGCACGGGCCGGAACATGACGGATTTACGGCGGGCAAAAGCCATGCTCAAAAAGCAGAGGGACTGGCTTGAAGTCAGCCTGTCCAGCATAGGTGACGGCGTTATTGCGGCAGACAAGGCCCTGACGGTTTCCTTTATGAATCCAATGGCGGAAAAGCTGACGGGCTGGGCTTTCAAGGATGCCAGGGGAAGGGAAATCGGTGATATAATTACAACCGAATCGGGGGCCAATCTTCTGGACCAGGAAGGATATACGGAAAGCCTGCTGCAGACCCGGGGAAGGAAGGAAGCCGTTCCCATAAGCAGTCTCAGCGCTCCCATCAGAAATAAAAACGGCGAAACAATCGGTGTTATTCTCGTGATACATGATATCCATAAAATGAAAGCCATGGAGGATAAATTAAGGCAGTCTGAAAAATTGTCCGGTATTGGCCAGTTGGCAGCCGGGATTGCGCATGAAATTAATAATCCGACAGGGTACATGATAAGCAACCTTTCCATCTTCATGGATTACTGGAATAAAATAAAGAATTTTTTTGAAGAAAATCCGGTTCGTAAAAACGCCACTTTAGAATACATTTACAAGGACATTCCCGCGCTGATATCCGAAACCCTTGAAGGAGCCCAAAGGATTAAATCAATCGTCAACAATTTAAAGGATTTTGCCCACCCGGATACGGGAAACCTGAAAATGACGGATCTGAACAAGGTCCTTGATAAATCGATTGAACTTGTATGGAACGAGATCAAGTATAACAGTGTGCTTAAAAAAGATTTTCAATCCCTGCCGCTCACCCTCTGCAATCCGGGACAAATGGAACAGGTATTCATCAATTTAATTTTAAACGGCTACCAGGCAATTGATAAACAGGAAGGAAGGATTGAAATACGAAGCTTCAGCAGGGGCAACGAGATACTGATAGAAATTTCCGATAACGGCAAAGGAATCCCCAGGGAAAACATTGACAAGCTTTTTGATCCTTTTTTTACAACCAAGGATATCGGGCATGGTGTCGGCCTGGGTTTATCCATTTCATATGGTATAATCCAGCATCACGGGGGGTCGCTCGAGGTGACGAGTGAGCCCGGCATCTATACGACATTTACCATTATTTTACCGGTGATAGAGGAAAATAATGGATAAAAAAATAATTCTTTGTGTAGACGACACGGAGAACGTATTGAAAAGCCTTGAAAGATTTCTCATAATAGAGGGATACACTCCCGTTCTTGCGAATAACGGGAAGGAGGCTTTGGACATCCTGTCCCGTCAAAAAGTGGACATGGTCATCGTTGATGAAAAAATGCCCGAAATTGGAGGATCGGAATTGATCAAAATCATGCGGAAACAGTTTAATATCACCAGAATCCTGATGCTTACAGGCTATATCGGCCATGAAAATCCGGATGTGCCCGTTATGCAAAAACCCTGGAATATAAATGAATTAAAAAAAATGATAAACTATATTTTAAAACGGCAGACAATGTAAATATGGGCCATTCTATTTTGTTCGTTGATGACGAAATGAATATTCTCACATCGCTTAAGCGGTTGTTCACCACGACACCTTATACCAATTTTTTTGCCAGGAGCGGTAAAGAAGCTTTGGAAATCATGAAAAACAACCAGGTGAATGTTGTAGTGGCCGACCTGAGAATGCCGGAAATGGACGGGATTGAATTATTGAAGCAGGTAAAGAGCAGCTACCCGGATTGCATCAGGCTTGTTTTGACTGCCTATTCCGACAAGGAAAGTGTCATGAAGGTCATCAAGGAAGGGGAAGTGTGGAAATACATCCTGAAGCCGTGGGACAACAAGGAACTCCTTGCAACCATTGAAAAGGCTTTCAGTCACTTTGACAGTAAAACAGACCAGGGACAGGGGTTAACACCGCCGCCGGCAAATCAATTCACCGGTAAAAAAGTCTTTTTTCTCTATCCCCATACCGTCATAAACGAAGATTTTATTTTAGACCTGATCAGTGAATACGAGGTATATTTTCTGAAAGACCACAAGAAGGCGCTCCGTATTTTGAAAAAATACAATGATTCCATCATCTTTATCAATATTGACGTTCATTTGAAAGAGAAAGAATGGCAGGAATACATCACAAACCTTATGAATGATAAAAGCACAAGGAATGTCAAGGTGGGGATTGTTTCCTATAACAGCGACCAGGATCTGATCAAAAAATACCTCATGGAAATTCTTGTGCCGTGCGGATTCATTCAACTGAAGGTCGGGCTGGAACAAAGCAAAAAAATTATACAAAAAGTGCTTGAAGCGAATGAGGCAAAACGGGGCCGCGCCTACCTGCGGGTGAATTGCACCCACGAACAAAACATTTTCTTCAACATCAAAATGGAAGGCAACCTGTACAACGGGAGGATCATAGACATCAGTATTTCCGCCATGGCCTGTGTTTTTGACAAGACACCCGTCCTGGAGGAAAATGAAAAAATCCCTGACATCCAGCTGAATCTGAAAAGTGCCATTGTCAGGTTGTCAGGCATTTTAAAGGCAATCCGAAAGGACAAGGGGTATACATTGTATATAATTCTATTTGATCCCAATATGTCCGTAAAAAACAGGCTTACCCTCCTGAAATTCATACACGCAACCCTGCAGCTGCAGCTGGAAAGCAATTATTTTTAAATCAATACCGCCTTTACCCATGTTAAACGGGTAAAGGCGGTTAAAGAATCACTCATAAATTTCGTAGATAACACCATTGATTGTAAAGAGTACATTTTTCCCAAGGGACAGAAAATCCTTGGCAAGGGGAGTGGATTTAAGCAGTTTGAAGTATTCGGCCGAAGCGAATTGCAGACGCTTGACCTTTGCCTTGTTTTTTTCCTGCACCAGGGAATCTATCCAGAAGGAACCATTGTTATAAACAGCCCTGCCCTGTATATTTCTGATTTGCTGTGTGATATTCATTATTTTACCGTCTTTTTTCTTGAAAAAGAGACGGTCCGATCCCTGGGTTGTCTGCGTCTTGTTGGTTGCCATTGCCAGGTCCTGGACTTCCTTGCTGGCCTGTACGCTTCCGTGCCCGGATTCACTGTTCATATCACGGTATTCCTCGGCGTTTTTTTCCCGGAATTCATCGTCCAGGTCATTTATGTTGCCGAGTGTCTGGTATCTTTTTTCAAGACCGGAAGAGGCCGTTCGCCTCTCTTCATCTTCAACTATAAGATAACTCGTATAAGGCGTGATAATGCCGTATTTACGGGAAAGAATGACAACTTCATCAATCAATTCCTTTTCTTCCCCGTTCAATCGGATGGCATCAAGGAGAAAACCGACACGCCGGGCAGCCCATAACGGGGGTATGAAATCATGTTCCGATTCTGATTTCGGGAAATCCAGTTCGTATTCCATCTTTTTTCTTTTCGTACCGACATTCCCTTCCAGAATGAAATTCACTTTGCCCTGTCCGGAATATCTGCCGATCAGGGACAATGAAGACCCCTTGAAAAGATCGGGAAGATTTTTCAAGTCCGGGTAAACCCTGGAAAGGGTGACACCGCCCTCCAGCCTTATCTCAAGGTCCGAAAGGACGGGTGAACTCACCTTTGAATAAAAGCTTGAAATTTCCAGCTCTATATCCTGGTCCGGTAAAATATAGCTCCGATAGGCCCGCGTTTGCTGGGTAATGCGGTCCAGCAAATGCGTGTTGATATCATCACCAATGCCGAAGGTGAAAATGCGTGTTGTTTTGGGATTCACCTTTTTTAAAACCGTTATTAATTTTTCCGTATCCGTTTGACCAATAGTGGGTTTACCGTCGGTGATGAAAACGATCATGTGTGGACGGCCCGCATCCCTTTCCATTTTTTCATCCCCGCCTAACGCGAGGCCAAGTGCTTCCTCAATATTGGTTCCGCCAATGGCCGCCATATCTTTAATAAAGCTTTTAGCCTTGTCAATGTTATCCGGATTCGCCTTTTGCAAGGCGGGAAACACCTGTTCAGCCTCCGCGGAAAACCGTATTATCTGGAATCCGTCATCCGGCTTCAGGTTATGGATGCAGAATAAAAGCGCCTTCTTCGCCTGGGCAAGCTTTTCACCGGCCATGCTTCCAGATGTATCCAGCACAAAGGTGATGTCCTTCGGCATATACGTATTTCCCGTTACATATGCAGGACTTAAATTCATGAAGAAAAAACCGTCATCCCCGCTTTCCCTGTAGGCATAATGTGATATGCCGAACGGTTCGCTACCCATGGAATAATAAAGCTTGAAGTCGACATCCGGTTTTGTGCTTTTTTCCTCAAAGGCAGCCGTCGCGTTTTTGGGCCCCTTTTGAACAACATCGATTTCATGTGTCGGCGAATAAACCGAATGGACATTGTCGTCGGAGTTTATATTCACAACAATCGAAACATCATTCAGGGGTTTGGCGGAAAATTTCTCCGTGTTAAGCGGGTATATATACATAACGGACCCGCTGTCACGCGTCAGCAGCTCTCTATAGGCGATGGTTACCCTTTTGGTGGAATAAGGTTCAATGGGGAAAATGCGCACCTTGTAGATGTCCCTGCCGACATATTCAAGCAGAGCCGGGTCCTTCATCTTGCGCACGATATCTTCATAGATAGACCGGGCCTTCCCGGCATCCAGCAGTTCAGCGCTCACATTCTTGCCTTGAATCTGCATGGAAAATTTGGTGATAACGGCATTTTCCGGCTTTGGGAAAATATAATAACCTTCCAGCCTGTAAGAAGTAGGATTGTAGAATTCCTGGTCAATGGTCGTTACGGCACTCAAATTATCTATATCAACGTTAACGTGATGGTACTTTACCTCCAGGGGAAAAGGAGCGGCCACAGGTATAGGCTCCGGCATCACGATAAAGCCGTCGGCTCCTGCGAAAGCGGTTACAAGCAGCAGCATCAATACAAAACACGGTATAAAAAGTTTATTATAAGTCATGGATATCCTCCTTACTCAATTACGAAACCCCTGGTTTTAACCTGCTCCCTTATGGCAGAAAGGATTGCCTGGTCCAGCGTATCCTCGGTAGAATTCTTTTTCATTTCCGCCGTTACGTATTCCTGTCTCTTGATATTGAGCTCGTTTATTCTTTTCTGGAGACTGGCACGCTTTTCACTCATTTCCTTGACATATTCCTTTTTCTCCTTCCCGTTCATTCCCTTCATTTCCTCCGGCAGTTCCTCGTCCTTCAGCTTTTCAACATCAACAACTTCATTTTCAACGGCATCGACCAGGTCCCAGCCATCATTGGAATAAACTTCCTGCGCCTTGGTTACATTACGCTCAACAAGTGAAGACATACCCATGCTGCCGGCATTGGCGTCCTGGACCGATTGCCTTTCCTTTTTTTCCTTACCGGTATCCCCATACGCCACATACGTTGCATTCAATTCATTGCCCAGCTCTACTATCTCCGAATCATAAGGTGTATTGATCTGAACAATCTGCTCGTTCTGATCTATGCTCATATACTTCCCGTCAGCCAGGTCGGCTCCGTCCTTCCAATACGTGTTGATACCCTCCGCATGGTCTCCGCAAAAAATCGTATTGACAATGATTCCCCTGGCAATCGCCGCCGGACAGGCTTTCTTGTAGGAAACATTTCCCTGTGTGAATTCCTCGTTCCCCGCTATATATATCACCTTGAATACATTTTTATCCTCACTCCAGGATAACTTTGCCGCCGCCCTGTCTATCACCATGCCGCAATATTCCGAACCGCCGTTTGTCTTCAAGGCAAACAATTCCTCGGATATCTTGTCCAGGTCGACGGTGAGGTCTGAAATCATCCGCATGTAACCTTCGGAAGAAGGCAGGCCGTCATTACCGTATTCAAAAAGGGCAACCTCCAGTTTCGGGTTTTTCCCGTTCCGCTTTGCCCTGGCAAGCTCATTGACTATCGTCCAAAGCTGGCTCTTGGCCTGGCCGATCAAACCGTCCATGCTGCCGCTTGTGTCCAGCAGTATCGCCATTTGAATCAACTCTTCACCAGCCAAAGTATTTATTCCGGTCGCAAAAAGTATTAAGCCGACTAAAACTCCCAATAATTTTCTATACATAATAAGCTCCTTTCATTATTAAACTTACCTCATTCCGCTTACCCGGTTGTCATGACCATGTAAAAGATATGTAAAAAAATTGTAAAGAATCGCTTTAGCGATTTGGTGTCCTGTGGGTGGGCAAAAAAAAGCCGACCTCCCGCCTGGGGAGACCGGCAAAATTACACTTTAAGAATATTTATTCTTCGTCGTCAGGGATATACGTCCCCTCCCGTTCTTCACCTTCGATACTCGGTATTATAAAAACCTGTCCGGGATTGATTAAGCTGGGATTATTGGGATTTTTGAGTTTCGATTTGTTCGCCTGGTACAGTATCTTCCATTTCTTCGCGTCGTTATAAACAAAGGGATAAGCGGCGATGTTCCAAAAGCAATCACGATTACCCACTATTTTTCGCACCTTGTAATACTTGGGAAGCATCCCGTCCTCCGTGGGATGGAAATTCGACCCCCTCATCGTGATCTTTTCTTCCAGGTCGTTGAGTTTTTGAAGGGCGCTGTTGGAATAGTCGATGCTGGTTTGATAATCACCGTCATCATAGTTGCTCTTGGCCGAATTGTAATCCTCTACCGCGCTGTTATATTCATCGGCGAAATCCTTGTCCGCACCGCTGCGTTTGGCGGCGGTCAATTTATCTTCAACGGCTTG
Source organism: Spirochaetales bacterium (assembly GCA_016928415.1). Classification (GTDB taxonomy): domain Bacteria; phylum Spirochaetota; class Spirochaetia; order SZUA-6; family JAFGRV01; genus JAFGKU01. Next base: position 43,408 of record JAFGKU010000178.1, read on the forward strand.
AATCAGGCCGTTTGACCTGTATTTAATCGACATGGCTTCCGCATATTCCAGCGCTTTCCTGGAATGCTCCTTTGCCAGTTCGGCATATTCATACGCCTTATCATAATCACCCATATCAAAAGCTTCTTCAGAAAGCCTTTGATATTCCTGGGCTTTTTTGTAATCCTCACTCTGTGTGAGCAAAGACTGTGCCTGCACAAAATTTACGATAACCAAAAAGATCAATACACAAAAGGCTATTTTTTTCATCGTCTTCTCCTTTCTCAACCTGCTTATTGGTCTTCTTCCAGCTCTGCCGCTCTGTCTTCGAGGGACTTCATATCACTGGAAACCTCTGCCATCGACTTTTCGGCCTTATCCCGCTTTTCCTTTGCCTTTGCATAAACACCGTCAAAGAGTTCCTTTGCCTGAATGAACAGGTCTGAAGCTTCCTCGTCATTTCCGGCATCCATCTCGGCCTTGGCTTTGTCATATATTTCTTTGGCCGCCACATAATCATCCTTGACAGCGACATTGGCCTTGATCGTATCCGCCTGCTGTTTAATTTTATCCGCGTCATCGAAGCTTTTAGCCACAAGGGATTTTAACCCTGCCCTGATTACGGACCTGTAACTTACGATGGCGGCGTCAAACGCATCTTTGGATGCCTGGTTGTCTTTATTGTAATTTTCTTCACCGACTTTGAAACTTGTTTCTCCGGCCTGAAAGTCCTCTGCCGAATATTCTTTCAATCCGAATTTTTCTATTTTACTCCTCAATTTTTTTGCCTGTTCGTATTCCTCTTCAGGTAAAGCTACATTCTGGGGCGGTGGTGTGGACGGACATCCCGTTAAGAGCAACAGGAGTATGCAGCCAAGAGTAACTATCAATACACTCTTTTTCATTATAGATACCTCCTAAATATATAATACAACAATAACACTCCGATCATCTCATCCGACGATCAAACGTGCTATTCCTCGGAAATCCACCTCTTCAATAGATTGTAACCAAAACATGGTTTAAGTATTAATATACCATAAAAAATGGTGGATTTCACGCCATTTAAACGTAATACCCCTTATTATAGAATCAAACAAACAATAATTCAAATAAAATAAAAAAATAACAACCAATTCCGGTAACACCATAAAAACCTAATAATTACAATAAAAAGAGTCAACCTCAAGGTTGAATAAACGGTTATTGGTGTTTTCAATCAGAAATAATGCCCATCCTGTCTAGAGGCCAGATTCTGGCAACGGCAAATCCCAGTATATTCTCCTCCGGCAGGAGGAACGGCTGCAGATTGGATTCATACCGGCATGGATAAGCATCATGTTCCGTTAAATTACGAATAAAACTATTACCATGGTAATACCTGAAATCCAGAGAATTATACCTGTTGTCACCCATCAGAAAGTATTTTCCTTCCGGTATATAATTGTCTTTTCCGGCGGGAAACTCAGGGAAGTTCCGGTAATCATACAACCTCAAATATCTGAAATACAAGTTCAGCATGTTATCAAACATCAGCTTGACTTCCGTATCTGTATCGAAAACGTCCAGTGAAGGCTCAGGCTGGTTCATGATATCAAGATACACATTGAACCTGTCTAAAATGTAACTTTTTACCTGCAGGTTTAATTTGATACTGTCTTCTTCAAAACGGTTAAGCTCTCCCGTTTCATTCACATTACGGGAATACAGGCCGGCGTCAATAAATTTTTCAAAAAAGGCCTGTTCACCGATGTCCCCTATGAAGGAAATGAAAAACCGCAGGTCCACACTGATAAAGCCGAATTTATTTTCAAGTTTACCGAAGTACTTGCGCCTTATTTCAGTGGTTTGCGGAAGGTAATACAAATAAGAGCTGACCCATTGGTAAAATTTAACGTTATCTCCCGCCAGGCCATCCCTGATCTTCACATAATCAACCGTGTCTAGGGGAAAGAATAATTCCTTGATCACCGCCTCAAATCGCCGGATATTTGCGTCCGTAACATTCTTAAGCTTCAGTTTATACTGTTTCCACCTTTCCTCGAGCCGGTTTGCGAAATAACCTATGGAATTACCCGCTTTATAATCGTCCCATTCACCCAGCAAATTCCTCATATTGATATCGATGGGTACATGGGAGATCCTGCTGAGTATACCCATGTCTTCATTATATAAATCCGTTTGAGAATATTTCTCATCATCGATTTCAAGTTTTTTGAAGTCACTGTCTCCTTGATTCCTTATATAAACCGTATCGTCTATCATCATCAATTTATCACCGGGAACGCCTATCAAACGCTTGACAACAAAATGCACACGCGTGTTGCCCGCTTCATCCTGGTCAATATCAAGGTTTCCCAGCGTAAGGTAAAAAACGAGCTGCTGGAACAAAAGCTTTACCAGGGAAGGCTGCGTATAATCCGGGCTCTCGAAAACGACTACATTCCCCCGTTGCGGTTTTATTAATGTCGGCAGACGTAATTCGGTAAGGGGTATTGTCGGTCCCGACTGGAATTTTGTAACGAACGTTTTATCTCTTATCAGAAAGGTGGGAACCATCGACTCACTGGGAATTTCATACAGCTGGAAAAGAAAGTGCTGCAGGATGATTACCATTATGATGGCCTGAATCACGACATGGACGTATTCTTCAATTATCTCAGGAATGCTTCTTTTCTTTTTGGCCTTGGCTTTCTTTTTGGCCTTCCGTTCCTTCCAGTCCTTTTCCGTTATGACTCCCCATTTTATTCTGGTAACATGAAACCGGACCATTAAATAAGTGACAGCCGGAAATACCGTAGAAATAAAGCTGAGTACCCAGAGGTCAAAAACCCGGTCGGGAGTCAATAGATTCTGCATTTCCCAGGAAAGACGGGGCAGCGCATAACTTACGTATACCCCGACTACAGCATACCCGACGTACATTTGAAAAATGGCATACTTTTTAATGTTCTTTCGAATGAATAATTCCCAGAGAAAATAGAAATTCGCCGCAGTAAATCCAATCTTTATGATAATGGATACCAGCACCCAGGCATCAAACGGTGAAAAACCCGTGACAAAAATGGATAAAAATGAATCAATGGTCCATAAAAGGGTCAATATAAAGGGAATGAGCCAGAATATATCGGTTGCCGATATCCTGATTTCGTTTAATAGACTTTTTTTCTCCATACCATCACGTCCTTTCCTTCAAGCCATGCAAGTGAATCCTGAACCGTTTTACAGCTGAACTATTACATTTTTATCAAAATCCCTATTTAAAATCAATTATTTTTTACATTTTTTAATGACCAGGAACAATATTTTATATCTTGACAGAAAAAGGTGACCGATATCCTTTCAAGATAAAAGAAGGTGAAATACCACGCGATTCATGGAAAAGGCAAGATAAAATGAACTGACAGATAAAAAATTCCGAAATCACAAAATAGAAAGACCTTTGACAAAAATTTTCTCTTGTCAACTCTGTAAAACGCCATTACGATAAAATAATAATTTAAAGGAGGACTATAAATGAAATTAGAAACAATACTTTTCCCTGTGCTTTTATTTGCTTTAAGTTTATTAATACTGTCATGCGTGAGTGGCCCCTCATCCAATCAGCAAGGGAAAGTCAAGATATTTCAGGATTTTGAAAGCGGTCAGGGATTGGCCGCAGGTGATAGTGCCATGGTTGATCTTGATAAAAGCGGAATCGATTCAAATAGCACCCAATGTGCTAAATTATCATTTGAAACAACCGGTGACCCGGGAGAATCCTCTCAATGTGTCATCGTTACCTCCAATGACGGTTCAGCCATTGACACATCGGATTACTCATACCTCAATTTTTACATACTCGATACACAAGGCGCCAATACGCACAAGGTGACCGTATTGGATGAATCCGAAGCCATTTGGAGCGGATGGGTCGATATAAAATCGAAAAAAAATACATGGGTTAAAATAACCCTGTCGCTGCGGGCATTATCCTCTCTCGATAGAAAGGCGATTAAAGAAATCCGTATCGGTGAGTGGAATGCGGGTACCTACTTCTTCGACAATATTTACTTTTCGGAAAAAAAGACAGCTCTGTTGCAGTAATAGGCAAACCCGGTAAATTCCGGGTAATCTGAATATAACGGAGATTTTAACCGAAGCCGGGAAATAACCGGATAAAAACTTCAGGCAGCTTGATTGTAAAACGGCATACCCTGGATTCATAGGGATGCGGGAAGGAAAGGGAGGTACAGCAGAGAAGAAATCCCTTAATTCCGTACTCCCTGGAAAATTCCCTGTTCAAGCTCCATATACCGTATTCTTTATCTCCGGCCAAAGGGAGACCGGCACCGGATAAATGACGTCTTATCTGGTGCTTTTTACCCGTGCCAGGTTTAATTCGCAGCAGGCTTAAGCCGCCTTCCTTCCAGGCAGTCCAGCCTTCCAGGACATACTCGGTGACTGCCCGGCGTCCTTCAAGAGATTCCGATATAACGTCCCGTTCCGGCGACTTTCCGAATATAACGGCAAAATACTCTTTATCAACTTTTTGCCGGTTAAAAAGAAGGTTTATTTCCCTGGCCGATTCCCTGGATTTTGCCACGATAAGGAGGCCCGAGGTATCACGGTCAAGCCTGTGGGTCAGGAAAGGGGAAAAACCTTTATCATTCCCGTAATAAGCAAGACCGCTAAGCAAAGTCCCCGAAGAAAGATTTTTACCGGGATGAACGGCGATACCGCGCGGTTTATTGATTACCATGAAATAATCATCCTCATAAACAACTTCAAAATGCTGTTTTACAGGAACAACTCCGGAATGGTCGTATGTGCTGCTGTAGTACGTCTTGAATTCAACCTCATCCCCGATAATAACCCTCAATTTAGGGTCCTTGTTTTTTTTGCCATTGACCGCTACCCTTCCCTTCCTCAATGCCGAGTAAATACCGGCCCTGGGAACGTCTTTCAAGGCCTGCATCAGGAATTGATCAAGCCTTTGCCCGGCATTATCTTCCGTAACGGTGATTTTCATTGAAGGGTATTAATCCTTCCACCAGGAGGAGATGGATTTTATATATTCGTCATCCCAAATCGTGGCCAACTTGCATTTTTTTGTGCATTCCAGGCATTTCCCCGGCGAATAAAGGGTGTGTGATATGTATTTTTCTCCACCGTCAGGAAGCAGGGCGACAACGGTTCCCTTTGCCATCTGCCGGACAACCTCAATTGCCGCATGCATTATGGCGCCCGAAGAAATCCCGGAAAAAATACCTTCCCGTAACGTTAACAGCCTTGAAGTGTGTTCGGCTTCATCCGCCCCTGCATACACTTTTTGATCAAGCATTTTTTCATCATATATCCCGGGCACGTAGGATTTTTTAAGATTTTTCAATCCCTGGATGATTTCACCTTCAACCGGCTCCACGCCTATTATCCGGACAGAGGGATTCAATTCCTTCAGACGTTTCGAGATACCCATCAGCGTTCCCGTGGTTCCAATTCCCGCAACAAAAACATCCACTGATCCGTCCAGGTCATTCCATATTTCTCCGGCAGTAAATTGATAATGGGCCAGCGGATTGTTTGGATTGGCATACTGATTCAGGTAAAAATACTTTTCAGGATTATCGGCGACGGCTTTCCGGACATAATCCTCCGCTCCGTTCATTCCTTCTTTTCCAGGTACGAGTGTTATTTTGGCGCCGTGGGCAATCATGATTTTACGTCTCTCAATGGACATGCTGTCCGGCATAACGATTTCCAGCGCGTATCCCTTCACCGCGCATACAAGAGCCAGACCGATGCCGGTATTTCCTGAACTCGGTTCTATTATGATCTTATCCCTTGTCAGCCGCCCGTCCTTCTCGGCCGCTTCTATCATATTTAAGGCAATCCTGTCCTTGACGGAACCTCCCGGATTGAATTTTTCGAGCTTGGCAAGCAGGAGGACTTTTGGATTCGGGTTAAGCTTGTTTATCCGAACCAGGGGAGAACCGCCTATGAGTTTGAGAATGGAGTCATAATATTTCATTACCTGACCTCTTTGGAAAAGTTTTTCACTTATTGCCCTTGTTGTCAAGATAGTTGAAAATATCTCTAAAATATAGTATTTATTGCAATACACAGAAATAAACACCAAAAAGAGCACAAGATAGTACTATGATTAGCAAAATCTTCCTCTTTTTTTTTAAGAGCGATTAATTTAAAATTACCCGATCAAAAACTCATTAAGGAGAGAATATGAATAAAAAAAGCATGTTAATTATCTCATTATTTGTCGGCCTCGCCGCAGTGGCTATTATCAGCTGTGTTTCATCACCAGCTGAAGCCGTAAATCTGGCTTTGGGAAAAACAGCCGTTGCCTCATCCGTTGAAAGTGATACATTAGGCCCAGAAAACACTATAGACGGCAATAAGAAGTCCCGCTGGTCAACGGACTGGCAGAATGATGAAAATCCTGATGTTGGCTGGATCTATGTCGACCTCGGGTCAAAAACGCCGATCAAAACGGTCCAGCTCACCTGGGAAGCCGCATTCGGTAAAGTATACAATATTCAGGTTTCCGATGACGCTGAAAACTGGAATACTGTTCTTGAAGTGTCAAATGGCAAAGAAGGAAAAAATACCTATGAAATACCGGCAGGAACCGAAGGGCGATATGTCAAAATAGATGGCGTTCAACGCGGAACATCCTGGGGTTATTCCTTATTTGAATTTGAAGTGTTCTGATATAATTTCACTAAAACATGAACAAAAAAAGACTGTCCTTTTTCAAGGCAGTCTTTTTTTTGCTTCGCACAAGACCCGAAATCGCAGTAGCGATTTTTCCCAGAAAAACAAAGAGAAACCGCATAAAATATAAGGCGGGGTTCAGGAATGCGGGGTATTGTATGGTAAGGGAAGATTTTTATGGAAATTGCAAGGGTCCGTTCCATTAAACCCCCCCATTGCTGATCTATCGGCAATAAGGAACGAACCTCGAGTTTTTCCTCTTCTTATTTTACGGCAGGCATCTCCTTTCAAAGATGCCTGGGTAACATTTTTTAACTCCTTTGATGAAAGCTGCAGCTCACCCCGGCTGCAGCTTTTTAATAATAATTTGACTTATAATTCTGTTTTGCCTACAATCTATTGTATATATATGAAACAATCTGAACTGACGAGCAGGCAAATTGTCCAGAAGGCACTTGTAAGAAGCGAACGTTTCGGTGTTTTTCTCAAGTCAAGTATTGCCCTCCTGATAATAACGAGCGTTTTAAGCATTATCGCCCAACTGGAAGGCATTACCAAAATAGGTGCCATCCTGATCATTGCTTCCAATATTTTCACAACGGTCTTATTATGGATCATTCACTTAAGGAATAATCAGAAAAACATTTTCAGATACATCGTATTTATTCTCGATATTCTCTCCGTGCAGCTGGTCGTATTCCTGTACAGTTTTGCCTCGAACTCGCCGCCCGATTACGGCATAGAACATACCGGCCTTATGTTTACCGCCATAGGCGTGGTCATCGCCTCGGGTGCCGTAAACAGCCAATGGCTGCCATTGGTTTCAGGAGGCCTTCTCACTGTTATCGAAGGTGTTTTTATAACCATTCTCATTGTTAAAGGGGTGCCGATTTTAAACACTCCCAATGAAATTTATCTTAAAGAAGGCATCCTGGGTACACGGATGCTCATCTACAAGGTAGCGGGATACATGGCCGTTACCATCTCCATCTGGTTTATAAGCCGCATTCATGACAGGATGGTCAGGGATGTGCATAATTACAGCAATAAAATGGAGGAACAAAAAAACACGCTGGATGCCATTCTCACCGAATCCCAAAAAGTGTCCGGGTCGGTCCGTGAAATGGGAATCAGGATCAAGCAATCGATAGCCGATATCAAGGAAAATATAGAGTCGGGTATGCAAAGGTCATCCTCCGTTGCCGGGGTTTTCAATGATCAACTCGTACATGTCAAATTATCCAGCGAGAAAGCGGCCGGTATGCTTGACCTCCAGAATGAAATCAGGCAGCTCCTTACCGGTCAAAAGGACTCCATTGCAAAGAACAGGGAAACGGTGATGAAAATCAAAAGCAGTGTTGATACCATCGGGGCCCTTTCCAGGAATTCGGACAATAAGACTCAAAACCTCCTGCAGGAATCCAAAAAAGGGGAAGTAAACCTGATGAGCGTGGAACTGACCATAAACAAGGTCAGGGAGGTTTCAAACGACATAACCAAGTCCATAGTCCTGATCCAGGATATCGCCGACAGGACAAACCTGCTTTCCATGAATGCCTCGATAACGGCCGCGCGCGCGGGTGAGACGGGCAAGAGCTTCAATGTCGTAGCCGCCGAAATCAGGAAACTGGCTGAGAATGCCGCTAAAAATACTTCATTGATAAACAGCCTGCTCAAACAGATGAACGAAGTGATTGAACAGAGCGTTGACCTTACCAGCATCAGCCGGTCTCAATTCAAGCAGATAAGCAGCGGCGCCACGGCATCGTCGGAGAGCATCCGGCAGATAGCGGACCTGAACACACAGCTGACCAACGGATTCCGGGAAACGCTTGATTTAGCAGAAGAAATTGAAGGCAGATCGGAAAACATAAAATCCCTGAATGAAAGCCTCGATGAAAGCGCCAACGAGGTAAGCCGGTCGATGTCAAGCCTCCTGACCCAGACGGAATCGGGGACGGAAACGGTGAACACGCTCGTGGCAACCATAGACGGGATCAATACATCCATCGAAAAAATCCTGGAAGCCACCGTCGACAATGAAAAAATCATCGACAAACTGATAACACTCCTGCCCGAGGAAGAAAAATAAAAATCAATTCACATCAAAAACTCCGTGTCCCCATATCTTGATTCAATTTTCGGAATGGGTATAATTTATGCCATGGAATCCATGTTTTTCCTTATGTTTATAGTAATGGCGGTTGTCGGGGGTATCGCCGTCACATACAGCCTGACACGGAACGCCAAATATTCAGAGGAACTGTCGAAAGTTGCCAAAAAATACAAAATCAAACTGGTAAGTGATTCAAGGTTCTTTTTCCCGTCCGTGGAGGGGGAAATTGACGGATATAGAATCAGTATTTACAAGAAAAATTTTTCCTACGGCAAGTCGAGTATTGCTACGCTGGCGTTTGAAGTTTCCCTGTCCGAAAGAAGACTCCGGCCTTTTTCCATTTCGGCCGAGGGCTTTTTATCCAAATTCGGGCAATTACTGGGGGATAAAGACCTCCAGACCGGCGATAAATATTTTGATAAAACATTTTTGATAAGGGAGTCCGATGCGGACGAAATTTACACAATGCTGAATTATCGGGCCCGTAATATAATAGAATCATGCATGAATCTGGCATATGCCGGTAATTTTACAATCACGCATGACAACCTGCTGTTCTGTGTCCGCCTGGACGAGCTGGCGTCTGCGGAACGGATATCAGACCAGATTGACAAGGTAATGGAACTGGTCAAAATTCTGTGCCGGAAAGGAACAAGGCTGGAATTGATTACGGAAAATTATTATATGGAAACGAATACGCAAATGAAAATAAACCTACTGAAGTCACTGTCCACATCAAAGGATGCACTATCGGAAGATATCCCGCTTATACAGGAAGCCTTGAAGGCACAAAACCAGGAAATTCAATTCCACGCTGCCCGGCTATTGGGAAAGAAAGGTCTCGATCGTCTGAAAAGCCTTTATAAAAGAGGAGCCAATGATATCAAGGCCATGATCATCCAGCACCTTGCCCATTTAAGAGAAGCCGGTTTCCTGGATTTTTTCCTGCAGCAGGCTGACAGGGAAACGGACTTCGAAGTGAAGAGGGAAATTATTTTATATTTTAAGAATACGGGAGATGCAAAGGCCGAACCATTTCTGCGAAATGAATTGGAAAGGACCCTGGGCAAGGAATATATACCCGACAGTGCCGGGTATAAAAGCGCCCTTATCGACGCTCTTAAAAGATGCGGCACGTATGATTCCATAGAACCTCTTTATAAAATCCGCTCCATGATATTTAAACGGGAAGCGGACAAGGCCATCGCCGCCATCCAGCACAGGATAGGAGCCGGGGACAAGGGCTGGCTGAGCATCGATAAGGGGAAAAAGGAGGCGGACGGTTCCCTGTCACTGGCGGACACCGACGGTTCACTTCCTCCCACCGACAACGACGAAGGGGACACCTGATGCTGCATTACTCGGTAGACCTGGGCACCACCAACACGGTTGTGGCCAGTTGGAACGACAAGGACAAGGCTCCCGACCTTATAGAGCTGAACGGAATATCACGGGGCATTCAGGAAAACCAGATAATCGAGAACCAGCATGCCATTCCCTCGGCCGTATTTCTGGGCGATCTCAAACGTTTCCTGTTCTTTGAAAAGCAGGAAGTCAAAATAGGTCTGAAGGCGCTGGACCCCTACAGTTATACGAACAACCACAGGTTCGTGAATAATTTCAAGCCGTACCTGATGGCCGACGGTTTCAAAACATTGACAAAAGTCGGTAAAACCCCTTATTCGGCCAGGAAGGTAACCCGCCTCTTCCTGCAGGAGATCAGCAGGGCAATCAAGACCCAGTTCGGTAAAAGGCCCGTCAATGTCACCTTCAGCGTACCGGTGGACTGCTATGAACCGTACAGGGCCCAGTTAAAGCAGATTGCCAAATCGGTCCGCATCAGGCGCTTTAAGCTTATCGATGAACCGGTTGCCGCCGCCGTCGGGTACGGACTTTGTATCGACAACCCGCAAAACGTACTGGTCTTCGATTTCGGAGGAGGAACACTCGACATAGCCGTTGTCCGGTTTGAGGACAAGGTAACGCCCTCCGGGAGATGCCAGGTTATTGCCAAGAACGGTTTACCCCTCGGCGGGAACACGGTGGATGAATGGCTCGTGGATTTTTTCAGCAAAAAACTATCCTACGAATTTTCCGCGGACGAACGCGACCACAGCAACTTCTGGTACCGCCTGATGCTCAATGAAGCCTGCCGCATCAAGGAAAGCCTGTACTTCAAGGAGCAGGAAACCTTTTACCTGATGCCGCCCGAGGAATACCAGAAATTCGAGGCACGGATCTATGCCAAACACAATGCACTGGACAAACCTCTCGATATCTCCCGGGAGGAATTCATTGCCATACTCGAAGAAAAAGGGCTTTACAGGATGATCGAGCATTCAATGGAGAGCCTCTTTTCCGCGTCTAATCTTGCCAAAAGCGACATCGATAACGTGCTTTTAGTCGGGGGCTCCTCGCTCCTGCCCAGGATTGCCGGTTACTTTGAAAAAGAATTCGGCCGGGCAAAGGTCCAGGGCTGGCAGCCGTTTAATGCCGTTGCCTACGGCGCCTGCGCTTTCGGCGCAAATCATGTTAAGAAAACGGATTTCATTGTCCATGATTACGCCTTTATAACGTATGACCAGAAAACACTGAAACCGCAGTACAACATCATCATCCCCAAGATGACCCTTTTCCCCACAACAAAAGATTTCTGGAAGCGGAAGCTGACCCCCACGTGCTCGCAGGGAATCCCCGAAACGATTTTCAAGCTGGTCATCTGCGAAATAGGTGAGAACAGGAATAACAGTCAAACCTTTATCTGGGATGAAAAGGGAAAACTGCACAGCCTGACCGAAGGTTCCGAAAAGCTCATCATACCGCTCAATGAATCCAATCCCACCCTGGGCACGCTGAATCCCGCCCATTCACCAAGCGACAGGTCCGCCAGGCTTGAAATTTCCTTCATGATCAACGAGGAAAAATGGCTTTGCGTCACCGTATTCGATTTAAAGACTAAGCAGTTACTGATGACGGAAGAACCGGTCATACAATTAAGGTAAAATTTTTTTCTTAATCCAGGTTATTAATTTTTCCAATTCCGAAAACAACATAACGGACAGGGCGGCAAGAAGGCAAACACCCAATTGGGAGAGACTGAGGGCCGTTGTCTTGAATATACCCTGAAAAAAAGGGACGTAAATCAGCATCAACTGCAGACCCAAAGTCAGGATAACTCCTATTACCATGGGAATATTTGTGAACGGATTGATGGAAAAAACTGAGCGCGAGGAACTCCTTACGCACAGGGCGTAGGCCATTTGACAGAATGTCAGGGAGGTAAAAATCATCGTACGCCAGACTTCGACAGGATGACCTTGATTAAAAAAAGCAAATCCGACAATCAGGCAGAGGATGCCCAGTAATACACCCGATACGATTATCCCTCTTCCCAATCCGCCTGCAAATATACCCTGCCCGGGTTTGTAAGGCGGTCTTTGCATCACGTTTCTTTCAGGGGCTTCATACCCGAGCGCCACGGCAGGCAGGCCGTCGGTGACCAAATTGATCCATAAAATTTGAATGGGCAGCAGGGGGATGGGAAGACCGAACAGGGGACCGAAAAGCATCACGATAATTTCCCCCGTATTACCCGTCAGGATATATCTTATGAATTTTCTTATGTTGTCGAATATGGTTCGTCCTTCCCTGACTGCCCGGACAATGGTCGCGAAATTATCATCAATCAAAATCATGTCGGACGATTCTTTGGACACATCCGTTCCGGTAATCCCCATGGCAACACCTATATCCGCCGATTTTAAGGCAGGGGCGTCATTGACGCCGTCACCGGTCATGGAAACAATCTGGCCCCTGTCCTGAAGGGCATCCACGATCTTCATTTTATGTTCAGGTGAAACACGCGCATACACCGACACTTCCAGGACCCGGGCTTCAAGCTCATCCAGCGTCATTGCGGACAATTCCCTGCCCGTTAAAACTGTTCCCTGAGCATCAATCCGAAGTTCCCTGGCAATGGCTAAAGCCGTTACGGGATGATCTCCGGTAATCATGACCGGACGGATTCCCGCCATTTTACATGTCAGGACGGCATCCTTAACCTCGGGCCTGACAGGGTCAACCATGCCCGTCATTCCCACATAAACAAGGTCCTTTTCATATTCTCCTTTCAAATTTCCATCCTCAGGCTTGATTGGCTTGAAGGCAAAGGCGAGAACGCGGATTCCATTGGAAGCCATATCATGATTTTGTTTCAGGATCCTTGACCGCATCTCCTCTGTCAGCTGTTCTATTTTACCGTTTATGGCTATCCCATTGCATACATTAATGATCCCGTCAACGGAGCCTTTCGTCAATCCCAGGAAACCTCCCGTATCGGCAATTTGAGCGGAATGAAAAACATCCTTTACCGTTTCATCCCGCAAATCCCCTATCCGGTGAACCGTTGTCATTCTTTTTCTTTCCGCATCAAAGGGTAATTCCTCCACCCTTGGCAGCTGGTCCTCAAGCTTATCCTTGGAAAAACCAGCCGCGGCTGCGGCGACAACGAGGGCTCCTTCCGTCGGGTCCCCGACCGCCGTTCCGTCATCTTCACTTAACACAGCGTCGTTGCACAGCACCCCGGTTATGAATAACAACGTAAGATCCGCGTTCATCACGGTGTTTTTTATATCTTTCATATCCAAGGATTGCTCAGGCATCTCGATCCGCGTCACCGTCATCCTGTTCTGGGTCAAGGTGCCGGTTTTATCGGAGCAAATCACGGTTACGGATCCCAGGGTTTCTACGGAAGGAAGATGCCTGATCAAGGCCCTTTTCTTCAGCATTTTTTTTGCGCCGATAGCCAGTGCGATCGTCACGATGGCCGGCAGGCCTTCCGGAATGGCGGCAACAGCCATGCTGATTGACGTTAAAAATATTTCCTTCAGCCCGATCGTGCCGTGCTGTAAAGCTTCTACTCCCCCTATATGAAAAAAAGTGATAAAGGCAACAATCAGGATTAAACCAAGGGCAACCAGTGCCAAAGATTTTCCCAAACCGGCAAGTTTCTTTTGAAGCGGGGTCTTCTCATCTTCTACGCTCTGGAGGAGTCCCGCAATCTTACCCAGTTCGGTATTCATTCCCGTTCCCGTTACAACCCCGATACCGCGGCCGTAGACTATCACCGTCCCCATATAGACCATGTTGACCCTGTCACTCAATTCCACATCGGTTTGACCAATTTTGTCCGTTGATTTCCCGATGGGTTCCGATTCTCCCGTCAATGTGGATTCCCGCACTTTCAGGTTTGACTCTTCCACGATGCGGATGTCTGCCGGCACGATATTACCCGTTTCAAGCAGCACAATATCCCCCGGGACAAGATTCTCGGCGGGAATCTGTTCCTCGTCATCGTCCCGCCTGACCCTCACATAAGGCACGGTCAGTTTCTTCAGGGCCTGCATCGCCTTTTCCGCGTTCAATTCCTGCCAGAAACCTAAAAAGGTATTTAAAATGAGTATGAATAAAATGACGGATCCGTCCACAAATTCACCGAGGACATAGGAAACCATGCACGCGACAAGCAGGATAAAGACCATAACCCCTTTTAACTGGCCTATTAAAATTGAGAACGCCGTTCTCCCCCCCTTTTCCTGCAATTTATTTTTCCCGTATTCGCCAAGCCGGTTTCTTGCCTCACTGCCGGAAAGCCCCGTTTCAGGATCTGTCCGGTATAATCCGAATACTTCTTCCTTTGTCATATTAAAGGGATTTTTGCCGTTGATTACCATACTTTGGACGCTCCATCAATCAAATATAATCAATCCAATTACAAGAATATAACTTATTGTGAAGTTTGTAAACAAAACGGATTTTTCAAAGGAAAAACAACAATAACAGCACGCTGATTCCCGCCATACCGCCGCCGAATAAAAACGGCGCGCTGGGGGAAAGGGCAAACAGCAATCCGGCGATGGCGCTTGCCGGCAGCAGGCATATGCCGACGATGGTGTGATAAAAACCCAAAGCGGTACCTTTTGATTCCTTGGGAGCTATTTCGGCGACGAAAGCTTTTTCAGTACCCTCCGTCAATCCGTAATAAATACCGTAGGCAGGCCAGAAAATCCAGAGAAGAAACGCCAGTTCCCTGTGAATGAAACCGAACAAGGCATACACGACCCCGTACAGGAGATACCCGATGATAAGCACTCTTTTTCTTCCGATCCTGTCCGACAGAGAACCGAATATCGGCGAAAAAACGGTGCTTGCCAGGTTGAACACGAGGTACATGAGAATGACGAGGGAAAGCGAAAAGCCCAG
Organism: Spirochaetales bacterium; assembly: GCA_016928415.1. Classification (GTDB taxonomy): domain Bacteria; phylum Spirochaetota; class Spirochaetia; order SZUA-6; family JAFGRV01; genus JAFGKU01. The sequence continues at coordinate 58,475 of JAFGKU010000178.1, forward strand.
GTCCATACTCCTCAGCATAAGGAACATGTTGGAGGAATTACCCAGGGTGAAAACAGCCTGGGAAACAAAGAAAACCTTCAATTTCCTGTCATATGTGAAAAAATTGAGGTTGGGTTTTGGTTTTTCTTTTTTTATGAGTTTGGGGAGGGCCTGTTTTTTTTCCTTTAAAAAGAAAAGGAACCCCACGCCGATAAACGCCGGTATTATGGAGACAAGAAATATCGTGTAAAAGGAGGATACATCCTTCAGGTTACCGGTAAGGGGGTCAAGGAACATCTGGACAAGGAAAAAAGCTATCAGAGCGCCCAGGGTAGCACCGGCAAAATCCATGCCACGCTGGAAACCGAAAGCCTTCCCCATCGTTTTCGTTGATGTGGATTCCGATATAAGGGCATCCCTCGGGGCCGTCCGTATACCTTTACCCACCCTGTCAAAAAACCGGGCCAGGAAAACAAAACCCCAGCCAAGCGACCCGATGAGCAGAAGAAGCTTCGCCATGGCGGAAAGACCGTAGCCGGATATGGTAACGAGTTTCCGTTTCTGTATTTTATCCGAGTAATATCCGGAAAAAACCTTTAAAAGGCTGGCTGTTGATTCGGCAATTCCTTCTATTATGCCGATTATCGGACCGAGAAGCGCCTTCTGAAAAGCCATGATCATGGCCATAAAGGCCTGAAGCAGGGGGTATATCATTTCCGAGGACACGTCGGTAAAAAAAGAAGTAAAACCGGTCAGGATTACATTCCGGGTTATGGCTTTCGGCTTTAATTTCACTTCTTCCATGGCCATTTATATTAACCGAAAAAACCGATACAGGCAAGCATGCGGTTGAATTTTTCCTCTCCTTCACGCCTGTATGAACCAAACAATGGATTACAGCATGTGCAATCCCGTATCGATGTGATATTTTTAATTCCGTAATCATGGAGAAGGGAGAGATTGGCTTTCCGCAGGTCTATATAATAATCTCCTCCCTCGCGGCGGACGGACTGGCTTCCATAAGCCCTCTTGAACATGGTATACCTTTCCCGTTCCACATTATAGCAGCATACGCCAATCCCCGGCCCGATCAGAATCCTCAGGTCATTCTTCAGGCAGTTGAAGTGCTGTTCAAGTTTCTTAACCGCATTCAGCACAATCCCCGTTCCCTTCCAGCCGGAATGAACCAGACCGAAAACGCCTTTTGTATCATCGGCCAGGAAAATGGGGAGACAATCCGCCACCGTTACGCTTAAAACAGCTTTTTCATTGGAGGTCACCAGGCCGTCCGCTTCCCTCGAGTAGTATTCGTGGGGTGGTCTGTCTTCAATGATGACAACGTCCCGTGTATGTTTTTGCGTCAAGCAGTAAATACGGGATTCTTCCGCCTTAATCTTTTTAAAGAAATTCCTGCGGTGAGCGTACTTCCCCCTCTTCTGAAACGACATGTCACCTGATTTTTTCAAGGTAAGGTAAGACCGTATGGCTTTCCCACCGGAGGCGACAAAGGGCAGTTCGACGTAATCCATCCCGTGAATTTTCGCGCCTGACAGCATTTTACTCCCGGAGTTCAATTTGATAGACATCTTTCAGCAATTCCGTCCCCTGGGACAGCAGCGAAAGAATATTCTTCATTGCCGTCAACAGGTCGTTGTTTTCCTTTCCGCCGATGGACATGAGATTTGATATGGTATCGAATTTCCCGCCGACCTGGCCGTGTAAAACACCGTTTAAAAGCTGCGACAGGAGGAAAATTTGTGTAATGCTTTCATCAATAATCCATTTTGCAATGGCATCCGCTTCCTTGAGGATGTCCACCAGACTACTCTCGGAAAAGTCCGATTCATTGGACTGGTCTCCAAGACTCCTGATTCTTTGCCCGATGGGGCCTTCCTCGGAAAGTTTTTCATCCAGTTCCAGTATTTTTGACCCTATGCTTGTTACAAAATTCAGCGAATCGGTAAAATCCTTCCTGTTTTCCTTTTTATAAAACTCACCGTTCAATAAAAGGTATTTCAAGGTTTTTGCCATTCGCACCGAATAAACCCTTGTGTAGAACGTATAGAGAAAAGAAAGGGAAAGGTAAAACCGGACCGAGTATCCTTTCCCGAACATTTCGAATTTCATGTTTTTAAACGGTACCGGGAACCTGTCGACACCGAGATACGCATTGACCCGCTTGAAAAAAAGGCTGATTTTCTTTTTCTTATAGGCAGCGGTGAATACCTTGTTGAGTTTCGTGTTCCAGTAATTCTTGAACAGGACGAACCAGTCTTCATTTCCCTTTATCAGCCGCGGTTTGTAATTGTAATTATTCATGAATATCCTGATCATGTCCTCAAGGGGTATTTTTTTATTGAAACTTCGAACGCTGTTGAAGGCGGTTTCAGATACGTCGATCATGTTTTCCATTTTCAGTTCAATATCTTCCAGGGCACCTTCCATATCCTGCTGGAAATAGAATAGAAAAACAGCCTTTATGGAATCGGCATCAGGAGGATACTTCGCACTATGCAGAAGGTCGGAAAGCTCCAGAAGCTCCCTTTTACTGCTGTTGAAATTCAGGTTCCCGGAGCCCCCCAGCTTGGGGTCATCGAATTTGGTCACCAGCTGTTCGAAATTGAAAAAGCAGAGTCTTTTTATATAATGAAGACTCAAGGCACTCTGATAGATCCTGTTGCGTTCCTCCTCCGTCATGTCCTTCAGAACGGCATTAAATCTTTTCTCCATTTCACCCCGGACTTCGGCCATTTTCAAATTTTCATTTTCTTCCAGGATGGCATTGGGGTTGGTTTCTTCCAGGATTCTTTCATGGAGATATTCCAGCTGAAAACTAGTTAAAAATGCAAAAAAAGCACCCTTATCCTTTCCCAGTGCCTTTTGAAACGGTTCTCTGAGCCTGATCAGGTTTTCCATGAGGATCAAAAATTCCCTTTTCATGTTGGGTAAAAGACAACGGTGCTGGAAATTAACCAGGGATGCATGCGTTTTCTCTATTTTTTTTCTCAGCTTGGCAAGCAGTTCCTCTTCGAGGACTACTGTTTTGGTTTTACCCCTGAAAAGCGACTTGAAGAATAAGATAATTCGCTGCCAGAATCCAAGGGACTTGTATTCTTCAACAAAATCAACTTTCCCCAGGGTTCTGGAGGGTGCACTTAACGGCTCAATGGAAACATTACTCGCTTTCTTGATTTTACTGAGCAGTTCACGACGTTCATCAGAGGAAAGATCCATGACTATTTTTTCAAAAACAGTGGATTCACCCATGTTAAAATAATTTTAATGGATAGAACAATACGGGTCAAGTATAAATGTGCCACGGACAGGAATTCTCAATTTACATTGAGATTTGCCATGCAACGGAAATCATCAAAAGGCAAAAGACGTATTTTAAAATATTTTTTAATTGACTCATAATTCCCCTTTGGTGTAATGTTACCTGCAATGATAATAGATTTTCATACACACGCTTTTCCGGATAACCTGGCTGAAAAGGCGATGGCTGCTTTGCAGTCGGAATGTGATGTAAAGGCGTTCCTTGACGGAACGATAGCCAACCTTATGGAATCCATGGATGCGGCCCGCATAGACCTGGCGGTTCTGTGCTCCATTGCTACAAAGCCGTCCCAGTTCCAACCCATTCTGGACTGGTCAAGAACCATCAACCGTGACAGGATTATCCCACTCCCCTCCATTCATCCGGAGGATTCAGCCATAGAAGACCATCTGAAAACCGTTTCCGTTGAAGGTTTCAAGGGCATAAAACTGCACCCGTATTATCAGAAATTCATAATTGATGAAGAAAGGGTGTTCCCCATCTACGAAGCATGCAGTAAATTCGGGCTGCTCATTGTCTGCCATACCGGCTTTGATATAGCCTTCCCCAGGGACAGAATCGCCGACCCGGTACGTATTTTAAACGTTGCAAAACGTTTCCCCAACCTGAAATTTATATCCACCCATTACGGAAGCTGGTGCGACTGGGATGAAGTGGAGAAACACCTTATCGGTAAACCGGTTTACATGGAGAATTCTTTTTCACTCGACCTTCTGTCGAATGAACAGGCGTTGCGCATGTATGCAAACCATCCGGCTGATTATCTCCTGTTCGGTACGGACAGCCCATGGACAGATCAAAAAAAAGCTCTGGAACTTTTATACGGCCTGGGGCTTTCGCAGGAATTAATGGAAAAAATCCTGTACAGGAATGCAGCACGACTTTTGGGATTGAATGATAATTAAAAGAAAACAGGCAATCACAATCCTCCACGGCAAAGCCTAATTTCCATTTCAACTTGACAGCGCCTCAATTCTTTCTATAGTTATATATAAATAATTATTAATAACGTGGAGGGGTCAGCTATGTTTTTTAAGAGTATTATTAAACTGATCGTGGCAATCAATGCCAATTCAAAACCGGCTCACATCTCCCTTGGCATTGCCTTCGGATTGCTGCTCGCCCTGGTACCGGGTTCGAATCTGCTTTGGGTACTGCTTCTATTGACTACATTTTTCATCAAGCTCAATATGACCGTTGAATTCGTCTCCCTGGCGTTGTTTAAATCAGTAACCCCTCTGCTTGCAACCCCATTGAACGGCCTGGGATACCTGATCGTCGGGTGGCCCCCTTTGGAAGGTTTTTTCAGTTTCATCTGCAACACGCCCCTGCTTGCCTTTTTCAGGTTAAACAATACTCTGGTTGCAGGCGGCCTTGTATCCGGTATTATTCTTTTTATCCCGGTATTTTTCCTCGGCAATCTGGTGGTCGGAATTTATCGCAGGCACATACGGGACAGGATTGCCCAGGTAAAAATATTGAAAAAAATCATGGCCATACCCCTGATCGCAAAAATCGCCGGCGCCGTCAGGGAAGCATCCGCTTTATTTGCCAATTAAGAAACGAGGTGTCGCTATGTCGCAAAAAATTCCTTCTTTATTTACCAAAAAATTCTCAGGGGAACAATTCACAAAAAAAATATTATCACGAACCTTTTTAAATGAAGAAAAGGAATTCCTGAATTCGGTCTTTATAAAAAATGAAAACAATGAATTCGTACTGCGGGTCGATCTGTCAAAGGATGAAATCAAACGCCTGAAAAAACTGGAAAAAACGATTAAACAAAATACGGGTGTTGTCCAGAAGGGGAAACTGGCTGTCCTTCTCATTTTCCTGGGAGTGATAGCCATCTTCTATATCTTTTTCAAAAATGTTCTTCTGGAAAACGTTATCGAACAGAGCCTAACCGGAGCGTTTAGTGCCAGGACCGATATTGACAACCTGGATTTCGATATTATCGGTGCAAGAATTTCCTTCAGTGCCATGACGGTTGGAAACAGCAAGGAAGCTTTCAAAAACCTTTTTGAACTGGGAAAAACGGAAGTGGCGTTGAACATGGCCGAGCTTTTCAGGGGTAAAATCGTGATTGAAAATGTAGAATGCCGCGGCGTCAAGTGGAACACGGACAGAAAAACAAGCGGCCTTCCGGTCGAGCCGGAGGAGGAAAAAAAGCAGGAAACCCCGTTTACCATGCCGGATGCATCGACAATCAATATCAGGGGAATCGATGCGAGACAGATATTGAACGAACAGATAGACAAGTTGAAAAGCCCGGGCCGTATAACCGAAGCGAATGAATCCTTCAAAAAACTCATTGACAAATGGAATGTGATACCCGGAACTTACAGGCAGGACCTCAATGATATGGAAAAATCGGTTGAGTCAATCAAAAAAATAAAGATTGAAAACATTAAAACACCAGCTGAGATTCAAACCATTGTGGAACAAATCCAGACAGCCTATGTCAAAGGGGTTGAGTTAAAAACAAAAATCCAGGACACAACCGCAGAAATAAAGAGTGATGTCAATTTCGTCGAACTGGCCAAAAACGGCATCACATCCGCCATCGGGGAAGATACGGAATTCCTCCTCTCCTTTGTGCAGAATCCGGAAGCGCAGGCCAGGTCCATCTTTTCTTCAATGTCCCGGCGCTTCCTGAAAGCCAATCTCGGGGAATTTTATGATTACGGTTTACTGGCCTACAATGCCATTGCCGGCATGAAGCGAACGCCAAAAGAGGATAAAGCCCGAATAAAAACCGAAGACGGCTATGATGTTCCTTTTCCGGGCGCCACAACGCCCGATTTCCTGATAAAAAATGCCGGTTTTTCGATAGGGGATGCCGGTGACAGCGAATACTTGAGCGTCAATCTATCCAACGTCTCAAGCGCTCCAGACCTGCTGTCCGGTCCGGCCGCGTATGACATTCGGACCAGGCAGATGGGGCAGGACTTTACCCTGAAGGGAGAAATAGATACCAGAACGGGGAAAACCGATATTTTTTCCATGGATTTTACAGCAGGAAGCGTTCCCATGAAAATCGGCTCCGGTCTTGAAGGGCTGGGCATAGCCTCCCTTGACACTGTAATGGATGCGAGGGTAAAACTTACCCTCGGCGCCGATAATTCCATGACAGGCGGCATGTCCATTGACCTGAAAGATTTAAAAACCGAATTCATAAGCACCGCCGATACGGTAAGCAGAACCATTGCCGGCATTTTTTCCTCCCTCAAGCAAATTTCCCTGAACGCAGATTACGTCCTTTCACAATCACAGGAACTGGCACTCAAGGCAGACAGCAACATTGACGAGTTGCTGAGCCGGAAAATCGGCGGCTACCTGGAAGAGCAGTTAAAAAAGGGAAGCAGTCAATTGAGGGAAGAATTTTCCAGGTTTATTGAAGATGAATTGAAGGAAAACAAGGACCTCTACAACATTTTTAAACAAACGGAAAAACACATTGGCACTGACCTGGAAAACATAACGGATTACAATAATATTCTCGCCGAGAAAAAAAGGGAATGGGAAAACGGGGAAGCACAGTTAAAGAAGCAACTTGAAGACGCGGCTAAAAAAGAAATCGACAAAAATGTCGAAGACCTGAAAAAAACACTCGGTTTTTAGAATAGGGGACTTTTAAAACATCTCGGTTAAAAAGACAGCCGGCTCTTTCCTGAAAAAATCGTGGATGGCATCCTTAAATTCTCCACGGACCTTTCCCGCCTTTACGGCCTCACGCAAAGAATAAGCCCCGAATAAAATACTTGAGAAAACGGGAAAATCAATTTCATTTTCGGCCTTATATTTTCTCATCAGGACGGTTTTACCTTCAAGGACATATTCCGCCGTGTTTGATGGAATCAACTCATCCCTGACGGAAAATGTCAATTTATGCTGAACCGGATTCTGTAATACCTTAAGCTCCAGCATCCGCTTCACATTCACCGGTCTGGCCATCCAGTTGGCATGGAGTTCCATTGTGATCCTGGGTTCACGGAGAATTTGCTGAAGGGGAACGCCGGGGGGAACGAGACAGGTGATATTTTCGCATTGATCCCTGTAAGACCTGAGAAAACTGAACAGGCTTAAAAACGATGCGTCGTCGACCCATGCCATGCGCCGCATTTCCATCCACGTTATAAACGGTTTGTTTGATACGAGTTTATATTGAAGGACTGCCTTGGCCGTTTTGCCCTCGTAGTAAATAAAAAGCGTTTCCTTGGCGAATTTCAGGAATTTCGAAAGCCATTGAGCGCTGACACGCCTCGGTTTGGCCCCGAAATTATAGAAAGCGACCCAGGTATCTATGACGGAATGAACGGCCTCTACTTCCTTCTTGCTGCCGGTATATAGCTTGAATTCACCGGGCGGTTTATATGTGAGCATGATATCCCTGGGATCGAATGAGCATTTCTGTACGTTACCCAGAAATCCATATCCTGTTTTCTCGTAAAAACTAAACGAAAAAGGATAAAGTGATGAGAAAGGAATGCCTGCTTTATAATTCTTCTGCAGAATATGGGAAAGCAATTCCCGAATTTGGCCCCGGTTTCTCGAAGGCGGATAGGATGCGACACCCCCTATTCCCGACATTTTCTCAAAAACACCGAAAATTCTGGTTTCATATGTATGGGACATGATTCCTGACGTGAGCCTTTTTCCCTCATAAATTCCATAAGTTTTCGTTGTGGACGGAAGGGGTAACAGCCGGTCAATCCATCCGGCCGGATCATAAAAGCAGAGTGACAACAGGGATAAATAATCCTTGAAAGATTTGGCGGTTTTTAACATTATTATGGAATTCATCCGTGATTACCTTTCGCGTGCTATGGATACGCCTAATAATGGTGTATTATTCCGATTCTTTCAAGTATGAAGGAAGGAATTTTCTTCATTTTCACGTCTAACTTGATTTTTAAGCCGTTTTAGATATACTTTATTCTAAAAAGTATGGCAATGATAATACCGGTGGCAAGCGGGAAGGGCGGTACAGGCAAAACACTGTTTACAAGCAATCTCGGCCTGAGTCTTGCTGCAAAAGGAAAACAGGTAACTCTCATCGATCTGGACCTGGGCGCCTCCAACCTGCATACCATTTTAGGAATAAAAAACAAACACCCGAGTATTGGCGATTTTATTTACAGGCATATAGATTCTCTTAAAGATATCATCATTCAAACGGGTTACGAGGGTGTTTCCTTTATCCCGGGTGATGCGCTTTTTCCCGGCACTGCCAATTTAAAATATTCTACAAAGAACAGAATAATAAAGGAAATAAAGGCGATCCAGGCCGACTTTATTCTCCTTGACCTGGGTTCAGGGTCCTCCTTCAACACTATTGATTTCTTCCTCGTTTCCCGGAACGGTATTGTCGTCACGACACCGGAGACAACGTCCATCCTCAATGCGTATTCGTTTTTAAAAACGACTCTCTACCGGCTCCTCTTCAGAAGTTTCCCGGCCAAAAGCAGGGAACGCGAAATAATACTCGAATTTGTGGCGCAGAAAAACGAGGGAACCGGAATTTCATTCCTGGACCTCTTAAACATCATAAGCTCACACAATCCGGCATCCGGTAAGAAAGCGAGGGAACAGGTTGCCTCCCTCTACCCCAGGATTGTTATCAATAACGGGAAAAGCAGGGAAGACCTTAATATAGGACTCAAACTCAGGGATATCATCACCCGCAATCTGGGAATATCACTCGAATACCTTGGTTTCCTTTTCCATAACCAGGAAGCCTCCCATGCCATCCTGAAACGAACACCGCTTTATTCACTTGATCCCCAATCCCGATATTCCGAATCAATCGACAAGGTCGCCAACAAACTCATAAGGGTACAGGAAACGCCGTCTCCGGAACTCTATGAAGCGGAGGAAGATGTGGAGAAACTGTTTGAACAGTTCAATGCGGTTTCAAATCCCGTCATTTAGTACGTATTGAATGAATAAAATAGGACTCAAAAACGAATGGATTTTATCATGCATCGATACGGGCGAAACGCTGCCGGTTACGATTCCCACGGACAATTACTCGGCCTGGCTGTCAGCAGGCAGGATTCCCGACCCGTTTCACGGCTTAAACGAGGAAGAGGTGCAATGGCTTGCGGACAAGGAATGGCTTTTTACAAGGGATTTCAATTTAACTGAAGAATTCACGCAACTTCCGTCCGTCATCCTGAACTGCGACAGCCTCGACACGTTTGCCGAAATCCGGTTGAACGGTAAACACGTGGCAAACACGGAAAACATGTTTGCGAGATCCAGTTTCGAGGTAAAAAATTTCCTGAAAACAGGCAGAAACAATCTTTCCATCAGGTTTTACCCGGCTCAAGTGCGGGCTGAAATGGCCGCATCCCGGTATCCTTTTTTTGTTCCTTACTCCGCCGGCAACAACAAGGTTCCTTACATGAACCACGTACGCAAGGTGCAATGCCATGCCGGCTGGGATTGGGGAATCTGCCTGCTCGTATCTGGAATTTACGGCGACGTCTACCTGGAAGGAACCTCCTTCCTGCGGATAGAATACATCACCACCCGGCAGTTCCATTCAAGGGGCGCCTGCCTACTTCAGGTAAATATCGAAGCCGAATCGGTGAAGGAAGGCGGCACGGAAGTTGTCATAAAACTCAATGACATCACCATGAGGCAGGATGCGGAAATCATTCGCGGCAGGAATACCATCACCTGCAACTTGTCTGTCGATAATCCGGAGCTCTGGTGGCCTGCCGGCCACGGGGCCCAGCACCTGTATGACCTCACGGTCACAGTGGATGACAGGGAATGGAAAGAAAGGATCGGCCTGCGGCGGCTTGATATCATCAACTCCGCAGAAGACGGCCGGAAGGGAGCACCGCTGGTTTTCAGGATCAATAGACGGGATATTTTCTGCAAGGGAGCCAATTTTATCCCGATTGACGCCATGCCGGGACGCATGCACGGGGAAACATACAGGGACCTTCTCGAAAGCGCCGTGGAAGCGAACATGAACATGCTGCGGGTCTGGGGGGGTGGCCAGTATGAAAGGGATATATTCTACAATCTCTGTGACGAGATGGGGATAATGGTCTGGCAGGACTTCATGTTTTCCTGTTCTCTCTATCCTGCGAATGAAGAATTCCTGGCCAACGTGGAAAAGGAGGTCAGTCACCAGGTAAGGAGGCTCATGAACCATCCCAGCCTTGTGCTCTGGTGCGGCAATAATGAAGTGATCCAGGCCCTTGACTGGTACGAGGAATCAAGGAAAGACAAGGACAGGTACAGGAAAGACTATTACGCGTTGAATGAACTGCTTCGTAAAACGGTGTGTGGGGCGGACCCGGACAGGGGTTTCTGGCCCGCATCGCCGTCTAAAGGGCCGGGAATACCGGACCCCGAGAACCTGGACCCTGCCTTCGGAGATACGCATTACTGGGAGGTCTGGTTTAAAAGGGTTCCCTTTGAGACATACTACAGGATAAAACCGAGGTTTGTATCCGAATTCGGATTCCAGTCCTTCCCTTCTTTTGAATGCGTAAAAACCTATGCGGACGAAGGGCAGAGGGACCTGCTGTCACCTGTCATGAAATTCCACCAGAGACATCCCGAGGGGAACGAAAAAATACTGGAGATGATGGAGAGATACTTCGAGACGCCCTCCGGCCTTGAAGATACCATCTGGCTGGCCCAGGTTCAACAGGGACTGGCAATCAGGACCGCCGTTGAATATTTCCGGAGCTTGAGGCCGTACTGCATGGGGACGCTTTACTGGCAGCTCAATGATTTATGGCCCGTCTGTTCATGGTCCTCCATAGAATACGGGGGCAAGTGGAAACTGCTGCATTACTTCGCCAGACGCTTCTATGAAGAGGCCATTTTAACGGCGAGAAAAACAGGGGATGCTTTCGAGCTTTTCCTCGTATCCGACAGGGCGCAATCCGGCTTCTATGAAATCACCCTGGAAATCCTGTCCTTCGACAACCGCCTGCTGTTCATTCAAAACCATTCACTTTACATGGAAGGCCCCGGGGTGAATAATTTTACGAGGTTCGATCCAAAAAACCTGGAAGCCGGCATGAACGATTGTTTCATGCTCCTTACCTTGAATGACGGCAGGAAGAGAACGGAAAACACTTTCTTCTTTAACGAATACAAACGGGCGCTGATAAAAAAACCCGTCATCACGGCGCACACGGAAGAGGAACAGGGAGAGATTGACGTATTCCTGTCTACGGATGCACCCGCCTTTTTTGTAACATTGAACTTTCCCGGAATCAGGGGTGAATTCACAGACAATGTATTCACTTTGCTGCCACAGCGGTCACGGGCTGTCCGGTTTATCCCGAAACAGCCTCTCGATGAGGCGGACAGGCCGTTAAAAATAGAAATCAGGCATTTATAATTTTAATCCTCGTACAATTTCTCTTTTGAAATGAATTCCATCTCGCCTTTCCCGTACCGGTCCGTGTACCTGATGATGTAGCCCTTCTCCGTTAACTCGACCCCTTCTGCATTGGCATCTATCAATACGCGCATGCAGGCTTTCTGCTTATTGATGGCGGCATAGATGAGGGCCGTCCAGGCAGATATACCGTCACGCTCATCCATGTCGGCGCCGTTTTTTATAAGGATTTCCACCGCATAGGCGAAACCCCTTTTACTTGCGACCATCATGGCCGTTCTTCCCGACGCATCCTTTGCATCCAGGTCAACACCGGTAGAGAGGAGTTCGGCGAAAATACCCTTATCGAAATTCCGGCAGCTGTCAAGGTAGACATTGAGGAGGGGAACATCGGAGTCCGTTAAGTGTTCAACGGGGAAATAAGTTTCTGCGAGATTTGCCGTAACATCTTTTTTTCCATTGAGGCTCCCCTCGAGCAAGGCCCGCCTGAAATCCGGGTCACGTCGAAGGACAGCGGCACGGTCTTTCATGTCGAGAAGTAAGCCCATATAACCCGCACCTGCCGCCATACTCATGGCGGACTGTCCGGAATCTTCACTGAGTAAAGGATCCGCATTCCGCTCCAGTAAAAACCTGATTATCCCGTCATAGAACCTGACCGGTGAATTCCTGTACCGGTAGCGGATGGCATATCCCAGCGCAGTGGACCCTTCCCCGGACTGGGAATTGATCCGGGCGCCATTGTTCACAAGCTCCCGGACGCTGTCCTTTTTCCCCGTTTCAGAGGCGTACATAAGGGAACTCACACGTAATGCGTCCACTTCATTGACGGCCGCACCTTCCTGGATGAGCAGTTTGATCAATTTCAGCGCGCCTTTCTTCGAGGCCAGAATAAGCGGTGTATTGCCGTATTCATCTCGCGTGTCGGCAGCCGCCTCCTTCGCGGCAAGCAGTGTGAATATTTCACAGTAATCCGGCGTGTCCGCGAATCTGCCAGCCAGGTAGTTATACAATGGATAGACCTTTTCGCCGGGAGGAGTAACATGCGCCCCGTTTTCAATCAGGGCCATTACGGTTTCACAGGAACCGGAGGCTATGGCATAACCGAGCGCCGTTTTCCCGTCCCCGTCCGCGGCATTCACGTCTGCACCGGCTGACAGAAGCAGGCGGACCGTCATGTCCCTGCCGGCACCGGCGGCGGCCATCAAGGGTGTTGCCCGGTTGTTATTGGAAACCGACGGGTCGGCCTTACGGAATAAAAGGGTCTTTACCACTTCATCGAAACCCTTTTCCGCCGCGTAGAAAAGCGGTGTATTGCCGTGTTTATCCCTGTTATCAAGATCCATGGTTTTCACGGCGAGGGAAGCGCTCAACTCCGGCCATCCATTCAAGAGGGAAAGCATAAGTATATCCTGGTTCTCCTCATCCTTTCCGGCCATTTTATTCCCCGCGTGTTCCACAAGCATTTCACATATCCGCCTGTTTCCCGCCTTGAACGCTGAAAACAGGGGGGAGGCCTCCGGGTCTGTTTTCCCGTCAATGCCGGCACCCCGGTCAAGGAGCTCCTGTATGAAATACGTCCAGTTATTTTTAACGGCGTAAAACACAGCCGTATGACCGGAACTATCAGTAATATTCACATCTGGCTTAAGGGATAACAGGTATTCCGCGGCATCCTGGTTCCCGTTTTTTACAGAAAGGAAAAAGGGCGTCTCGCCTTTTACGTTCTTCCGGTTCAGGTTCAACCCGGTTTTGGCAAGAGCCTTGAGTCTTTTCCTGCCGCCGTACAGGGCGGCGGATTCAACCAGTCCCTGTTTGTCAACCGGGACCAGGTCTTTCATTGCCGGCGCTGCATTATTTAACTTCCCGGGAAAGGCCCCATAGGCCAGTAAAATCCGTACGGAATCCCTGTTGTTAATCGAAAGGGCCCAATCCAGGGGGATTTTTCCGTCACGGTCGGCCGCATCCGGGTCAGCTCCCATGTCGAGACAAAACCTTAGATAATCCGGTTCTCCTGTGTGCTTGAAAATCTCCGTTCCGGGATTGGCTGCTATTTCCAGCAATATCTTCTGTCTTCCGTCTTTTACCTTCAACAAGGGGGTAACAGGCGCGCCATTGATAAGAAGCCATTTCAGGTATTCCTCCCTTTTTACAGGATCCTCGTTGGCGACTTTTGCAAGGGCACGGGAGAGACAGGATTCTCCGCTGGAATTCAGCTTTTCAAGGTCGGCCCCCTTTGACAGGAGAAGCCGTCCCGTTTCCAGGTAACAGTTAAATGATGCGAGTATAAGGGGGGTATCACCCTCGTCATTGGAGGCGTTTACCTTCAGTCCCTTTTCAATCAGATACGCGGCCGTTTCCGTGTACCCTCCGGACGCGGCAAGCATGAGCGCCGTATTCCCGACGGGCCCCAAAACCCGGGGGTTGGCTCCTTTTTTCAACAGAAGCTTCACAATGAAAGTCTGGCCGTTTGCCGAGGCTTTCAGGACGGGCGTAAAACCGAAAGCGTCCTTTTCATCCGCCGGTACGCCTTTCAGTAAAAGGGTATCGACTATATCGGACAGGCCCTTTCCGGCGGAAATCACCAAAGCGGAATTCCGGCCCTGGAGAACATCCACCCTGTATTTTTTCAGCGAGAGTAGATATTCGGGTACCTCTGTCTGCCCGTTTTCCAGGGCAGCTATCAGGGGAGTGCCCCCGACAGCGCTTTCAACAACCGGATCAGCGTTATGCGATAACAGGATTTTTACACATTTCAAACGTCCGTATCTGGCCGCATAAAAAAGCGCGGTACCGGAATACCTGTCCCGCGCGTCAACTTCCGCCCCTTTATCGAGTAAAGTGGACAGGACATCATCCCAGCCGGACGCGGCGGCGTGCATTAACGGTGTTGTCCCTTCCCGACCGCCGGGAAGCTTTTCTCCCACATTGATGCCAGCCCCTCTGTCAATAAGCAGAACGGCGATTCTTTTTTTGAGTGAAGAGGAAGCATGGAAGGAGTAATTGAGGGCGTTATTGCCATGGGCATCCAGGGTGTTCACTTCGGCCCCGGATTTTAACAGGAGGTCGACAATGCTTAAACAGCCCAGGGAAGACGCCTCCATCAAAGGTGTTTTACCTTCACTTCCCGAAGCCCGTGAGGGATCGGCGCCCGCCTTGAGAAGTTTTGCGGCTATCCCGTAATATCCATTGCCAATAGCAGCCATGAGGGCCCCTCCCGCCCTGCAATCCGCATCGGGGTTAACCGACCGTTCCAGCAGCCGGCCTGCGAGGTCGGCCCACCCCTGTGAGGCGGCTTCGTACAACGCGCTCCGCCCGGAAGGAGATTCTGCATCGGGATGGGCGCCGTAATCAAGGAGGTACTCCATCATCAGCTTGTCGTGATTTTCAATGGCACGCCCAATCGCCGTCTGTCCGCCGCTTGTCTCCCTGTTCAACGATACACCGTATTTACGGAGAAGGGAAACCGTCTTGACATCACCCCGGCTGCAGGCCAGTATGAGCGGCGTTACGGCCTCACTGGATTCAAAATCGGGATCAACCCTTTTTCCAAGAAGCGCCTTGACACAGTCATACCAGCCATATTCAATGGATCTTAGGAGCACCGTTTTCGAATCGTCCGCATAATCCATAAACCGAAACGCGAATCGGTGGGACCGGATATTAATGGCGGCCTCAACCAGTTCGTTTTTTCGCCGTATTTCTTCTCCGGTCAACGGGCTGACTTCCCATAACAATTCGGCCATCCGTTCGTTGCCATTGTTCAAGGCCTTCAGCAAAAGGCCTTCGCTACCCTCCTCCGTACCGCCGGGATCGGCACCACGGTTTACAAGGTTTTCCACATCCCTGAAAGCATTACTCTCAACGGCTGAAACGAGCTGTACATTTCTCTCCGTATCCCCCGGCCCCGGCAGTAAGCGGGACGGGTCGACAAGCCCGGATAACAGTTCTTCTATCTCAGGCCTGTTCCCCATGGCCCTGACGATGGGGAGAATGGATTTCCCCCTGTATTTTCTGCCGTTATGTCTTAAATAGAGATCAGCGCCCGCATCGATTAAATTCCGGACCAGCACGGGATCATTTTTTTCACAGGCCAGGCTCAAAGCCGACTCGCCGGAAACGTTCAGATGATTGACTTGAGGATTCCCTCCGAGAATAAGTTCCGTGCATTTCCGCCTGCTGTTTTTAATGGAAATCATTAAAAGGGTGTTCCTATACCCGTCAAGGGTTCTGGCATCAGCGCCCTTTTCCAGCAGGGCATCCAGGCCATCGGCATTACCTTTCTCACAGGCGATTATCTGTGCGTTTTTACCCCGGCTGTTAACCGCTTTTAAATCGGCACCGGCCTCCAGAAGGATCCGGATTACTTCACCGCCCGCCTTTTTTGCCGCGTAAACCAACAGAGTATTCCCGTTCTCATATCTTTCGTTTATCGAGGCGCCTTTCAACAGGAGCATTTTCATCATGGCGGGGTCATTATTACCCACCGCACACATCATAGGTGAAAAACCGTCCCTGTCCCTGCCATTTACATCGACCCCCTTGGAAACAAGGTCTCCCGCCTTATCATAATCCCCTGCAACAATGCTGTTGATCAAATCGTCGATGCTGATCGTGGCCGCATTGAGGTTCCATGACAGAAGACACAGGCCCGTAAAAAATAATGACAATCCTATCCTTCTCATCTATTCCTCTTTTACCGCCCCTGTAGTATCAATGCTGATCGAAACTTCCGTACCGGGCAGGTAATCCCCGGGGACAATACCCTTTTCCGTACCGGCAGAAAGCGCCGCTTCCAGCTCCGCATGGCTGTCATAATTCAAATTCCTCAGGATGACCGCTTCCATATAACGTGACAATCCCGAGTATAAATCCCCAGGAAGCTGAAGGGGGACTAAAAATCCGTTTATCGCCTCTTCCATTTCATTTTCCGCTTCACCGTTCAACCTTTGCCCGCCGAAAGAATGCGCAATGATGAAATCAGACATAGGTTTGGCGGCGGATTCATCATCCAGCCTGTACGTCTTGAGGGCTTTGGGTATGTATATATGCGTGGCGGAAAAATTCACACCCGTGATTCCAAGAAACTGTGTAAAAATATCCGTTTTTATATAGGAAATTTCAACGGGGTCACAGGTCATTTCACCGGCCGCATTTAAAGTGATGTTCCTGACGGATTTTTTTACGCCGCTGACCGGGAATTCAAGTTCACATTGCGAGGCCTCTATATTGGTGTTGGAAAAAAAGGCATTCACAAACCTGAAAATCATATTCCTGCCGAATCCGGCTTCCCAGGCACCTTTCACTCCCCTTTCGACAAGGGCTCCCTCCGGGTAAACGAGGAGGTCGGCGCATTGAAAAGGTGTTTCCTCGAAGAAACCGTTAAAATACACGGACGCCGACATGTGGAGACCTTCCTTGTCCAAAAAAAACGATTCCGGTTTGATGCGAAAACCATTAAACTCGAATTCATTACACACGGCAGAAGGTATCACCTTCTCCTTCACCAGGGTCCCATCGGACCAGAATTCCATCGATTCAAAAACGAGTTCCCTGTCAATCAGGGGCAGGGACAAAATCACGTCCTCGGCTAAATTGCCGTATTGCCTGGACGGCTTCAGATCCCAACCGGCAAACCGGAAAACAATAATTTTCGGCCGGACCAGTTCATTGTATGAAAGAAAACCGTCAGACGTGAGATATAATGAAAGATCAGGGTATGCCATTGAATACTGCAACTGCTCCCCGCTCACGTTATAAAGCCTGCCCTTCAAATACAGGCCTGAACCGGCAAAACCCTCCTTTTGAAAAGAATAGCCGGACACTTCGCAATACAGCCCATTGGCGCTTAAAAAAGACTTTTTTTCATCAACTTCCCCGCTGTTTATCAACTTTTTTGTTTTATCCAGCAGGATAAGCGGAAAAACAAAGGACGCGTATTTACCTTTTACCAGGGCATCCTCTACACGGAATCCGTCCTGTGTTTTGTAAGTTGAATTTTCAGTTATCTGCCACCCGAAAAGCCCGAATTTCATCGATTGCTGGGCCGGCAGGAATAAAGTTGAAGCCATAAAAATAATTCCTAAAGCAATCCGCTTCACTTTCATACATACCATTATAATGAAGATAAAAAAAAAATTAAATACAGGCCCCTCAAAAAAAAACACGGTTTCTTGCCGTAATTTTTTAATTTATCTATACTGATTCCATGAAAAAAAAATCAACCACAGAAGACATCATTAATCAAATGAAACTATATTTCAGGTCTGACTTCAAACGGATCGATCATGCCCTTTCCGTATTGGGCTATGCCCGTCAAATCATGGAGGATATTTCCTGTAACCGTGAAATAGTGGAAGCGGCATGTGTTCTCCATGATATCGGCATCCACATGGCCGAAAAAAAATACCATTCCACAGCCGGGCACCTCCAGGAGAAGGAAGGCCCGCCGATTGCGGAAAAAATTTTAAAGGACCTGGGATATGACCGCGAGTTCATCCAGGAGGTATGCCTGATCGTCGGCAATCACCATTCCCCCGGTAAAGTTGAAACGGCAAACTTCCAGGCAGTTTATGAAGCGGACTGGCTGGTCAACCTGCAGGATGATTTCAAGCATTTTTCAGAAGAAAAAAAAATGTCGCTAATAGCTAAAAATTTCAAAACCGGTCGCGGAAAGAAACTGGCAAAAGAAACTGTCGCAAATGCCGCTCTTTCGGAGGAAGAGTGCATCCGCTATTCACGGAACATCCAGCTTGAAGAGGTGGGACCCGCGGGACAGTTAAAACTGAAAAAAGCCCGGGTTCTGGTAATCGGTGTCGGCGGCCTCGGTTCGCCGTGCGCGCTTTACCTGGCTGCCGCGGGTATCGGTACTCTCGGTCTTGCCGATCCGGATTCGGTAGAACTTTCCAACCTCCAGAGACAGGTCCTTCATTTTACAAAAGATATAACGAAATCCAAAGTCTTCTCGGCGGGGCAAAAACTTTCGGCCTTGAATCCCGCGACAAGAATAATCGAACACAAGACCAGGATAGATAAAAGTAATATAAGCGGAATTGTAACGGAATACGATTTTATCATCGACTGCACGGACAATTTTGCTTCCAAATTCATTATCAATGACGGGTGCATAAAAGCGGGAAAGCCGTTTTCACACGGCGGTATACTGAAGTACGAGGGACAATCCATGACGGTAATACCCGGCAAAACGGCATGCTACCGCTGTCTTTTTACAGAGGAGCCTTCCGGCGACCTGGCCGTAAAATATTCACGGGCAGGGTTACTCGGTCCCGTACCGGGAATCATCGGCACTATCCAGGCCATGGAGACGATTAAATATATCCTTGAATTTAAGGATTTACTCACTGATTCCATTTTAACTTTTAACGGCCTTAAAATGATATTCCGAAGGGTAGTTGTTAAGAAAAAAGATAACTGTCCGGCCTGCGGAAAAGAAAAAACGGAATAACCCGTTAATTGAGAAGCTTTTCCACTTTTTCAAGAAACGGTTTCGGCTGAACCGGTTTGACGATGTAATCGTCAACGGGAAGCCAGTCCTTATCACCGACTTCGGATTGGAAATCGATATTCAATTCGCTGTCTACGCTGGTGAGCATCAGTATCTTGATGTTTTTTAATTCAGGATTGTTTTTGATTTCACGGCACATTTCAAAACCGGAGCTCTTGGTTTCCATCATTACATCCAGAATCATGAGGTCGGGTTTATAGCTTTCCAATACTTTAAAACCTTCCTCCTTGCTTTCCGCCTCTTTAACCTCGTAATGTTCGGTGAGTATGGTCTGCATGACCTGCCGTAAATCAGCATCATCGTCAACGATTAAAATTTTTTTCATTCGATGCTCCTTAATCCTGGAATTAATTACAACCAATACAATTGATTCTATTTTTTACTTCTATAGTGAAATTATGTCAAGGGGGCTATTATAAAAACTGTTTTATCAATCATCACGTTTTTGCATTTTTTTAATCTTTTTCTGTCTATACAATTCCTTGTCCGCGTTTGATATGATTTCGGATAAACTCATCTTTTGATCGGGATCAAATTTGGCGAATCCCATACTGATGCTGAAATGGTAAGGCTTTACCTTTTTCCTGTTAAAATTGTCGATTCCGTTTGTAAGTCGGTTGGAAATCGTATCAACATCCTCAATTGTGTTATCGACCGCGATCACGACAAACTCGTCTCCACCCAACCGGGCCATGATATCGGCGCTTCTGAAAACCTTTTTGATAATTTTTGCCGATGCCTTTATCGCCTCATCGCCTTCCTTGTGGCCGTACGTGTCATTAATCTTTTTCAGGCCGTCCAGGTCAAGGAAAATAAGGATAAACGACTTATGCGTCCGGTTGCATAAATTCAGATGCTGGTCAGCAAGGGCATAAAAACCACGACGGTTGTAAAGCCCGGTTAACTCATCCTTCACCGAAATGTTGTGAAGTTCATGGTTGAGGTTTTCCATTTCGCGCAATGCATTTTTAAGCTTTTTCTCTGCCTGGCGCTGTGACCTGAAAAGCATTGATGAATGAAGGGAATCACTTATCTGTTCGCCCAGTATTTCGTAAAAAAAACGGATGGTATCCGCAATCTCCAAAAGCATGTAGCCGAAATGAATTTCCCTTTTGAAAAGAGGCTGTATGATGAAAGAACCACGGCGTTTTAAAGGAAAAATTTCCTCCGGCAGCAGGTGCTCAAGGGGAAAAACATTGGCGCTATCTTTCGAAATGAGGTTTTTACCGTCACTGAACCCCAGCGTCAGTTGACCGTAACGGGGAATCTTCCAGTCCGGTCTGTACATGTTTTCCATTTCATCCGGGTACAGTACGACAAAAGCGCTCCTGATCCCGGCATGCATAACTTCCGTTTTTACAATATCCATGATGTTGGGAATGGCGAAAGTCGAATTGAGGTTCCGGTTCATCTGCCTGAAATGATTGTTCATTGCCTCGTTCTCATTGATCTGCTTTGATTCACGCCGTATGATCATGCTCGTGAAAAACACCTGGACCCTTTGAAATAAATTTTCCAGGTAATTGTAAGTTTCAATGCCCGAAGACAGTTTCAGGATGCTGCACCTCAATATGGAAATGGCTTTGTGCCAATAGATGAGATAATTGCCCCTGAAACAATCCTCGTAAAGGATATCACTCAACTGGCTTTCAAAGGCGGAAGGCCGGGCACCCTCCCTGATATCCATTTCCAGGGCGGTCATTATTCCCTGTAAATTTTTTCGTGACCTTTCCCTGTACTCGGCCGTTCCATCCAGGGTAACGAGTATTTCATCAACGATTTGTTTTTTAACCGACGGGGTAATGACTATTCCCGTCGGTTTCCCGTTATTCACCGCATCCTTGTTTATAAGAAAATCCCTGATATTGACGGAGGGGCAGCCGCAGCTTTCACGAATAACGGGAATAGCCGGAAGCATCGTTTTAGCCGGCACCGTTTCGCCTAACAGCAGCTTTAAAAGGATTTCAACCGACTTCTGTCCCTGTTCATAAAGCGGCTGGCGGACCGTGGTGAAGGGCGGACAAAGGTTCGCCATTTCCATGACGTCATCAAATCCCGTGACAGCCAGCTGGTCGGGAACCCTTAATCCCCGGGCCTGCAGGTCCCTGTGAATGGTAATGGCCATGTCGTCATTGGAGGAAACAAGCGCATCGAATTTAATTTTCCTTTCATCGAGAAGCACCTTCAGCGCCCGCGGTCCCGATTCAGGACTGAAGTCTCCCATCGCCACAAGGTCCGGGTCAAACGGAATCGAATAGTCCTCGAGTGCCTTCAGGTAAGCTTTGTACCGCGTTTCCGCCTCGGGATTTTCCTTCGGCCCGCGGATAAAGGCAAGCCGCTTGTACCTGTGCACCTCGATCAGGTGCTTTAAAATTTTATACATGCCGTGCAGGTTATCCGTCAGGATACTCGGGATACCCTTTATGGCAACTGAGATGCTCACCAATGGCACGGACCGAAAGGGTTTGACAAAATTCAACAGTTCCTTTTTCCCGACGAAATTACCGATGGAACCTGACGTGATGATGATTCCGTCCACTTTTTTCATATCGATAAGTTTATAGGCGACATTCTGTTGAATTTCGTACTGGATCGTTGATTTTAAGGACTTGCCGACAAAAATCTGGAGGTCGACATCGTTATTGGCCGCATATTCCTCGATGCCGGACATGATGTCCGTCTGATACTGCCCTGCATAATCATTGATGAGAACCCCGACAGTCAGCCGTTTAGATAATTTCCTGCCCACAATTAAAAGAATCGGCCATCTACCACAAAAAATCAAGTTCCATTCAAAACAGTTCACGCTGGACAAATACCCGGAAATCGGCTATATTTACGTAAAATGTTTATAAGATGAATTTATAAACTATTTTAATGAAAATGGAGGCAATAAAAGTCATGAAAAAATATCTATTGACTGCCATATTACTCCTGGGGGCAAGTTTTTTTGCGTTTACACAAACAATTGGAATTTCTGTATCACCACCCGCCGACGGGAATATTTACGCTACAGGTGAAACGATTACGATCACAGCCGTTCCCGATCCTCCTGATTATGCAAAATTCGTGGAATTTTACGGAAACGGCACATTATTATACACTGACAGAAAAGCACCCTGGGAATATTCCTGGGAAATTAACCTCTCAGGAGCAATAGAACTTTATTGTGCTATAATTCCCAAGGACCAGAATACACAGGTACAGGAATCCAATACCGTAACAATATCCGCGGAAGATCAGACATCATCTGATCCAACCCCAGATCCAACATCCAATCCATCACCACCACCTCCTCCACCTTCCTCCAATATCAGTATTTTCGGTGTCTGGCATGCCGGCGATCATTACTGCGACTGGAGCGTCGTTCCCGACCCTGACATGGTCAAATTTGATGAGGAAAACCACTGGCTGATAGACAGGGGAGACGGGAACGGACCCTCTGTCAATCTGGTCGTACTGACGTTTGTCAATCCATGGAAATTGTTAAATAATATAACGGACGAGTACACAATCAACGGCATACCAAGAGGCATGACAAAGGAAGTGGTGGAATATTTCAGAAATGCCGGCATACGGGTCATGCTTTCCATTGGAGGTATTACGTATACAGATGACTGGGATGAAGCACTGGCTACTGATCCGGTACAGCTTGCGCTTAATGCCGTTGCTGTAGCGGAAAATTTTAATGTAGGGATTGAGATTGATTATGAAAGGGGTAGCGATCCGAACACAGCTGCCCTAAATACTTTCATATCGACATATCGTGAGGCATTTCCTTATATTCAAAATGGAACTGAAGCTAAAAATTACCTGACAATCGACCTCGCCGCCGGTGACCGTTACCTGATAGAACTGACCAGATACGCTACAGAAAATTGGCTGGATATAAACAATCCCGTATTAAATTATGCCAACGCCATGGTGGCCCGGCAGTCCGGCAGCCCCACCGAATGGCAGGAGCACATAGACGGGAAGGCCAACTATAACCCGCAAATACCTCCGCTGAATGCAAGCAAGCTTACAGGCGGCTTGTACCTGAAGGGAAACCTGGACAACTGCACCGACTTCTACAATTCCGAGCAATACCAATACGCGAATTATGTTCAGACAAGCGGCATGCTCGGGTACATGTTCTGGGCAGCCGGCGTTCCCTCCGCAAGGGGAAATTATGTAGGTACTTTTCCACCTGATACCTGTGAACAGGGGATGGGAACAGCTGCCTTTTATTTTGATTTTCCCCTGCTGGAAAACCGAACCATCCAGAACTCAAATTAAAATCTCAGTAATTTCAAAAAAAACCTCAAAACCGTAAATCTCCACGGTTTTGAGGTTTTTTTATTGGTTTAACACTTCTTCTCTTACTGCTGAAAAAATTTCTGGTCCACGGCGATCGCTGTCAATATGATGATTTCTTTGGGTATGGACTCGTCCACGGCAACGGAAAACTGGTCCCTGAGGGAAAAATCCTTGGTAATGGCGAACAATTCCCTGTCGCCTTTGTCCCTGGCCACGAAATTCCATGCTGTCAGGCTTCCCTGGGCATTGTATGCCTTTTCCCCTATCATCAGGCTGAATTTCTTGAAAACGGCGATTAAAGGGAATTTAATGGTCGCTATGACCGTTCCCAGGTTGTCTTCAATGGTGAAGAGGGTTTTAAGAAAATTACCTTTTAAAATATGGGTAAGCTCTCCCTCGTCCGCACCTCTTTTCATTTCCAGTTTCGGGCTTAATGTCAGTATTTTCCCTTTGATGGTATTGAGTACTTCCTGTTCACCCTGTTTTTTGACAAGGTAGGTAGCCCCAATGGCCAGTAATTTTTGTGTAACCGTCAATAATTCCATGATTCCCTCCTATTATCCTAATCAAAATGATAATGGAGGTCCGCGGCATAGTCAAGGAAAAATCAAGTTACCAACGGGGGCGTCCGGATTCTTGCTTTCCGGAATTGATTTATATATAATAAGGCTTACATTGAAAACAATTGAAAATTTTGAACAGTCTTTCTCCTACCTTGAATCCTTCACCAACCTGGAAAAAAAATCAGGCCTGTTCATGGAAGAGAACTACCGGCTGGACCGGATGGTATACCTTCTTGAACACTTTCACAATCCCCAGACCGCTTACAGGACCATCCATGTGGCGGGAAGCAAGGGGAAAGGCTCTGTATGCCACCTGATGGCCTCGGCATTGACGGAACACGGTTATAAAACAGGTCTTTACACGTCACCCCACGTCATGTCGTACCTGGAAAGAATAACAGTAGACAGGTGTTATGTGGACGAAAAGCTGTTCCTGGATATCGTTAACCGCGTTAAAGGGTACATAGATACATGGGACCAGGAGTCCCTTCCCTTTTCCGCGCTCCCGACGACATTCGAACTGCTGACGCTGGCCGCCTTCCTCTATTTTAAAGAAGCCGGCTGCGACTATGCCGTGCTGGAAACCGGCCTGGGGGGAAGGCTCGATGCAACGAATTGCGCTTTACCGGTCGCAAGCGTCATTACCCCGATTGACCTCGAGCACCAGGATGTCCTGGGCAACACGCTTGAGGAAATTGCCGGGGAAAAGGCGGGAATCATCAAGCCCAATGTTCCCGTGTTCTCCGCGCCCCAAAAGGAGGAAGTAAAGCGGGTTCTTACCGGCAGGGCCGGGCAATCCCAGTCAAAGCTTTTTATCCTGGACAGCGAAATACAATCGATTAAAACAAAAACCTCGCTGAAAGGGACACGGTGCCGCATCCTGTTTACAGACGGCGACACGGCTGATTTTAAGCTGGCGCTTATTGGCCGGTTTCAGGGGGAAAACGCCGCCCTTGCCTGGCTGGTCCTGAAAAATACAGTCCCTGGGCTGACCCTGAAAAAAACCGGCATTGGTTTTAAGAAAGTGAGGATTCCCGCCCGCATGGAACTCATTGACGGCTCACCTCCCTTTATGCTTGACGGAGGCCACACACCCCTGGCGGTAACGCGGGCATTGGAATCCTATAAAAGCCTGTTTAAAAAAAAGGGCATCCTGATATTCGGGTGTATAAAAGGTAAAAAAGCGGACGTCATGGCGTCCATCCTCGGTCCGGAATTCGATACCGTCATCATTTCGCAGCCATCCGCCTTCAAGGAAAGCAATCCCGAGGAAGTGTGGGAAATATTTAAATCCTATAATCCCGGTGCCGTCTTCATTCCTGATGTGGAAAAAGCCTGTACTTATGCCATTGATTTGTCTAGAAAAATACTGCCGGTATTTGTCACGGGTTCATTCTATATGGCGTCGGAAGTGAGAAAAGTCATTCTTGCATCAGGGAGAATCCCTGCTGACGCCGCACCTCGTACATGAGAATACCCGCGGCAACGGACACATTGTAGGAATCTATATCGCCTAATTGGGGTATGGTGGCAATGTCGTCGCAGTTTTCCCTCAGAAGTCTTTTTAAACCCTTGCCCTCACTGCCAAGTACAATCCCCACCCTGCCCTTGAAATCCAGCTCAAATATTTTTTTACCGTCCATATCGGCGCCGTAAATCCAGAACCCCGCCTTTTTCAACTTTTCAATTCCGTGCGTGAGATTGCTTACAACGGCCTGATGCACGTGTGCATCAGCACCTGAGGATGTTACCGAAATGATGTCTGCATTTCTCGCCGTTTTCCTGGCCGTTGTTATAACAAGGTCTGTATTCAATAAATTGGCCGTTCTTAAAATGGCGCCGTAATTGTGCGGGTCCGTAATTTCGTCTAAAAGAAGGACCAAAGCGTTCGGCCCTATGGAATCCTGCAAAAAAGAATCAATATCACGGACGTACAAGTCCAGGACCTTGTCCGTAACAAATACAAATCCCTTGTGCTTCTTATGCCTGCAGCACCTGTCCAGTTCCGAATCATCCACGAACCGGACGGGAATCTGCCTTTCGTTGGCCAGGAAAATCAGAGGGGACTTACGGTCCTTTTTCCTGGAAACAAGGAGGGTTCCTTTCGCCTTTTTTAAATGCTCTTCAATTGAATGAATCCCATGGATATAATGCAGCATGAATTCATTTTAAACCATATTTCTTTATTTTATCAACCTTGCCGTCAAAATTCGTGTCCTGCTCATAATGTTCGATGTAAATCCCGTCAATCAAAAATATCCAGATATCGATTTTTTGATCATAATTGGAATCGATCTCCTGCCGGACCTGTTCCCCCCTTTCAAAATAATTAAAAGTATCCATCAGGCCGTCATAATTGAAATCAAATTCCTCCTCCAGGGTTTTACCGTCCAGACTAAAATCCACTATCATGTCGACTTTTCCGTCGTAGTTCCTGTCCGTGCTTACTGAATAGGAATTGTAGTTAGCACCCGCCGCAATCCATTGATCAGGAATACCGTCGTTATTACAATCCGATTCATATTCGTTATGGCAATACGCGGTAAAGCCCGCAAAGAGCATTACCACCATGATAATTAACTGTCTCATACATTAAATAATCGGAAAAAAAACTTATTCTTTTAGAAGAAATAAAGACATTGCAATAAAAAAGCTGCCTTGCGGCAGCCCCGTATTTTTTCTTGGTAAAACCCGGTTAAGTGCGGTGTTTATCCAGTTCCGCTATCAGTAAATTTACCTTCTCGGCCAGTGTTTTCAGTTTATCCGTTTTTCTCAAGCGGATTTTAATGCCTGTTTTGCCGTCAAGGACCTGGGCTATTTCCTTCTCAATTCTGTAGGCCGGCCCCGCTATTTTATGCGAATAAAAAATCCCGATTATTGAGATCATCAGGACGATAATCACATTATTGATTAAAATGGGAGGTAATACAATTTCCAGACGGTTTATAGGGGGTAATTCCATCGTTTTCATTATTTGATTCCCGTCCACCCCCAACCTGGGCTCTCCGTTATCATCCAAGTCCGGTACCTGTTTATAAATAACCAGGAATTCACTGAAAATATTGTCTCCTGCCATATAATTGATCCAGTAAAAACAGGCAAAACCGCCTGTAAAAATAAGCAAGGATCCTACGATCAGAAGTATAAATGTAGCTATGAATCTGAACTGAAAATTTTTGTCAATGACATAATTTCTCCGTTTGTTAAATTCCTTACCCATATGATACATCCTTCTATCTGGAAAAAAAAATTTTTGTTCAATTATTATATTCGGACTTTACGGCGAAAAAAGCAAGCTATTTTTCCATAAAAATTAGGTTACTATTCAGGCCATTTTTTAAGCTTATAATTGTCTTTTTATCTCACATATAGCTGAATAGACACAAAATCAGGACGCCGGGTATTTCAAAATTTTCTTATAGACAAAACCGCTGATTTTAGAATCCAATTTACCGCTTCTTTCCTTGAAAAGTCCGGCTACTTTTTCATTTTCAAATACGCCGTCCGGAACAAGGATAGGTGACATCTTTAAATGTCCGGGATGTTCCCCGTCATCAATACGGTTATGGACAAATCCGGAATCGCTGTACCAGGTGAGTGAATGTTCATTTTTCACCTTGTCATAACATAACTGGAAACCTATGATCCTGTCTTTTCCGTCAAACCAGACAATCAAGTCAAAATAATCATCCGAAAACCATCTCCGGACCGGATCGTCAGGAAATTGCCTGACATTTCGAATTTCTTCCAGCATAGGTTCAACTCATTGCAGGTAAATGTTTTTTCGTACTGAACATTGATTTCAGGAGAGTAAGATACTCTTTCTCGATTTTTTGCCATTGTTTATTGATGGCATTGGCATAAATACCAATGATAAAGGCCGTTAACCTGCCTCGTAACAGTCTCATGAAGACGTGATGGGGTGCGTAAAACCGCGTGTGGGCGTATATCTGTGCCTTTTGCAGTTCCCACGGGGTGAAATTCCTTGGTTTGAATTTAACATGATGCGCATCATACTTATCCCAATCCATATCGATAATCCTGTTTTGATTCAGCATGGAATGATAAAATTCCGTACCGGGAAGCGGCGTCAGAATCATGAACTGTACGGAATCTATTTTCTGCTTAATGGCAAATTCCACCGTTGTCTTGGCATTTTTCGGTGTATCACTGTCAAAGCCTAGGACAAACATCCCGTGGATGTGGATGTTTCTTTTCCGGATTTCCTTAATGGCGAATTTAATATCATCAACGGTTTGTCTCTTTTTCATTTCCTTCAGGGAATCAGGATCAATGGATTCAAAACCGATGTAAAGTGCGGAACATCCGGCCTTTTTCATCAGGTCTAAAAGCTCCTTGTCCTTGGCCACGTCACAACGCACCTGGGTTGACCAGTTGAATCCCAGTTTGAGGTCAATCATTTTCTGAAGTACTTCCTTGGCTCTCCGGCGGTTGGCAGTGAAATTATCATCATAGAAAAACAAATAATGCTTCCTGGGATCATACTGCCGGATTTCTTCAATTATATTGTCAGTAGACCGGAAACGGTAGCCTTTACCGAACATACCCGTTACGGAACAGAAATTACAGTCAAACGGACAGCCCCTGGAAGTTTGAATGGGAATTTTTTTTCTCACAAATAAATTCCTGAAATTATGCTGCCCATATCGGAGTAATGAAAAATCCGGATGCGGAAGTGAATCCAAATCGGTAATCATGTTGGCCAGGGCATTCTTTTTTATTTTTTTTCCTTCTTTCCAGGCCAAACCGGGTACGGTTCTATAATCCCCCTTTGTATTCAATACGTTCACTAGTTTTGGAAGGGCGGACTCTCCCTCTCCCATGATTACGTAATCGGCATGGTCAAGGGCCTCTTCCGGCATAAAAGTGACGTGCGGACCTCCCATTACAACAGAAATACCTGCAGCCCGGTAATGGTCCGCCAATTTATATGCCTGGAAGGCAGTGGGAGTAATCGTAGATATGGCGACCAAATCCGGTTTTAGATTCAATGCTATGATTTCTTTTCGCTTCATGAAATAGGCACTGGTTTTATATCCAATATTTTTCATGATGGTGGCCAGCAGGACATTCCCCAGCCTCGGCAGGTCGTATTTGGAATAAATATGTAAATTTTCATTTTTTGGTTCTAAAAAAACGATATCTTTTATCATTATTACCAATCCTTTTTCTTAAAAAATAGCTACTTTGCCGATAAAGCAAAAAAACCTGACTTTACAATAAGAGTACCGATTTTTCAATATTTAATCAAGATAGGATCTGAATTATCAAATCATTTTTACGTGAAACTAAAATATGTATCATAACATCGAATTTTGGAAAAACAGCATTATATTCCTTGAATTTAGAAAAAACTGTGGTAGTATTTGAATTGATGAAAAAAACCAGTCTTCTCATTGTATCTTGTTATATTACGCTCATTTTATTAACAGGTTGTGAGGAAGCTTTTTTATTTTCTTCAAATGACGATCAATTCAATGATATTATTTTCAATTCATTACAGAATGGAAGCATAATCAATGGAAAGGAATCCATTACATTTCAGATTTTATCTTCAGAAGGCTCAAATCCTCCTGAAAAACTGGAGATAAAGTTATCCGCCCTGGACGGGTCACAATTGGGTTCAGAAATAATTTCGCCGGTTCCCATCAAGCAGGAATTAAAAGTCGTACTACCCGAGCTTGAATCAGGACAATATCTCATTGATTTCTCACTTTCATCAGGCAATTCGAATCTTGTCAGTAAAAAGGTTTCCTTTTTTTATACAAACTCACCGTATAAAATCACAGGTATTGAATCATTTCCCCCGTCTATCACTCCCGGGTCCACCGTCCTTTTAAAATCAATTCTCGATATTCCTGATAAAGCCAATCCCTATATAAAATGGATTCAGAATAAAGTTGTATTATCGAGCGGACTTTTAAGTGAGGGGAAAAATAAAATTCTATGGGATGCACCCGAAGAAGAAGGTATCTATATCATAAATGTTGAATTATTTCCGGATAAACCCATTGCCTTTTCACAGGCTCCCATGAAATCTTCCATTAACATGGAAGTTGAATTATATGTTTCCAACAACCAGCAGAAAGCTTTCCTTGACAGCCTGTATCCAAAAGAATCCTTTTTTACACTTTTTCATTTTGCCGGTAATTTAAAAAATGAAGGTTTGACAAGAAACGGGCAATATTTCGAAAATCCTTCTCTTATCATTAATAATGCCAAAACATTCGGGAACACAGAATTAATCACCTTGAATGATGAATTCGCATATAAAATCACAAAAAACTCAGGTATCCAGGTGGACAATTCAATACTTCCTGTCAAGGAAGGGAAATTCCTGCCTTTTACCTTATCCATGGGCTTAATCCTTGACAAGGAGCAGGAAAACAGGAATATACTTAAAATCACGTCTCCGGAAGATGAAAATTTCTTTACAATCAGTATGAATAAACAAAGGTTTATACAGGCTCAATTTTCATTTGATCATACAAAATTAATCATTCCTTCCAACATCTACGCAGCAATACTGGAAAATCAAAGGATACTCCTTTCAATTTCCGTATTTATCGAGGATGATACCCTTAAGATTAAGTGGTTTTTAAACGGAGAACAGAAAGATATCCAGGAAACAAGGATAATCCCTTACACGTTACCTGCTGCGGCCACGACAATCATCGGTGGAGAAAACGGATTCACAGGGATAATTGATGAATTATCAGTCTATTTTAAGGATGGGAAAAACAGAAATACCATTCATCCGGATCTTTTCCGTAACGCGATGAAAATGAAGTCCCGAAAAAACCTGGTCTACGCGGAAGGATTCGACGGTTTGTTCATTCCTGACGACCTTGTCATGAAAGGGGAAGCTTCCGTTGAAAACGGGATATTGGCATGCAAGAGGAATACCTCTTTGACGCTGCCCGCTATAATCGTGTCTGATAAAAGTCTGGACGCGTATTTCTCATTTTTAGCGAATAAAAATAAAAACAGTTCCATTCTTCTCTACTGGGAAAATGACGAAAGTCCATTCATGCGTATTGAAAGAACCGAAGATTTGAAGGTATACGGGATC
This sequence comes from Spirochaetales bacterium, assembly GCA_016928415.1. Classification (GTDB taxonomy): domain Bacteria; phylum Spirochaetota; class Spirochaetia; order SZUA-6; family JAFGRV01; genus JAFGKU01. The sequence goes on from JAFGKU010000178.1 coordinate 89,651, forward strand.
GACCACGTTCTTATTATAGATAAACCTTTAGATACCCTTATGATCAGCATTCCCGAATCAAAAAATAATGCCGTGTTTAGTACGATTGGCAGCAAGGAAAACATATCAATCAAAAGACCGGATACCACGACCACCGGACTGGTTATAAAGATATTAAATAAAGATTCATCGGATCTCCTGATCGATTCCATTTTAATTCTGAAAAATTAGAGCTTACATCAATTCTAAATTTGATAATTTTGAATTGTTTGGTTCCAACTTACAGGCGGTTGCGATTCTTGCCATCGCTCAGGACACAAAATCGCGGTAGCGATTCTTGCCTACGCTCAGGACGCAAAATCGCGGTAGCGATTTGATTTGACCGTTTATAAGCAGTTTATTGCCAGACTGTCGGATTAATATGCTAACAATGGTTCAAATTGAGAATAGCTGTAGAATTTATAACTCCCCTGTACAAGCAACTATACATCTGGTATTATCAATACAGTGAAACAGGGCCTGACAAAAATACTATCCAATAGCGCCGTGCAGGATTATTTTCATCTGGTTTTCAAATGGGACAAAAGCCTGCCCGTTCCCCAACCGGGACAATTCCTTAATTTACGGGTTGCAGATTCAACTGTTCCGTTATTAAGAAGGCCTTTTGCTTTTTCAGGCTACGATGCCAATAAGGGAATCTGTTCAATCATTTATCAAATAAAGGGCAGGGGTACGCAAATCCTGTCATCAAAAAAATCAGACGATACCCTGGATTTTACAGGACCTTTGGGTAATACTTTTTTACCGTTTTCATCGAACCATCACAACATACTCATGGCGGGAGGGGTCGGATTGGGCCCGGTTCTTTTCTTTGCCGAGGTATTGATAAACAGAAACCTGCCATTTGAATTCATCTTTGGCGCAAGAACAAAACAACTGATTCCTCTTTCGCTCCTGAAAATAATACCTAACCTTACCCTTTGTACGGATGACGGTACGGAAGGATTTAAAGGAACAGCAGTTGATTTTTTAAAAGAAACCGATAAGGACCGCTTAAAACGATCCACCGTTTTCGCCTGCGGTCCTTATGCAATGATGAAGGCTGCGTATCAGGTATGCCGAAAAAACGGTTCACCGTGCTACGTCTCCATGGAACAGATCATGGCATGCGGAATGGGAGCCTGCATGGGATGCGTGGTTGAAAAGAAAGGAAGGGACGGAAAATATCTGAGGGTTTGTGCGGAAGGCCCCGTATTTGAAGCAGGAGAAATCGAATGGACCTGAAGGTTAAAATCGGCGGTCAAAGCCTTTCCAATCCAATCGGTGTCGCCTCCGGCACGTACGGCTACGGGATTGAGTACAAAGACTACCTTGATTTATCAATTATAGGGGCTATTTACACCAAGGCCCTGACCCTGTTACCGAGAGAGGGGAATGCTCCTCCCAGGATAATCGAAACACCTTCCGGTATGTTGAATTCGATCGGGTTGGCCAACGTGGGAGTGGATGCTTTCATTACGGAAAAAATGCCCCAATTAAAACCATACTCCTGTGCCGTTATCGCCAACATAGCGGGATCAACGGAACGGGAATACCTGCAGGTTGTTGAAAGGCTGGAAGGCTGCAAAGGAATCTGGGGATACGAGATCAATATTTCCTGCCCGAACGTCAGCCATGGAGGCATGGCCTTCGGAACGGACCCGGCGGTGGCCGAAAAACTGACACAGTCTATACGGAAGACAGCCACGAGACCCCTGATTATCAAGCTGTCGCCCAATGTAACGGACATTTCAGCCATTGCGAAGGCTGTAGAAAACGGCGGGGCTGACGCCGTTTCCTGCATCAACACTCTTGTGGGCATGGTAATCGATACATCGAAAAAGGAACCGGTTTTAGCGAATAAAACCGGCGGTTTATCCGGCCCGGCCATTCGCCCCGTCGGGGTTGCCCTCACGTATATGGTAAAAAAGGCGGTAAAGATTCCCGTAATCGGCATGGGAGGCATCATGACTGCCGACGACGCGGTTCAGTATCTGCTGGCAGGAGCCTCCGCCATACAGATCGGTACCGCCAATTTCGTAGACACGCAAACGCCATTGAAAGTGTTGGACGGAATCAGGGAATATTGTAAAAGGGAAAATATAGGTAAAATCAGTGATTTTCACCAATTCATTGAATAGGGGAATAAAACAAGGACAGTTACATTCTCCGCAAAATATAGGTGGCATCAATACCGGAAGACGGATCAAAAGCGGGATCACCGAACATGTTGGCCGTACTGAAAAGGAGATCATTGTTTCCATCACAAGTAACAGTCAGTGTATTGCCGTCTAAAGAATATTCATAAGTTAAAACAACAGGTGTCGGCAATGCCTGCCACATTCCCGTTTGGAGAATTTGGATATAGGTAGCTGTTAAATTAGTCGTACTTACATCAAATTGTCCTGCATACCCGTCCCAATCCACGGTATCCATTTTACGGATAAAATATCCCGATTGATCCGGGAAAAGTGAAAACTTGGCCGTAGTTGAAACGGGAGTGCCTGAACCCCAATCCACGAATTCGGTTGCCGTCCAGGAACCGGTTACAGGAGAAGGCACGTAATCGCATGAAAAAAGGAAAGATAAGGCAAATAGGATTAAAAAAGTTTTCAGACGCATCTAACCATACCTACTCTAAAAAGATACAACATGCGCGTTTGAAATTCAATATTAAAGGTTGATGATGCTCATTATAGAATAGGATAGCCGGTCTGTTTCCCCGTTTCAAGCCAGACTTTTCTGGCCGCTTCCGTCCTGGTGTATTCGGCCTGAACGGTTATGCCGATACCGCCCCGGATGCCGAAAGCACCCTTCACAAGACACCAATGCGGATCAAGCGCCTTTTTAAGATCATCCAGGATGATATTCACGAGATGCTCATGAAAAACACCTTCATTTCTGTAGGACCAGAAGTATAGTTTTAACGATTTGGATTCCACTATTTTTTTATCCGGAACATAATAAATGGTAATGGAGGCAAAATCGGGCTGCGATGTTTTAGGACAAACACAAGTGAATTCATCCGTATGCAATGTTACGAGGTAATACCGGTCCGGAGACCGGTTGGGAAAGGTCTCAAGGTCCTTTGAAGGTCCAGCCTCCTTGCCGAGTTTTGTCAGTGAGTCCAGATTTTCCTTGCCGTCCATAATTCCTGCCTGTTCTTGTTGATTATTTTGCCTCTTTCTTGTTCATATTTATTTTAAACCTTGAGAAAAACTTTGCAAAGAATCCGCCTGCTCTTTTACGCCGCGTCGCAGGCAATTCAATCTGTGCAAAATCGGATATATCATGCTCGGAACCTGCAAGAAGAAAAATATCATCATCCTGCAGCCTGTATTCCGGGGAAAAAAAGGAATACTCCTCACCGCCGTCTTTCCTCAGCCCGATGACATTAAGCCTGTAATTTTTACGAAGATTCGCCTGGATAAGGGATTTCCCGATAAAGTCCTTCGGCGGTTTGACTTCAGCTATGATAAAATCGTTACTGAGGGGAAGATAGGCGCATATTATCGACGATATAATAAGGGGCACCACCCTCTTGGCTGCCTCCCTGTCCGGATAAACTACTTTTTGCGCCCCGACAAGTTCAAGTATCTCACCGTGTTCATCGGATTCCGCCTTGACCACTATTTCTTTGATACCGATTTTTTTAAGATAATTGGTAACAAGGATTGACGCCTCTATTTTATCACCCAGGTCGATAACCGCCGAATCGATCGATGCCGGTACCAACCGGTTAATAATGTCTTCATTAAGGGCATCGGCGACATAGGCGTTTATAACTTTATCCTTGTATTGTTCAATAACACCATGATCTTTATCGATTATGATTATTTCACATTCCGATTCAATCAATTCCTCGAGCACTATCTTACCGAAAGCGCCAAGGCCTATAATTGCTATCTGTTTCATTATCCTATTAAAACCTCCTCTTCCGCATAATCTACCAAATATTCGGAAACTTTGCCATAAACCTTCATGGCGATCGTGATCAGCCCTACCCGTCCGAAAAACATCGCGAAAATAACGACTAATTTCCCGGGAATGGAAAGAGACGATGTTATACCCAGCGAGAGACCGACGGTCGCGAACGCCGAGAAACCTTCAAAAACAATTTTTAACAGGCTTTTGTCATTAAGCGGGTTAAAAAGGTGTTCAGCTGCCGTTAAAGCGAAAATAACGGCGAATACCAGTGTAATGGCACGGATAAAAAATATGAGGGAATGGCGAATGGATTTTGCATTTACCTTTCGCTTTAAAAGACGCAAATTCCCGCCATTGTCCGTTCCCTTAAAAATAGCCAGAACCACGAGGGCAAATGTCCCCACCTTTATACCCCCTGCCGTGGAACCCGACCCTCCCCCTATAAACATCAATATTACCGTTAAAAGCTTTGAAGGAAGGGTGAGGAAATCCTGTCTGACTGTATTAAAACCGGCTGTCCGCGGTGTTACCGCCTGAAAAATGGAAGCCATAAACCGATCAATCAGGTAGAAACCCTTCTGCGTATTGTTTATTTCAAAAAACATGAAAGAGCAAGCGCCAATGGCAACAAGGATAAGGGTGGTAAGGAGCACAACTTTTGAGTAGAGAGCCAGCTTTTTCTTTTTCTTAAAAAGGAAGAGAAGTACATCCTGGATAACAACATACCCCAGCCCGCCGGTGACAAGCAGAAAGGGAATCATGATATTGATTAATGGATTATGTGTATAATTTTCCAGGTTGTTTGCAAAAAGCGAAAATCCGGCATTGCAGAAGGCCGAAACGGCATGAAAAATAGAGGTGAAGATCGGTCTGTCAGGAGCGGATTTGCTGAATTCCAGGTAAAGAATGAAAGCGCCCACCACTTCGATCATCAGGGTTGTTAAAATTATGCGCCTGATAATTTTTACAGGCTTGCTTTCAACCGAAAAAATAAAGTATTCCTGTATAATTTTCCGGTTGTGAAAAGTAATCTTGGATCTTGGCAGGACTATGTATATGGTTGTAAAACTGATGATTCCCAACCCGCCAATCTGGATAAGCAACAGAATAATTATTTGCCCCAAATAAGAAAAATCCGCGGTACTGACACTTGTTAGACCTGTAACACACATTGCGGATGTAGCCGTAAAAAGCGCGTCAATGTAATTGAGTCCGTTTTCACCGTTCCAGGCTGCCGGAATCATGAGCAATAATGATCCGAGCATGATAAGAATAATAAAAAACATGAATATAAATGTTTTTTCGGATCTAAAAATATTCATTTACTTTGCAAACATCCTGTTTAATTGATTATATTAAAAAAAATTACATAAATCTACAGGGCAGTATCGGGAAAAAGGGTTTTTATATGGTTTGGATAAAAAAAAATACCTGGCAACGACCTACTCTCCCACCCAGCATCAATCTGTCTGTATTCGGCCGCGAGCGGCATTTTACAGAACCAGTCACAAATTGATGCTGGGCAGTACCATCGGCGCGAAAGGGCTTAACTTCCGTGTTCGGGATGGGTACGGGTGGTTCCCCCTTGCTATTATCACCAGGTAATTATTTTCATTTCAGATTTTGGTCCGCCGGGCGGGTTTTCACCAACCGCCGGTTCAAAATCTTAAAATCATCAAAAGGGGTAATCGATAATATGGTCAAGCCTCACGGAAAATTAGTACTGGTCGGCTTAATACATTACTGCACTTCCACCTCCAGCCTATCAACCAGATAGTCTCTCTGGTTCCTTCAGGATTTTTAAAAAATCAGGGTTGCCTCATCTTGAGGTGGGCTTCCCGCTTAGATGCTTTCAGCGGTTATCCCTTCCGAACGTAGCTACCCAGCAATTGCTCCTGGCGGAACAACTGGTACACTAGAGGTTCGTCCATTCCAATCCTCTCGTACTAAGAACAGATCCTCTCAAGCAACCAACGCCCATGGCAGATAGGGACCGAACTGTCTCACGACGTTCTGAACCCAGCTCACGTACCGCTTTAATTGG